>NZ_CP016353.1:3600681-3920454 GCF_002240355.1 Prauserella marina
CCGGACTGCTCGTCGGCTACGTCGCCGAACCGCTCATCGGCGCCGGAATCGGAGAACTGCTCGGCGGTGTCGGGCTTTCCACCGGCGTCGGAATCGCCATCGGCACCGTGCTCGCCTTGTTGTTCTCCACCATCGTGCAGATGGTGTTCGGGGAGTTGTTCCCCAAGAACCTCTCGATCTCGAAGCCCGAACCGGTCGCGCGCTGGCTGGCCTGGTCGACCAACGTCTACCTCGCCGCGTTCGGCTGGCTCATCACTCTGTTCGATCACGCGTCCAACCTGCTGCTCAAACTCGTGCGCATCGAACCGGTGCACGACGTCGAGCACGCGGCGACCCCGCGCGACCTCGAACACATCGTCGCGGAGTCGCGAGACAGCGGCGATCTCTCCGGGGAGATGTCCACGCTGTTGGACCGGGTGCTGGATCTGCACGACCGCAGCGCCGAGCACGCCATGATCCCCCGGCCGAAGGTGGCCACGGTCTCCGGCGCCCGGCCGGTCTCCGACGTGGTCGAGCTGATGGCGACGGGCCATTCACGGTATCCGGTACTCGGCGACGGCATCGACGACGTCCGCGGCATCGTGTGCCTGCGCGACGTGCTCACGCTCGACGCGGAACAACGCAGGGAGCGGCTCATCTCCGACATCGCCCGCGACGCGGTGCTCGTGCCGTCGTCGCTGCCATTGCGACAGGTGCTGATCCAGCTCAAGGAGGCTGGCGAGCAACTCGCCTGTGTCGTGGACGAATACGGCGGGCTGGCCGGAGTCGTCACCGTCGAGGACATCGCGGAGGAACTCATCGGCGAGATCGCCGACGAGCACGACCCGGCGGGCGAGCACGCGACCCGGCTCGACGACGGCGGCTGGCTGCTGCGCGGCACCGTGCACATCGACGAGGTCGAGCGCCTGCTCGGCCACGACCTGCCGCACGGCGACTACGAAACCGTCGGCGGCCTGGTGATCACCGAACTCGGCACTCTTCCGCAGCCGGGTGACGCGGTGACGGTGGCTCTGCCCCGCTCGCCGGGAACGCCGGACGAGCAACCGGACTACGAGCTGGCGATCACGGTGGGAGCGGTCGACCGGCATGTGCCGGCCAGCGTCCGGGTCCGGCTCCAGCCCTCCGGGGCCGTCCGCGGTGAGGAGGCCGGAGCATGAGTGATCTGAACCCGTTGCTCGCCATCGCGATCACGATCGGCATCATCGTGCTCAGCGCGTTCTTCGTCGCGGTCGAGTTCTCCCTCGTCGCGGCACGCAAGTACCGGCTTGAGGACGCGGCTGGCCGCAGTGCCTCGGCACGAGCGGCGCTCAAGAGCGCGCGCGAACTGTCGTTGCTGCTTGCCGGTTCCCAGCTCGGCATCACCCTGTGCACGCTGGCACTCGGTGCGGTGACCAAACCGGCGGTGCATCACATGCTGACGCCGCTCATGAGTGACCTTGGGCTGCCGCTCGCGGCGGCCGACGTCATCGCGTTCATACTCGCGCTCGTCGTCGTCACGTTCCTGCACCTCGTGGTCGGCGAGATGGCCCCGAAGTCGTGGGCGATCGCGCATCCGGAGAAGTCGGCGACATTGCTGGCGATTCCGATGCGCGGCTTCATGTGGTTCACGAGGCCGATCCTGGTCGCGCTCAACGGCGCGGCAAACTGGTGCCTGCACCGGCTCGGCGTCACCGCGGTGGACGAGGTCAGCGCGGGACACACTCCCGACGACCTCCGCCAGCTCGTCGAGCACTCCGCCGAGGCGGGTGCGCTGGACGCGCCACGGCACGGCCAGCTCGCCACCGCGCTGGATCTGCGGGTGCGGCCGCTGCGCGACATCATGCGGCCGATCGCCGAGGTCAGTGCCGTGGCGGCGAGTGCTTCCGTCGCCGAGGTGCAGCGCGCCTCCCGCGACAGCGGGCACCTGCGGCTCGTCGTCCGGGGCGAGCGGGGAAGGCCGCTCGGTGTCGTGCACGTGCGGGACACGCTCACCCAGCCGGAGAGCACCACGGCAGGCGAACTGGTCCGGACCGCGCTGACGTTGTCCGCCGACGCGCCCGCTTACACGGCGCTGGGCACGATGCGCGATCGCCGGAACCACTTCGCGCTGTTGGAGGAGGACGGCACGATCGTCGGGCTGCTCACTCTCCAGGACCTGCTGGACGAGCTGCTGGCTGGATAGCCGGTCTCTCACCGAATCCAAGGCCCCGTGGCGTCCACTGTGGATGCCACGGGGCCTTGTTCTGCCAGGAATCAGAAGTGCCGCAACAGCTCGGGAAACGTGGTCAGTGTCAGGACACCGTCGTCGGCGGGGTCGAGTTCGCCGTGTTCGAGCACCCAGGTGTGCTCGTTCGGGATGAACACGGCGTTCATGCCGGCCTGCCTCGCCGGCAGGATGTCGGACTTCGGCGAATTGCCGATCATCCACGTCGTCTCGGGCACCAGCGAGTTGCGCTCGGCGAGCCGCCAGTAGGTGTCGACGGTCTTCTCCGCGACGATGTGCACCTCGCGGAAATGCCTCGCGAGCCGGGACGCGGCGATCTTGCGTTCCTGTTCCCCGGTGTCGCCCTTGGTCAGCAGCAACAGTTCATGCCGCTGCCCCAGCGCTTCCAGCGTCCGCGCGACGCCCGGCATCGGCTCCACCTTGCCCTCGACGAGCGCCGAGGCCAGCTCCTCAAGATGCCGCAGCTCGGCCGCCGAGGCCGGCCTGCTGTGCAAGGTGGCGAAGCAGTCCCCGAGACTGCGCAGGAAGACGGTGCTGCCGTAGCCGTGCGCGGCCGAGTTGGCCCGCTCGATGTCGTCGAGCACGCCGCGGATCGCGGTCCGGTCCAGCGTGGGGTGCGCGACCCAGTCGAGGAATCCGTCGATGGCCCGCTCGAACAGGATGTTGTTCTCCCACAGGGTGTCATCGGCATCGAAGATGAGAACCTGCCGGTCATGTCGCACTCGTCGCACCTTCCCCTCGCGCCGGGCCAGCAGTGTAACCACGACTGCGGGCGGAGCCGCCACGCGTTTTTCCCCTAGAATCGACGTCGATGGCCAGATCTCGCTGGTGGCTCGGTGCGTTCGCGCTCGTCGGTGTCGCCCTCCTCGTCGGAGTTTTCGTTCTCATCGGACAGGACCGAACGCCTCCCGACCGCCCAGGCCCACCAGGGCGGGGTCCGCTGACCGTCGTCACCATCGGTGACAGCACGTTGTCCGGCGAGGGTGCCGGAGACTACACGGCCGACACCAACGGCAAGGACGGCAACTGGTGCCACCGCTCCCCCAACGCGGCGGTGAACAAGATCGAACTGCCAGGGGTCACCAAGGCGGTCAATCTCGCGTGCTCGGGGGCACCCGCAGGACAGATCGGGCTCGGCACCGTCAAGCAGTGGACGGAACCCTCACAGGCTCAGCAACTCGCGACGCTGGTCAAGGACCACAGGGTCACCGCCATCGTGGTGGCGGTGGGAGCCAACGACGATCCGCACTTCTCCCGGCTCATCTCCGAGTGCTTCACCTCGTGGTTCATGGACGACGGAAACCCGTGCAGCGAGAAGATCAAGGACGACTGGCAGTCCAGGATCGACGCCATGGTCCCGAAAGTGGTCTCCGCGCTCCGCGACATCAAGAAGGTGCTGCGAACGGCGGGTTACTCGGCCGAGGACTACCAGCTCGTGCTCCAGTCCTACGCGGCGCCGATCAGCCCGGACATCCCCGAGGACCTGCGCAATCTCAACGGCTGCCCGTTTCGCACCGACGACCTTCGCTGGGTGAAGGAAACCGGGGCCGCCGACCTCACCGAGGGCCTGCGCTCAGCCGCCGAGCAGGCGGACGTGCGCTTCCTCGACCTTTCCCGCTCGGGCGAGGGGCACGAGGCGTGCTCGGGCGGAGCCGACCCGAGCACCGAATGGTTCACCAGGTTCACGGTGGAATGGAACGACCTCACCGACGCCGACAGGTTCAGCCACGCGATCCAGGAATCCTTTCACCCCAACGCTGAAGGCCACGCCCAGCTCGCCCGCTGCCTGAGCGAGTTCCTCGGCACCAGCGAGCGTTCGGCGGCGTGCCTCAAGGGCGAGGACGGCAATCTGCACGCGGCGCCGTCGGTGCTGGCGCAGAACGACCGCTGAGCCACGGCCGCGTCACAGGTCGAGCGCCGCCCGCAATGCGCTGTCGATCTGTTCCTGCACGTCGTCGCCGATCTCGGCGATGCGCTGATCCAGCCACGGCCGGTAGACCCGGGTCAGGTTGAGGGTGGAAATCCAGAACCGGGCGTCGACGGCGACACCGAGAATGTCCTGTGGGTCCTTCTCCAGCAGTTCGGTTCCCAGCAGCCACGGGCGTTCCGATTCGTTGACGCCGTCGGAGGACAGCAGAAGAACCGCGCGTGACCTGGCTTGCTCTGTCGGAGGGTGGTAAGTCCAGACTTCACCCCTGCGCACGCAGGTCCTCCAGCGCGGCCGCTATCTCGGATTCGTCGGCCGCGGCGGCCGTTTCGGCGGTCTGGGGGCGTGCGGGCTTGTGGTAGCCGGTACGAACGGCTTCCCTGCGGGCCGCCTTGGACAGCCACGACGAGACCGACACCCCGTGTGCCTTCGCGGCGCGCTCGGCGAACTCCAGCGCGCCTTCGTCGAGTGACAAAGTCACCTTACGTGTTGCCATACGATTTATCGTACCTCTCACAAGGTGGGAGAGCGCCCCTCGAACGGTGTCGAGAGCACCACGGTCGTCCGCGTCGAGACCTTCGCCGACTCCCTGATGCGGCGCAGCAGGTCCTCCAGCCCCAGCGGGGAGGCGACTCGCACCAGCAGGATGTAGGACTCGTCGCCCGCCACCGAGTAGCAGGACTCGATCTCGGTGATGTGTTCGAGCCGCTGCGGATAGTCGTCGGGCGCGGCGGGATCGTTGGGGGTGAGCGAGATCAGCGCCGTCAGCGGGAGCCCGATCTGCTCGCCGTCGAGTTTCGCCGTGTAACCACGGATGACGCCCCGCTGCTCCAGGCGCCTGACCCGCTGATGCACGGCCGATACCGAGAGCCCGACGCGTTCGGCCAGGTCGGTGAAGCTTCGCCTGCCGTCGGCGGCCAGCTCCCGCACGATCGCCTGGTCGAGCGGCTCCAGTCCGGGGTTGGTCATGAGCCGAGCACGACCAGTTCGTGCGGCCGGTTGTTCAGCGGCTCCATCCCGTCGGAGGTGACCACCACGATGTCCTCGATCCGGGCACCCCAGCGGCCGGGCTGGTAGATGCCAGGCTCGACGCTGAACGCCATGCCGGGTTCGAGCACGAGGTCGTTGCCGCCGACGATGTAGGGCTCCTCGTGCACGTCGAGCCCGATGCCATGGCCGGTGCGGTGGATGAAGTACTCCCCGAAACCCGCCTCGGCGATGATGGTCCTCGCCGCCGCGTCGATGTCCTGCGCGGTGGCACCGGGCCGCACGGCCTCGACCGCCGCCCGCTGCGCGCGCCGCAGCACCTCGTAGGTCCCGGCGACATCGGCGTCCCTCGGCTGCCCCACCGCGTAGGTGCGGGTCGAGTCGGAGTTGTAGCCCTCGGCGATCGGGCCTCCGATGTCGATGACGACGACGTCACCGTTCTCGATGACCCTGCCGGAGACGTCGTGGTGCGGGCTCGCGCCGTTGGGCCCCGAGCCGACGATGACGAACTCGGCCTCGGTGTGCCCCTCCGCGACGATGGCGGCGGCGATGTCGGCGCCCACCTCGGCCTCCGTTCGGCCTGGCCGCAGCCACTCGCCCATCCTGGCGTGCACCCTGTCGATGGCCGCTCCCGCCGTGCGCAGCGCGGCGATCTCGGCCGCGTCCTTGCGCATGCGCAGCTCACGGATCACCGGTCCGGCCAGCGTCTGCTCGGCCGAGCCGATCGCGTCCCTCAGCCCGAGCACGTGCAGCGCGGCCATGGTGTCGCTGACGGCGACCCTGCCCGGCTTGCCGAGCCTTCCGGCGACCAGCGCGTAGGGATCGTCACCGTCGACCCAGGTGAGCACGTCGACGCCGAGGTCGTCGGTCGGCACGTCGGTGTAGCCGGGAGCCTCCAGTTTGGGCAGGACGAGCGCCGGTGCCGCGCCGGAGGCGGGGACCACGAGCGCGGTCAGCCGTTCGAAGGAGCCGACGGCCTGGCCGATGAGGTACCGCAGATCCGAGCCGGGGGCGATCAGGAGCGCGTCGGTACCGGCGTCGGACGCGGCGTCGCGGGCCCGGTCGAGGCGGGCCCGCAGGGCGGCGGCGTCGGGGGCGGGAGTGTGCAGGGATCGGCGCGACATGACCATGAGCCTAGCCGGGAGCGCCTCCCTCGCGGGCGGAGGCAGGCCGGGCCACGCCGAGCACGCGCGGCGCCACGACCGATATTTTCGCGCCGTAGGGGAAGATCAGCTCACGCCACCTCACCGGCAGCCAGCCCGCGGCCCGCATGGTGGCGAGCGGGTCCCTGTTGGGGTGGCAGCCGCCCATCAACCGGGGCCACACCAGATCGGCCGCGTCCTGGATCAGCGCCCGCACGCGCTGAGGCGACCGCACGTGCTCGTAGAACCGCAACTCCCCGCCTGGCGCGAGGATTCTGGCGAACTCGGCGAGCGCGGCGACCGGATCGGCGACCGAGCACAGCACCCCGGAGACGACGACGGCGTCGGCCGAACCGTCCTCGAACGGAAGCCGGTCGGCGGTCGCCGCGACGACCGACACCGGAACCGGAACCGGCGCGGATGCCACCACTCGCCGTGCCTCCGAGCGCAGGGAGGGCTCCGGTTCGACCGCGGCCACCCCGGTGACCTCGTCCGGGTAATACGCGAAGTTGAGGCCCGTGCCCGCGCCGACCTCCACGACGGAGCCGGTGAGCCCGGCGAGCAGCTCACGACGCAACTCCGCCTGGCCTCTGGCCTCGTTGCGGTCCCCGATTCGCTGAAACAGTCTCGCGAAGAACGGGTTCTGAAAGGGCGCCACGGACCGAGCATGGCAGGCTGGGCGGGTGACCACCGCACCCTTGGCGCTACTCGACGCCGCGAGCCTGTACTTCCGCTCGTACTTCGCGCTGCCGGACTCCCTCACCGCGCCGGA
Source organism: Prauserella marina (assembly GCF_002240355.1). Lineage (GTDB taxonomy): Bacteria > Actinomycetota > Actinomycetes > Mycobacteriales > Pseudonocardiaceae > Prauserella_A > Prauserella_A marina. The sequence goes on from NZ_CP016353.1 coordinate 3,607,713, forward strand.
CGGCACCCCGGTCAACGCCGTCCGCGGGTTCACCGACACCATCGCCAGGATCATCACCGATCGCGGACCTGGCAGGCTCGTGGCCTGCCTCGACGCGGACTGGCGGCCACAGTTCCGGGTCGACGCCCTGCCCAGCTACAAGGCGCACAGGGTGGTGGAAACGGCCCCTTCCGATGGCGTCGATGTCGAAGAGGTGCCGGACACGCTGACGCCGCAGATCCCGATCATCCTTGAGGTGCTTGAGGCGGCCGGCCTCGCGACCGCGCTGGCGAGGGGCTTCGAGGCCGACGACGTTATCGGCACCCTCACGATCAGGGAGAAGACCGACCCCGTCGAGATCATCACCGGCGACCGCGACCTGTTCCAGCTCGTGCGCACCGAACCGACCCCGGCCTCGGTCATCTACGTCGGCAAGGGCTGGGCCAAGGCCGAGGTGCTCGGACCGGCAGAGGTGGCCGCGAAGTACGGCATCCCGGTGACGGCGGCGGGCCCCGGCTACGCCGACATGTCCATGCTGCGCGGCGACCCTTCCGACGGCCTGCCTGGAGTCGCCGGCATCGGGGAGAAGACCGCGGCGAAGCTGATCACCCAGTTCGGCTCGCTGGAAACACTCGTAGCCGCGGCCGAGGCGGAAAGCACCGAGCTGCCGCTGAAGACCCGGACCCGGCTCAACGAGGCGGCCGACTACCTCGCCGTGGCGCCGACCGTCGTCAGGGTGGCTCCCGACGCGCCGGTCGAGTTCTCTGGCGACGACCGGCTGTCGCCGTCGGCAGCCGACCCGGACCGGCTCACCGAACTCGCCCGGCGCTGGAACCTCGGCGGTTCGGTGCCGAGGCTGCTCACGGCGTTGGGCCACTGACCTCGGCTGGCTGGCCGACCTCGTACTGCCCTTCTTCGGTGTTGACGGCGATGGGCACGGGGACGTCCTGGCCCGCGATCCTGGCCGTGCAGTCGAACGTGGTGCCGACCTCGACGGGCTGGTCGGCGGGACAGGTGACGTCCTCGATGTCGGCGACGCGGTAACCGTCCTCCAGCACCTGAAGCACCGACGTGCGCATCGTTTCCGGATCGAAGACCCTGGTCACCGGTGCGACGCCGGTCTCGGTGCCGGAGGTGACGGCGGGCGCGCTCGTGCCGGAGGGTCTGCTCCCGGTGCTCTCCCGCGCACCCGTCCCAGCGTCCTCGCCGCTGCCGCCGCTGTCACCGCCACCGTTGTCACACGCGCCGAGCAGCAGGAATCCGCACGACACCGCTGCAACCAGCACACCACGTACCCGCAAAACCGGACACCCCGAGAAGTTGATCGTCCACAGGTCAGAAGAACGTACCGCACCACGGTGTGGAGCGAGCACCGAACAGGTCGTCGGCGACCGCCACCGCGCCGGGATCGCTCACCCTGATCCTGCCGGTCGCCGCAAGCGAGGAGGGAAGCCACGCGCCGAGGTAGGCCATGGCGAGCGTGTCGGCGCCCATCCGCAGCTGGGCGTCGCGCTCGGTCCGCGACACCTCGTCGGGCGTGATCAGATACCGGCCCGCGTTGTGAGGGAGGAACGGGTCGTCGACCTCGATGACGAGTGGCCCAGCTGCCCGCTCACGCGCCAGCAGCGCCGCCTCGACATCGACCAGGCGCACCCAGGTGTCGTCCTCGACCTCGGTCACCGTGCACATCCTCGGATCGGTGAACAGCAGTTCCACCGGCTCGGTGACCGGGCCGTAGCCGACCTGGATCTCGTCGACGAGATCGACTCCGAGCAGGAACCGCCACAGGCCCGCGAACGCCTCCGGTGTGCCGTAGTGCAGGTCGTCCACCTTCAGCGTGCCGTCGCTTCCCGGTGTCCTGACGACCCGGTACACGACGAAGCCGTCGATGCCGTCCGGGCCGTGGTGCACGGCGGTCACGACCGGTTCCTCGCTTGCTCTGAGTCCCCGTTCGACGGCGTACCACCAGTGCTGGGGCCTGCTCATCATGCCGGGCCGCAACGGAAGTCCGGCGTAGCTGCCGGGCAGCCTGTTCAGCGCCGCGTCGATGTCTAGTAGTTCGATCTCCCCGCTCGTGGGAAGGTCCGATCGCAGCCGCGCGGCGAGGCGCCGCACCTTGTACGAGCGCATGAGGGTGCCGACGCCGTAACCGAACCGGCCGTAGATGACGCCCTCGCTGGCGTGCAGGGCGGCCGCGACTATCCCGCGCTCGGCGAAATCGGCGAACTGTGCCCGCATGAGGCTCGTCAGCACTCCACGGCGGGTGCGGTCGGCCCTGACCCCGACGCCGGTGACAGCGGCCAGCGGGACGTCGGCACCACCCGGGACCCGAAGCAGCGCGTCGGTCGACTTCGCGGTGCCGATCAGGGCTTCGTCGAAGACCCCGAGAGTGCGCTCCGGCTGGTAACCCCGGTGGGTCGTCACCCACTCCTCGTCCTTCACCGGAGGCACGTGCAGGGAGGCACGGAACAACGTGTTCGCGGCGCGCAGTTCGTCGTCACGCAGTACGCGGGTCACAAGGTCGCTCATGACAACGATGCTCGCCGGGTGAGGGCGCGTGTGCCACTCAATTACCCGGCGCCTCCAGTTGACCGACCTCGTAGTGCGCCTCGTCGTCCTTGGCGGTGATGGTGACGGTCTGCTGCTCACCGTTGACCATGACCTGGCACTGGAACGAGTTGTCCTTCTTGACTTCCTGGTCGGCGGGGCAGGTCACCGATTCGATGCCTTCGACGCCGTAGCTGTCGGTGAGGACCTTCTGCACGTCCTCGGCCATCTGCGTGTTGTCGAAGACCTTGGTGACCAGGAAACCCGGCCACAGGAACAGGGCAACCGCGGCGGCCGCGACGACGAGCACGAGCCCGCTGACCCCGATCCACAAGCCTTTGCCGCCGCCGGATTTCGGCTGCTGCGCGCCGAACTGCTGTTGCCCGTAAGGCTGCTGGCCGAACTGGGTGGGGTCGTAGCCGGGCTGCTGCCCGTACGGCGATTGCTGTGTCTGTTGCGGCTGTTGGCCGTACTGGCCCTGCTGGCCCAAGGTGTTCGGGTCGTACCCGGGCTGCTGGCCGTATCCCGGCTGCTGCGGCTGGCCCTGCCCGTACCCAGGCTGCTGGCCGTATCCGGGCTGCTGTTGCTGGCCCTGCTGGCCATAGCCGGGCTGCTGGCCGTAACCCGGTTGCTGCCCGTAGGTGTTCGGGTCGTAGCCCTGCTGACCTTGCTGGCCTTGCTGGCCATAGCCTGGTTGCTGCGGGTAGCCGCCTTGCTGGGGGAACCCACCGGACGGGGGCCCCGGCTGCTGCTGCCCCCACTGCTGAGGGTCGTTGCCTCCGTACGGCGTGCTCATCGTGTTGCCTCCGCCAATTCACCTATACGTCTGGTCCCCGCGCCGCGAGAAAATGCCGGGGCGTCGTCGGCGATCCAACCACAGCGCGCAGTCCAGCACACCTACCGGGCAGGCACGAGATCACACTCGACCGTCACACGTCGCCCGCCGCGACCACGCCACGGCGCAGCGTCTTGACCGCCTTGGCCGCGACGGCACCGACCGGATGGTCCCTTCCGAGGACGTCCTTGATCTGGTCGAGCAGGTCGATCACCTGCCGCGACCAGCGAACGAAGTCACCGGCGGACAGTTCCTGCCCGTTGGCCTCGGCGGCGGTGAGCACCTTCTCCAGCGATTCGCCGCGCGACCAGCGATACACCGGCCACGCGAAACCCGCGTCCGGTTCCCTGGTCCGCGTGAGCCGGTGCCTTCGCTCGTCCTCGACGAGTTCGGTCCACAGGCGGGCGGTCTCCTGCCACGCCTTCGGCACGCCACCGGAGGGCAGCCGGGGCTCGGCGGCTGCGTCCCTGCGCGCCTCGTAGACCAGCACCGACACCACGGCGGAAAGCTCGGGCGGCGTCAGCCCGTTCCAGATCCCGTGCCGGATGCATTCGGCCGCGAGCAGATCCGATTCGCTGTAGAGCCGCGAGAGCATCCGGCCGTGCTCGGTGACGACGTCCTCGGCGGTGAAATAGCCGCGCTCGGCGAGGAGCGCCCTGATGCGGTCGAAGGCCCTCGCCAGCGAGTGCGTCGTTGCCGCCACCTTGCGTTCGAGGTGCGCGGTCTCCCCGGCCAGCCGCTGATAACGCTCGACCCAGCGCAGGCTGGCTTCCCTGTCAGCGAGCCCGTGCGCGGGATGCTCGCGCAATTCGGCTCGCAGCGTGGCCAGTTCGGCATCCTCGTTGGCTCCCGACCTCCTGCGTTCGCGGGGTGGCCTGGTGATCCCGGTGTTGCGCAGCGAGGAGGCGATGTCACGGCGCGTCTTCGGAGAGCGCAATTCCACGTGCTTCGGCAGTCTGACGGTGCCGAGCGATTCGACGGGAGCCGGGAAATCGGACACCGAAAGCGGTCCCGACCAGCGGTCCTCCGTCACCACGACGGGGCGGGGTTCGTGAATCGGATCGAGTCCGGGGTCCACGACGACGGCGAGTCCCGCCCTCCGGCCCTGAGGTACCGAGATCACGTCGCCCTTGCGCAGCTTGCCGAGGGATTCCGCCGTCTGGGCCCTGCGGGTCGCCGAGTTCTGCCTCGCGAGCAGTTTTTCCCTTTCCGAGACCCGTTTGCGCAGCTCCACGTAGGACAGCAGGTCGTCGAAGTCGCCGCTCACGGCGTCGGCGTAGCCGGTGAGCGCTTCCTTGTTCCGCTCGATGCGGCGGGCCGTGCCAACCACCGAGCGGTCGGCCTGGAACTGGGCGAACGACTGCTCAAGCAGATCGCGGGCCTGTTCGGTGCCGAACTGGCCGACCAGGTTGATGGCCATGTTGTAGCCGGGCCGGAAGGAGGAGCGCAGCGGATAGGTACGCGTCGAGGCGAGCCCGGCGACCTGCCTCGGATCGACTCCCGGCTGCCACACGACCACCGCGTGACCCTCGATGTCGATCCCCCGCCTTCCCGCCCTTCCGGTGAGTTGCGTGTACTCGCCGGGTGTGAGGTCGACGTGGGCCTCGCCGTTGTACTTGACGAGCCGTTCGAGCACGACGGTGCGGGCGGGCATGTTGATGCCCAGTGCCAGCGTCTCGGTCGCGAAGACGACCTTGACGAGGCCGCGGACGAACAGTTCCTCCACCGTCTCCTTGAACGCGGGCAGCAACCCGGCGTGGTGAGCGGCGATGCCCTGTTCAAGGGCCTCGCGCCACTCCCAGTAGCCGAGCACGCCGAGATCCGATTCCGGCAGTTCCGCGGTGCGCTCGTCCACGACGCGCCGGACCTCGGCGATCTCCTCGGGTGTGTTGAGCCGCAGTCCCGACCGCACGCACTGCGTGACGGCGGCGTCGCAGCCCGCCCGCGAGAAGATGAACACGATCGCGGGCAGCAATGCCGCGTTGTCGAGCCGGTCGATCATGTCGACCCGCGACGGTGGCCGGAACCGGGGCACCCTGGCCCCCTGGCCCCTTCCTCTTCCTCTGCCGCGCAGACCCGCCGGTGCGTGCATGCGCCCCATGTCCTCGGCCCTGCGCAGCAGCATCGGGTTGATCGTGGCCTCGCCGTTCTTCTCGCCAGGCCCGTCGTCGCGTTCACCCGCGAACAGGTCGAACATCCGGTTGCCGACGAGCATGTGCTGCCACAGCGGAACCGGTCGGTGCTCGTCGACGACGACGGTGGTGTCGCCACGAACCTCGACGAGCCATTCCCCGAATTCCTCCGCGTTGCTCACGGTCGCGGACAAACCCACGACGCGCACGTACTCCGGCAGGTGGAGGATGACCTCCTCCCATACGGCGCCGCGGAACCGGTCGGCGAGATAGTGGATCTCGTCCATCACCACGTAGCCGAGGTCGTGCAACGCCGAGGAGCCCGCGTAGAGCATGTTGCGCAGTACCTCGGTGGTCATCACGACGATCTGCGCGTTGCCGTTGATCGCGGTGTCACCGGTGAGCAGCCCGACCTGGTCGGGACCGTAGCGCGAGGTCAGGTCGGCGTACTTCTGGTTGGACAGCGCCTTGATGGGTGTCGTGTAGAAGCACTTGCGGCCTTCCGCCAGCGCCAGGTGCACGGCGAACTCGCCGACGACCGTCTTGCCGGCGCCCGTCGGCGCGCAGACCAGCACGCCGTGCCCGTCCTCCAGCGCCTGACAGCCACGCGTCTGGAAGTCGTCGAACTCGAAGGAAACCTCCCCTGAGAAACGGGTGAGCTGCGGGTACCTGCCCCTGCGGCGAGCGGCTTGATACGCCTCGGCCGGCGTGGGCGAGCTGGCTTGGTCCACGGCGTCAGGGTTCCACATCGTCCGTCCGGCCCGCATGCGGCAGGTGATCTCCACGTCGATTCGCGACGATCACCGTTCGTTCTAAACTGCCGTTCGTCACCGTCTCCCGTTCGTCGCGCGGGTGCGGGATGACGTGGGAACCGACGCCGGTACCGAAAGCGAGAAGCACGACGTGGAATTCAGCAAAGCGGTGACAGCCCAGACAGCCCAGCCGCCGTGGCGGACGAAGGCGAAAGCCCCGAGGCGGCTCCCTCGGCAGCCGCTGTCCCAGGAGTCGATCGTGGACGCCGCGCTCACCGTGCTCGACAGGGACGGGCTCGCGGCGGTCAGCATGCGCGGCACCGCACAGGAACTCGGCACCGGCCCGGCCTCGCTTTACGCCCACGTCGCGGACAAGAGCGAACTGCTCGACCTGCTACTGGAGCGCGTGTTCGGCGAAATCGCGCTCCCCAGGCGGATACCCGGCGGGTGGCGACTGGAACTGAGGGCGCTCGCACTGGAGATCCGCAGGGCGCTGACCACCCACGCGGGCATCGCCAGGGTCGCCATGCTCGGTGCGCCGACCGGCCCCAACGGCCTCAGGGTCGGCGAGGCGATCCTCGACATCATGCTGAGCGCGGGCTTCCGGCCGAGAGTGTGCGCGCTCACCGCCGACCGCCTCGTGCTCTATGTCGCCGCCGACGTACTGGACGGTGCGCTGTACCCGGGCGATCCGGCAGGCAGGGAGCAGGTGGGCGGCTACCTGCGGAACCTGCCGGCCGAGCGGTTTCCGCACACGGTCGCGATGGCCGACGATCTCCTCGCCCGCGAACCGATTGAGCGATTCGAGTTCGGACTGGGTCTCATGCTCGACGGGCTCGCGGCGAGGGAAGGCCGGGGGCGCTAGCCGGCGTGCGAAACTGCCTTGGTGAAGCCACGGGAGCTGAGAGCAGCTTGTCTCGCGCTGGCGGGTTCCACCGAGGAATTCCCCTTCGGCGAGGACAACAGCGTGTTCAAGGTGGGAGGAAAGATTTTCGCGCTCAGCAGGCTGCCGGGCCATCCGCTGCGGGTCAGCCTCAAGTGCGATCCCGAGATCGCTCTCCAGTTGCGTGCGACCCACCCCGCGATCACCGGTGGCTATCACCTCAACAAGCGGCACTGGAACACCGTCCTGCTCGATGGGTCGGTGCCGGACACTCTGGTCCGCGAGCTGATCGAGGATTCCTACGACCTGGTGGTCGCCGGGCTGCCGAAGGCGAAGCGGGAGCGGCTGCGGTGGGCCGCGCTTGGCGATGAGGAGCGCGGTCAGCCGCTGGCCTGACCGAGGACGGTCAGCGCACCGGGGACGCAGGTGACGCGCTTGGGCAACGTGCCGAGTGATTCGCCGTCGGCGTAGGCGGGCCAGCCGTCGCAGGACAGTTCCACCGAGCGGGCACGCAGCGTGCGCACCGCGGGATGGTGGACGTGTTTGCCGCTGCGCAGGCTCGGCAGCAATCGCGCGAGTGTCCTGCGGGGCACCTTGCCGACGACGGTCACGTCGAATACACCGTCATCGGGGCTCGCCGAAGGACAGATCGGGATCCCGCCGCCGTACCAGCCGGTGTTGCCGACGGCGGCGAGGATGGCCTCGCCATGCCAGCGTTCGCTGCCGGTGTCGAGGGTGAGCCTGCCCGGCCGCAGCGCCGCGAGTTCGGCGACGACGGCGAGGTCGTAGCGGCGAGGCCCCTCGGGCCATCGCATCCGGTTGGCTCGCGCGTTGACGGCGGCGTCGAATCCCGAGCACAGCACGGTGCCGAACCAGGTCCCGTCTCCGGTTCTGCCGAGGTCGATCCGGCGGCGCGAACCCGAGCGCAATGCCCCTGCGACCGCGTCGGCGGCGGCATCGGGACTGGCGGGGACACCGAGCGCCCTCGCGAGGTCGTTGCCCGTACCTGAGGGGACGATGCCCAGCGCGACATCGGTTCCGGCGCAGAACTGGACCGCCTGGTGGACGGCGCCGTCACCGCCGAGCACGATCAGCACATCGAGCCCCGCCGCCCGCGAATCGGTCATCAGCGCGCGCGATTGCTCGACCGTGTTGGCCGCGAGCAGGTCGAGCCGGTCGACCTCGGTCCGCAACCTCGCGGCGACGGCGTCCGCGATCCGTGCCGCCGCGCCCCTTCCCGAGTCGGGATGCACCGCGAGCGCCGCACGTATCCCCATGCCCGTGTCAGCCCCGAGGTCAGGTGATGTCGTCGGTGCTTGCCGGGCGTTGCTTGCCCTGAGCGGAGTCGTCGCCGACGGAACTCGGCGTGTAGTTGAACGGAGCCGCCTCGTCGTCGTCGAGCTTGTCCCAGCCCTCGTCGGCACGCAGCCGGTCGCGCTTGCGGTCGTGCAATCTGGTGATCTGCAACGCGAACTCGAACAGCAGGGTCAGCGCGAAGGCCAGCGCGAGCATCGAGAACGGGTCGGCAGGCGTGACGAAGGCGGCGAACACGAAGAGCGCGAAGATGATGCCCCTTCGCCACTTCTTCATCTGGTCGTATCTGACCACGCCGACCCGGTTGAGCATGATGATCAGCAACGGCAACTCGAAGCTCACGCCGAAGATCAGCAACAGCGACAGTACGAAGGAGATGTACTTGTCACCGGTGAACCAGGTGGTGAAGGACCCGCCGCCGAAGTTCGTCAGCAACTCCAGCGCGTGCGGTGTCATGAAGTAGGCCAGGCACGCGCCGAGCGCGAACAGCACGCTGGCGAACCCGACGAAGGTCAGCGCGTACTTGCGTTCCTTGGAGTAGAGACCAGGCGCGATGAAGGCCCAGAGCTGGTAGAGCCACAGCGGGGCGAACAACACCGCACCCGCTGTCAGGCCCACCTTCAGCTGGATCATGAAGGCTTCGAACGGCACGGTCTGCAGAAGCCGGCACGGCCCTTCGGGGGGATACCGCTGGCCCTGCGGGATGGCGCAGTAGGGGCCGGTCACGATGTCCCCGAGTGAGGGAATCGGCCCGACCCTGTTCTGGAACCAGATGAACCCGATGATGCCGCCGGCGACGAGCGCCAGCAGGGCATATCCCAGCCTGCGGCGGAACTCGTAGATGTGCTCGACGAGTGTCATCGTGCCGTCAGGATTGTGCCGACGGCTCCGATGACGCCGTTTACCCCCGCGCCGCGCGCGTGTGCCGGACGATTCCGCCACGGAGAGTGTCCGTTCTCTCGCTATCCAGTGATCACTGCCCCAGCGGTTCGGTCAGCTCGGGTTCCGCTGAGTCTGATCGGCGGCGCTGCCCGGCTGCTGCTTCTTGAGCTCGTCGAGCTGCCGCTGGAGGTCGGCAAGCTGCTGGTCCTTCTCGGCTCCCGGAGTAGCCGGAGCCGCCGCGTTCGTCGTCACCTGTGGCGTGGCGAGCTGCTTCGGCTCGGCGTCGGTCGCCTCCTGCTCGGACTCTCCGCTGCCGCGCATGTCCTTGGTCTCGGCCTTGAAGATCTTCATCGACTTGCCGATCGACCTCGCGGCGTCCGGAAGCCGCTTGGCGCCGAACAGTACAACCACGAGAAGCACCAAGATGATCAAGTGCCACGGTTGCAGTGCACCCATCGGTGGCCTCCTTCTTACTTTTCCACGACCGATCGTACTGGTTTAGCCATTGTGCGTGCGTGAACGACCTCGCCGCTGCCCGATGGCGACCTTGACGGCCGCGACCCTGGCTCTCAGCAGGCCGAGCTGGTCGTGCGTACTCGCCGAGACCATGCTCGCCGTACGGCCGTACCGGCGCAAGAGCCTCGCCGACCGAATCGTGATGACGACGAGCACGAGAATCCCGAGCGCGACCAGGCAGGCGCTCAGCACGTAGAACACGTGTGCAGCTTACTGGGCGAAGGTGACGGGAAGGTGACGTGCCCGCGCCAGCGCGTCGACGGCCCGCTGTCGTACCGCCGTCGCCAGTTCCGGCGGGTGTTCCACTCGCACGTCGCCGCCGAGACCCAGCACGAGGCGCAGCATCCAGGACTGGTCGCCGTATCGCATCCGCACCCTCAGCTCACCGCCGTCGAGCTCGGCGACCTCCTCGCACGGGTAGTACTCGGCCACCCACCTGGCGTCCCTGCTCAGCACGAGCTGCGCCTCGCCGTGTTCGGGCCGGGGAGAGAACACCCCCGAGGAAAGGTCCGTCGGCCGGGCCCCCTTCGGCGGGTCGGCCCGCTCGTCGAGCACCGTCAGCTCGTCGATGCGGTCCAGCCGGAACAGCCGGACGTCTCCCGCCTTGCGGCACCACGCCTCCAGGTAGCTGGTGCCCTGCACGATCAGCAATCGCATCGGGTCGACCGTGCGCACCGACATCCGGTCACTCGAAGCCGTGTAGTAGCGGATCCGCAGCGCACGGCCAGCCTGGAGCGCGCCCCGCAGCGTCTCCCTCGTCTTCGCGGTGGCCTCACGCTCTCGCGTTCCCCTTCCGACCACCACACCGGAAGGCTGTGCGTTGCCTGCCGCGGCCTCGATCTTGGCGATGGCCCTGTGCACGGCCGCGGTGTCGACGACACCGGGCGTTTCGGCGAGTGCCCGCAGCGCGATCACCAGCGCGCTCGCCTCCGCGCCGGTCAGCCGCAGCGGCCGGTTCATCCCCGCGTCGAAGGTGACCGACACGGTGTCGCCGTCGAAGAACAGGTCGATCAGGTCGCCCGGCCCGTACCCGGGGAGGCCGCACATCCACAGCAGTTCGAGGTCCTTGCGCAACTGCTTGGCGCTGACGTCGAAGTCCTGGGCCGCCTGCTCGATCTTGATACCCGGCCTCGCCAGCAGGTAGGGCACCAGCGCCAGCAGTCTCGGCAGCCGCTCCGTCGAGCCACTCATGCCCGCTCCCCCTGCGCGACGCGTTCCAGCCGGTCCCTCACCGCTTTGGCGAGCACATCCGGTTCCAGCACGAGCACATCCGGTCCGTGGCCCGCGATCCAGTCGGCCGCGCTTTCCGGGTAGTACAGGTCGATCTCCACGATGTCGCCGTACTCCCCGGCGTCCGCGACGTCCCCGGCGCCGCCGAGGGTCATGCCGCCGACGACGGTGGCGTGCCTGCGCACTCCGGCCGCCCTCCCCTCGGCGACCCACAGTTTCGCCTTCGCGATCGGCGAGGTCTCGGCGTTCGAACCGGTGGCCACGAGTTCGAGCAGGTTCACGCCGGGAGGGCGCCGCACCTCGCCCTTCTTGCCAGCCGTGCTGACCTCACCGGTGATCCTGGAGAGCCGGAAACACCGGGGGGCCTTGCGGTCGCGGTCGTGGCCGACGACGTACCAGCGCGCCTTCCAGGACACCACGCCCCACGGCTCCAGCGTGCGGGTGCGCCGCTCAGGGGAATCCGAGCGCCGGTAGTCGAATCGCACGACCTGGCCGCTTTGCACCGCCGCGAGCAGTGGCGCGAAGGCGGGCTCGGTGTGCACGCGCGGCTCGACGACGGGCGAGGCGTTCTCGTCGACCTCGACGCCGGCCGCCCTCAGCTTCACCAGGGCGCCGTGGGCCTGCCCGGTCAGCTCTGGCGAATCCCACAGCCGCACGGCGAGCGCGACCGCGGTCGCCTCGTCGGGGGCGAGGTCGATCTCGCCGAGTTCGTAGTCGCGGCGCGCGATGCGGTAGCCCTCGACCGGATCGAACGTGGAGTTCCGGCCGGTCTCCAGCGGAATGCCCAGTTCGCGAAGCTCGGTCTTGTCTCGTTCGAACATCCTGGAGAACGCGTCGTCGGTCGCCGCGTCGGCGTAACCGGGGACGATGCCACGAATCCGCTCGGCAGTCAGGTACTGCCGAGTCGAAAGGAGAGCGAGCACCAGGTTGACCAGGCGCTCGGCGCGGGCGGTGGACACCCTGCCAACCCTAACTCGCCCCGTTCTCGCCGTTCGTCAGGTCTCCCCAGCGCGCCGCGGCCTACAACGAGTTGATCAGCCGCTCGACCCGTTCGTCGACGGACCGGAACGGGTCCTTGCACAGCACGGTGCGCTGGGCCTGGTCGTTGAGCTTGAGGTGCACCCAGTCGACCGTGAAGTCCCTGCCCGCCTGCTGGGCAGCCGCGATGAAGTCGCCGCGCAGCTTGGCCCTGGTCGTCTGCGGCGGAGTGTCCTTCGCCAGCTCGATCTCACCGTCGTCGGTCACCCTGCGCACGAGACCCTTGCGCTGCAACAGATCGAACACTCCCCTGCCGCGCCGGATGTCGTGGTAGGCGAGGTCGAGCTGCGCGACCCTCGGGTCGGAAAGATCCAGGTCGTGCTTGGCCCGGTAGCGCTCGACCAGCCTGTGCTTGATGGCCCAGTCCACCTCGGTGTCGATCTTGGAAAAGTCCTGCTGCTCCACCGCGTCCAGCGCCCTCCCCCACAGTTCGGTCACGCGCTCCGCGGTGGGATTGGGGCCGCCCGCCTCGACGTGCTGCACGGCGCGGGCGTGATATTCCCGCTGGATCTCCAGCGCGGAGGCTTCCCTCCCGCCGGCGAGCCGCACCTGGCGGCGGCCGGTCAGGTCGTGGCTGATCTCGCGAATGGCCCTGATGGGGTTGTCCAGCGTGAAGTCCCTGAACTGCACACCCTGCTCGATCATCTCCAGCACCAGGTGCGCGGCACCGACCTTGAGCAGCGTCGTCGGCTCGGCCATGTTCGAGTCGCCGACGATGACGTGCAGCCTGCGGTACCGCTCGGCGTCGGCGTGCGGTTCGTCCCGGGTGTTGATGATCGGCCGCGAGCGCGTCGTCGCGCTCGACACGCCTTCCCAGATGTGCTCGGCGCGCTGGGAAAGGCAGTACACCGCGCCACGCGGCGTTTGCAGGACCTTGCCCGCACCGCAGATGAGCTGTCTGGTGACCAGGAACGGCAACAGCACGTCGGCGATCCTCGAAAACTCCCCCGCCCTGGTGACCAGGTAGTTCTCATGGCAACCATAGGAATTGCCAGCCGAGTCGGTGTTGTTCTTGAACAGGAAGATGTCCCCGCCGATACCTTCGTCGGCCAGCCGCCGCTCCGCGTCGACGAGCAGGTCTTCCAGGATGCGCTCGCCCGCTTTGTCGTGCGTGACGAGCTGAGTCAGATCGTCGCACTCGGCGGTCGCGTACTCCGGATGCGAACCCACGTCGAGATAGAGCCGGGAGCCGTTGGACAGGAACACGTTGGACGACCTGCCCCATGACACCACTCGCCGGAACAGATACCGTGCCACTTCGTCAGGTGACAACCTGCGCTGCCCGTGAAAGGTGCAGGTGACCCCGAACTCGGTTTCGATCCCAAAGATCCGCCGCTGCATCCTCCAAGGGTATGCGCTAACGACCTGACTACGGTGAAGGAATCGGTGTCGAGACGGTGTCGGTACCGTGATTAACCGTGTTGACCCACCTCGGATCGAGGCTGCGCTGGTCGAGGCCGCGCCGGGTCGGTTACACCGACCGCAGGCTCATGACCCGCAGCGCAGCTCTCCCAGCCAGCCGCGCCGACACCGTCCTCGCGGCCGTGTCCCGTTCCGCCAACAAGGGCAGCCTGTGGTGGGTCGTGGCCTCGCTGCTGGCCCTGCGCAAGGGCCCCTCCCGGCGGGGAGCGCTGCGCGGAGCCGTCGCGATCGGCGGCGCGAGCGCGGCGGCCAACCTGATCGGCAAGCCGCTGTTTCCCCGGCGCAGGCCCGCGGCGGAGATCGTGCCGGAAGCCCGCAGGCTCGTGAAACGCCCCACCTCCTCGTCGTTCCCCTCCGGCCACGCCGCGTCGGCGGCCGCGTTCGTGACGGCGGTCACCATGGAATCGCCCGCCGCGGGCGCGGCCGTGCTTCCGCTGGCCGCCGCCGTGGCCTACTCCCGCGTGCACACCGGCGTCCACTGGCCGAGTGACGTCGGCGCGGGCGCGCTCATCGGGGTCGCCGCGGGACTCGCCACCCGGCACTGGTGGCCCCTGCACGCCGATGGGCACGGACTCACCGCGCACCGCGCGGACGCGCCGCTCATGAAGGACGGCGAGGACATGCTCGCCGTCGTCAACCCCGGCTCCGGCAATGCCGACATCGACCCGACGGAGGAAGTCCGGTTCGCCTGGCCGAAAGCCACGCTGCTCTACCCCGACAACGGGGTCGACATCCGCGGCCAGCTCAACGCGGAGATCACCCGCCGCAAGGGGAAGGTGAGAGCGCTCGCCGTCGCGGGCGGAGACGGCACCGTCGCCGCCGTTGCCTCCGTCGCGGCCGATCACGCGCTGCCGCTGGCGCTGATCCCCACCGGTACGTTCAACCACTTCGCCCGCGACGTCGGCGTGCGGTCGATGCCGGACGCCGACGCCGCCACCGAGGCTGGCAAGGCGGTCGGCATCGATCTCGGCGAGGTCGAGGTCGGTGGAGGCGACGGCACGGGCCGCCGCTGGTTCGTCAACACGGCGAGTCTCGGCGGATACCCGGAAATGGTGCGGCTACGGGAGAAGATCGAGCAACGGCACCCGAAATGGCCTTCCGCGGTACTCGCGATGGTCAGGACACTGCGCTACGCGCGCCCGCTTCGGGTGACGATCAACGGCAAGCCCGCGCTCGTCTGGATGATCTTCGTCGGCAACGGAACCTATTCACCGAAAGGCTTCTGGCCGACACACCGTCCCGCGCTGGACACCGGTCTGCTCGACGTTCGCTATCTGCGCGCCGATCTGCCCTACTCCAGGGCCAGGTTCGTCGCGGCGGTCCTGACCAACACGCTCAGCGCGAGCCATGTCTACCGGCAGTACGATCTCGCCTCCGTGGACGTCCGGCTACTCGACGGCAATCGCAGGGTCGCCACCGACGGTGAGGTCGGCGCGCTCGGCAGCGCGTTCCGGTTCCGGTCGCGGCCGAGCGCGCTCACGATCTACCGGCTCTGAGCGGACCGGTCCGACACGATCAGCTCGTCGCCGACCGACACCTTTCCCTGTCGCAGCACGGCGAATTTCGTTCCGAACGCGACGCCGCCCTCGATCCGGCGGTAGGTGGCGAGGGTGCGCAGCGGCTCCGGCCCCTTCCGGACACCGGCGTGCTGGTCGACCGTGGTGACGGCACACCGGATCGCGGGCTTCGTGTACCCGAATTCGGCGGAGCCGGCGGAAAACCCGCGCACGCCGTCCTCCTGATGTTCTTCCCAGCCCTCCACGAGGATGTTGGGCCGGAACCGGTTCACGGGCAAGCCGGGCAGCCCCCGCTCACCGAGCCGCCGGGCGAGTCCCCGCACCGACGCGGCCGACAGCAGGTGAATCGCGCTGCTGTCGGCGAAACCGGATGTTCCGGGTGTTCCGGGTGTTTTTCCGTCGGTGACCCGCGCGTGTTCCGGTGGCACTCTGACGAGCCTGCTCGCCACGCCGAGCACGGCGGACAACCAGTCCGCCGCGTCATCGCCTTGGTCTATACCACGCATCGGCACGCCGAAGAGCTCGACCGCCCTCCTCGGCCCCGAGGCGTCGACGTCGAAAACCACGTCGCCGGTCCCGTCCGCCGCGAGCGTCATGCGGGAGCCTTCGCCGGACACGGTCGGCCTGATCAGCGCGAGCCGCGGATCCCGCCGCTGGCTGCGAAAAACGCCGTCCTCGCCGACCACCATGAACGACCGGTCGTGCGCGAGACCCGCCGCGGTCACCACCGCGTCGGCGAGCACCATGGGGGCGCACCCCTTGACGGGATAGCTGAACAGCCCGGCTACCCGGGCCATTCCGCGCTAGTCTCCGGATTCCTTGCTGTCAGAGCCGCCTGAGCCATCCGCGCCATCGCCGCCATCGACCGGTTCGGCGTCGCCCTCGGACTTGCCCTCGTCCGCCTGCGCGCCGTCGGAGGCGGCCTGCTTCGCGGGCATCAACGCTTCGAGCGCGGCGCCGGTGATGCGCCGGAACTTGCGGCCAGGTCGTTCCCTGTCCAGTACCGCGACCTCAAGCTTGCCCGGCTCCCCCTCACCGTTGGTGCCGGAGTTGCCGTTGCCGGGAGAGCGCAATGCCTCCGTCGACACCCGCAGCGCGGCGGCGAGCTCCATGCCCACCTCGAAGGTGTCCTTGAGCTTGTTGCTGATCGTCTCGGCCTGACCGCCCATGACGACGAACCTCGGCTCGTCCACGATCGAACCGTCGTAGGTGAGGCGGTACAGCTCGTCCTCGTCGGAACTCGCGGCGACCTGCGCCACGCACAACTCGACCTCGAACGGCTTGAGCTGTTCGGTGAAGATCGTGCTGAGGGTCTGGGCGTAGACGTTGGCCAGCGCCCTCGCGCTGACATCGCGCCGGTCGTACTGGTAACCCTGCAAATCCACGTGCCGGATCCCGCCGCGCCGAAGGCTTTCGAACTCGCTGTACCTGCCGACCGCGGCGAACCCGATGCGGTCGTAGATCTCGGAAACCTTGTGCAGCATCGGCGAAGGGTTCTCCGCGACGAACAACACGCCGCCGCGATACTTGAGCACGACGACGCTCCGGCCCCGGGCAATGCCCTTGCGCGCGAGCTCGGAACGCTCGCGCATCAACTGCTCGGGTGAGGCGTACAGCGGCATCGTCACTGGCGTTGGCTCCGCTCTGCTCGTCGGATGGTGCGGGGACTGGGGTGACCGGGTGGCGAACTAGGTCGCGAACCGGCCGGGACGTTCGGCGCGTTCGGCAACGACCGACTGGGCGATGGAAGCCGCCTCGTCCCTCGGCAGCGCGACCGCGCCGTGCTCGGCGGTGACGGTCACGACCGTCGGATAGATGTTGCGTACCAGATCCGGCCCACCGGTCGCGGTGTCGTCGTCGGCCGCGTCGTACAGCGACTCGATGGCCGCCCGCACCGCGCTCTCGGCGTCCGCGTCCGGGTTGTACAGCTTTTTCAACGCCGACTTGGCGAACATCGAACCCGAGCCGATGGCGTGGTAGCCGCCGTTCTCCTCGTACCGGCCGCCGGTGACGTCGTAGGACACGATGCGCCCCGCCCGCTTGGGATCGGGCGCGTCGATGTCGTAGCCGACGAAAAGCGGGACGACGGCGAGGCCGGCCATGGCGACGTCGAGGTTGGCCTTGACCATGTTGCCCAGCTTGTTCGACTTGCCGTCGAGCGAAAGCGAGACGCCCTCGATCTTCTCGTAATGCGCCAATTCGACCGTGTAGAGCCGCACCAGGTCGAGCGCGATACCCGCGGTGCCGGCGATGCCGACTGCCGAGTACTCGTCGGTGATGTGCACCTTGTCCAGATCTCGCGAGGCGATGAGGTTGCCGCTGGTGGCCCTGCGGTCACCGGCGATCAGCACCCCGCCGTTGAACGTCGAGGCGACGATCGTCGTCCCGTGCGGCGGCTCCAGCGCGCTGTTCGGCGCGAACGAGCCCTCGGGACGGCTCGGCAGCAGTTCGGGTGCCTGGGCGCGCAGGAAATCCGTGAACGACGACGTCGTCGACGACAGGTATGCGGAGGGCAGCGCGAAGCCCGAGGTGCGCGGCGTGTGTTCCATGCGTGCTCGTAGTTCCCATCGACGAAGTGAAGCCGGACGGCGAATCCGGTCAGCAAGCCTATTGGATCGATCTACGCTCGCGACCGGGACCTACTGGCCGCCCTTTTGCACGTACGCGCGCACGAAGTCCTCGGCGTTCTCTTCAAGGACGTCGTCGATCTCGTCGAGGATCGTGTCGACGTCCTCGCCGAGCTTCTCGCGGCGTTCCTGCCCAGCGGGCGCGCCGGCCTCGACATCCTCGTCCGAGTCGCCGCCACCGTGCTTTTCGATCTTCTCCTGAGCCATGCTCGCCTCCCGGTGTGGCCGATGCTCTACAGCCTACCTAGCGCCCCCGACATTCGGGACGCTCGTCGCGGACTGATGATCTTTCCACTACTCCGGCGAGGTCAGCGCCTCGACCAGTTCTTCGGCGGTCGCCGCTTCGTCCAGCAGTTTCCCGACGTGGGCCTTCGTGCCCCGTAGCGGTTCGAGGGTCGGAATCCGCACCAGCGATTCCTTGCCGACGTCGAAGATCACCGAATCCCACGAGGCCGCCGCGATGGAATTCGCATACTTCTCCAGCGCCCTGCCCCGGAAGTACGCCCTCGTGTCGTGCGGCGGGGTGGTGATCGCGGCCTGCACCTCCTCCTCGCTGACGAGGCGCTTCATCGAACCCCTTGTCACGAGCCGGTTGTAAAGCCCCTTGCCGAGCCGCACATCCGAGTACTGGAGGTCGACGAGGTGCAACCTCGGCGCGGCCCAGCCAAGCTGGTCGCGCGACCGGTATGCCTCAAGCAACCGCAACTTGGCAGGCCAGTCGAGCCGGTCCGCGCATTCGGCCGGATCCCTCGCCAGCGCGTCGAGCACCTCGCCCCACAGCCTCAGCACCTCTTTCGACTGCTCGTCCGCGCCCTCGCGCTCAAGGTGGGCCGCTGCCATCTCGTGGTAGGCGAACTGCAGATCGAGCCCGGTGTACTTGCGCCCGTTGGCGAGTTCCACCTTGACGTTCAGCGTCGGGTCGTGGCTGATCTGGTGTACCGCGCGCACCGGCTCGTCGAGCTTCAGCTCGTCGAACCGCGTCCCCGCCTCGATCATGTCGAGCACCAGCGCCGTCGTGCCCAGTTTGAGGAAGGTCGAGTACTCGGCGAGGTTGGCGTCGCCGATGATCACGTGCAGCCTGCGGTACTTGTCGGCATCGGCGTGCGGCTCGTCCCTGGTGTTGATGATGCCGCGCTTGAGCGTGGTCTCAAGGCCGACTTCGACCTCGATGTAGTCGGAACGCTGGGAGAGCTGGAATCCGGCGTCCTCGCCCTGAGGGCCGATACCGACCCTGCCGGAGCCCGTGATGACCTGCCTCGAAGCGAAGAACGGCGTCAGCCCCGCGATCACCGACGTGAACGGGGTCGACCTCGCCGTCAGGTAGTTCTCGTGGGTGCCGTAACTGGCGCCCTTGCCGTCGACGTTGTTCTTGTAGAGCTGGAGCGCGGGCTGTCCAGGCACCGTGGCGGCCCTGATCGCCGCCTCCTCCATCACGCGCTCGCCCGCTTTGTCCCAGATGACCGCGTCGCGGGCATTGGTGACCTCCGGCGCGGAGTACTCCGGATGCGCGTGGTCGACGTACAACCGCGCGCCGTTGGTGAGGATGACGTTGGCCGCCCCGAGGTCTTCGACGTCGGGGTCGTGTCCCTGCTGACCGGGACCCGCGAGGTCGAATCCTCTGGCGTCGCGCAACGGCGACTCCACCTCGTAGTCCCAGCGCGCCCGCCTCGCACGGGGGATGTCGGCCGCCGCCGCGTAAGCGAGCACCACTTGCGTCGAGGTCAGTACCGGGTTCGCGGTCGCGTCGCCCGGAACCGCGATCCCGTATTCCACCTCGGTTCCCATGATCCGCCGCATGAGCACCAGCCTACGGGTCATCGTGGGACTATCCCCCGGTGGGCGGTGACGAGCTTGTTGCGATATACGACGGCGACGGCGATGTCGTCGGCAGTGCCACGAGGGCGAGAATGCGGGCCGAGGGGTTGTGGCACGCGGCAGCCGTCGTGCTGGTGCGCTCACCCGGCGGCGAGCACGTCTACCTGCATCAGCGGACCGAGGACAAGGACGTGTTCCCCTCGCTCTTCGACTGCTGGTCCGGCGGTGTCGTCGCGGCGGGCGAGACCCCTGCCGAGTGCGCGGCCAGGGAGATCGGTGAGGAACTGGGCATCAGCGGAGTGAAGCCGGAGCCGCTGTTCACCTCCGTGTTCGAGCAACCCCCGATCCGCTGTCACAACTTCACGCACGAGGTCCGCTGGGCAGGGCCGTTCGTCCTGCAGCGGGAAGAAGTCGCCGGGGGCGAGTGGATCGGCCTCGAACAGCTCAGGGCGATGGCCGAGGATCCGGCCAGCCCGCTCGTGCCGGACGGCAGGATCGGCATTCTGGAGTGGTTCCGCCGCTACGGTTGACCGGCCAGCACCGACGCGGCCACCGGCGTGAGGCGTTGCAGGGCCTCCAGCGCGCGCTGCCGGTCGCTCGCGGTCACCTCGATGGCGGACAGCACGCTGCCCCGCGTGAGCACCACGGCGCAGCTCGTCTCGGCGCACCACGCGCCCTGGGCGTCGACGTCCTTTACCGGCGCGAGCGTCAGCCCTTCGCCCTCGCACGGCGCGCCGTCGGCGAGCACGTCGGCCGCGGGCCGGCCGGGGTAGGCCGTCACGAACTGGGTGAGGGCCGAGCCCGTCGGATAGTCCCACCGGGTGAGTTCCGGTTGCTGCCTTCCGAGCCCTGCCGGGATGCCGAGCAGGCACGAGGCGTGCCCCGCGTGTTCCGGGTCCGGCGTGGGCTGACCCCTCACCACACCCTCGGCCTGGACGTCGCTCTCGGCAAGGATGGCTCGCTCAGCCTCCGCGACGAGCTCAGCTGTCGGCGCGCTCGGCTCCGGGCCGCTCGGGTCCCGACTCCAGTCGGCCTCCACGGTCAAGCTGGGCGAACCGGCGGGAGCGGGGGCGGCGGTCGCCTGCTCCGGATCGTCGTAATAGGTGTCCAGATCATTGGGCCGGTCGGCGCACCCGGCCAGACCCACCAGTCCCGTCGCGGCCGCCGCCACAACGATGGTCACCAGCCGTGGTCGACGCACCCCAGTTATCCCCTCGAACGACTACCGTCCTGACCTGATCGGGGTCAGAGAGTAGTCACTGCCAGTCGAGGGTGGAACGGTGGGCCCAGTACTCCGATGGCGCCTGCCTGAGTTCGGCGAGTGTCTCCAGTTCGTCGTCGGTGAGCCGGAGGCGCGCTCCGGCCAGATTGGACTGGAGCTGCGCCGTCCCCGCGGGGCCGAGCAGGACGACGTCGGCCCACGGCTGGGCGAAAGCCGTGGCGAGCGCGACGGCGTCGGGCGTCACGTCGTGCACGGTGGCCAGTGCGCCCACTTCGAACGGCGGGTCGACCGCGAGCCTTCCGTTGGCGAGCGTTTCCTTTGCCTGCACGAGAATTCCCTCCGCGTGCGCATCGGCGAGCGCGAGCCCCGCCGAGGGTTCCAGCGGATTCCACGTCGACTGCACGGCCGTGAACACCGGTTCGCCGTCCACCGTCAACTCCAGCGCCCGCCGGATGGTGCTCGCCTGCTCAGGACCGGAGGTGGAGAAACCGACCCTGACGCCATCGGAACGCAACGCGGCCAACTCGGCCAGCAACGGCTCGTCGGTGAACAAAGGACTGTCCGGTGTCAGCGAATGCACCTGGTACAACGACACCACATCACCGAGCAGCTCCCTGGTTTCCGCCCACTGCGCGCGAAACCGGCTCAGCGAGTGTTCCTTCACCTCGTGAACTCCGGAGTCCCTTCGCCACTCACCGACGTAGGCATAGCCCCACTTGCTGGACACCACCACGTCGGCGTGCCCCCGGTCGGCGAGCCACCCGGCAAGAAACTCCTCCGCCCTTCCGTAGGAACGCGCGACGTCCACCCTGCGCACGCCCGCCGAGTAGGCCTCGTCGAGCACGGTCTCGGTCAGCTCCCGCATGGCGTCGACGGTGCGTTCCCCCGGAAGTTCCGCGTCACTGCCGACGTTGATGTAGGCGGGCCTGCCCAGCACCGCGAGTCCCACCGCGACTCGTGTCGTGTTGTCCATGCTCGTCACGGTAGAGCGCCGGGCGGCGACCGGCCCGCCGGGCAAGACAGAGCCGGACCGTATAGGTCGTTATACGCGCGCCGCGCGCCTGCGCATCAGCTCGATGAACTGCTCCGACGAGAGCACCTCACGGTGCAGTTTCTCCAGCCTCGCGGCGGGCGCGCGCACGTATCCCTTACCGAAGACCGGAGCTATCTGCCGTAGGCTCGCTCCCGCCTCACGCGCGGCGAGCAACGCCCAGTCCGAGGCGTTGGCGAACGCGGTCGATGCCTCCCGCAACTCACCGAGCAGCACGATAAGCGCCTCGGGGTCCACCTCGCCCGACCGGACCGTCTCGGCGGCCTCTTCCAGCCACCGCAACACATCCGCGGCCGTGACGGGAGCGTGAATCCGCTCCCCCGCGTTCTCGGCCGCCACCGCATTCTGATCGTCCATGACGGACAGCGTATAGAGCGTTATACAAAACGCCAAGTGCCCCGCGAGCGTGTCGCGGGGCACTTGGCGTTGGGGTGTCTCCGGCTCAGAGGTACTGGCCGGTGTTGGTCGCCGTGTCGATGACCCTTCCCGAGTCCTGGTTCTTGCCGGTGACGAGCGTGCGGATGTAGACGATCCGCTCGCCCTTCTTGCCGGAGATCCGGGCCCAGTCGTCGGGGTTGGTCGTGTTGGGCAGGTCCTCGTTCTCCGCGAACTCGTCCACGATCGCGTCGAGCAGGTGCTGCACCCGCAAACCGGGCTGCTTGGTCTCCAGCACCGACTTGATCGCCGACTTCTTGGCCCTGTCCACGATGTTCTGGATCATCGCGCCGGAGTTGAAGTCACGGAAGTACAGCACTTCCTTGTCACCGTTGGCGTAGGTGACCTCAAGGAACCGGTTCTCGTCGGTCTCCTCGTACATCCGCTCGACCGTGTGCTGGATCATCGCGTCGATCGTGGCCTTGCGGTCGCCGCCGAACTCCAGCAGATCGTCACCGTGGATCGGCAGTTCCTCGGTGAGGTACTTGGAGAAGATGTCCTTCGCGCCCTCGGCGTCCGGCCGCTCGATCTTGATCTTCACGTCCAGCCTGCCCGGACGCAGGATCGCGGGGTCGATCATGTCCTCACGGTTGGAAGCGCCGATGACGATGACGTTCTCCAGCCCCTCGACACCGTCGATCTCCGAGAGCAACTGCGGAACGATGGTGGTCTCCACATCGGAGGACACCCCGCTGCCACGGGTACGGAAGATCGACTCCATCTCGTCGAAGAACACGATGACCGGCGTCCCGTCGGATGCCTTCTCCCTCGCCCGCTGGAAGATCATCCTGATGTGCCGCTCCGTCTCGCCGACGAACTTGTTGAGCAGCTCAGGACCCTTGATGTTGAGGAAGAAGGACTTCGCGTCCTTCGCGTCCTCTCCACCACGTGCCTCGGCGACCTTCTTGGCCAGCGAGTTGGCGACCGCCTTCGCGATCAGCGTCTTCCCGCAACCGGGAGGACCGTAGAGCAACACACCCTTCGGAGGCCGGAGCTGGTACTCCAGGTAGAGATCGGCGTGCAAGAACGGGAGTTCCACCGCGTCCCGGATCTGCTCGATCTGCCGGAAAAGGCCGCCGATGTCCTCGTAACGAACATCAGGAACCTCCTCAAGCACCAGATCCTCGACCTCGGCCTTGGGAACGCGCTCGTAGGCATAGCCCGCCTTGGAGTCGACGAGCAGCGAATCGCCCGGTTTGAGCGTCTGCTCCGCGAGCGGGTCGGACAGCCACACCACGCGCTCCTCGTCGGCATGGCCGACGACCAGCGCCCTCGAACTGCCACCGTCGTCGTCGGGCAGCAGCACCTCGCGCAACGCGCACACCTCGCCGGTGCTCTCGAATCCGCCGCCCTCGACGACGGTGAGCGCCTCGTTGAGCCGCACGCTCTGGCCACGCCGCAGCGAATCGACCTCCACCGCGGGAGACACGGAAACCCGCATCTTCCTGCCCGCCGTGTAGACGTCCACCGTGCCGTCCTCGTAGGAGGCGACGAAAACACCGTAACCGCTCGGCGGTTGCGCCAGCCGATCGACCTCCTCACGTAACGCGAGAAGCTGACTACGCGCCTCGCGTAGCGTCTCGACCAGCTTGTTGTTTCGCTCAGTGAGCTGGCTCACTCGTTCGGTCGCCTCGGCGAGCCGTTGCTCGAGTACGCGATTCTGCCGGGGTGAGTCCGTGAGCTTGCGGCGGAGCAGCGCGACTTCCTCCTCCAGGAACCGGATTTGCCGCGCTTGCTCGCTCGTCGGGCTTCCCGCCGAGCCGGCCTCGCTCGTCTCTGAAGAGTCGGCCTCCTCGTGCCGACCTCCGGGAAGGTCGTGTTGCATTTCGGCACCTCCTCGGAATGCATTTCTTTACACGGTACCGGCGATCACCGACATGAAAAGCCCTATCCGCATCACGGGACCGGCGCGTCGCGCGGCGATCGTGGGATACCCACGACCCGCGAACCCGACGCGAACCAAGGAGCGGAACGATTTCCGCCGGATCGCGACAGTGGGTGGCTTCCCCACGACTCCCGTCGAACCAGACAAATCAGTCAATGCCTTGAGAGTCCATTAGTCGTCATGACGTCATCGCTACGATCGGGGTCCCGCACGCACAGCGCGACGGGGATTTCCGCAGGAAGCAAGCACAAGGGGGCGTTTCGTGACCTATCCGCCGCAACCACAGGGACAACCCGGTCCCTACGGTCAGCAAGGCCCTTGGGGCCAGCAGGGGCCGCAAGGACAGCCCGGCGGGCAGTTCCCACCCAGTGGACCGCAGCAGTTCCCTCAGGGACAGCCCGGTCAGCAGGGCTACGGTTCAACACAACAATTTGGCCAAGCGGGTCCCTACGGCCAGCAGCAACAAGGCTTTCCCGGCCAACCGGGCATGCCGGGCGGCGGGCCTCCGAAGAAGAAGACCGGCCTCATCGTCGGTCTCTCGATCGCGGCGGTGGTCGTCATCGGCGGTGTGGTCGCGCTGATCCTGCTGCTGTCCGGCGACGATGACAAGGAAGCGTCCGGCGACAACGGTCAGGGCCAGCAGGTGTCCTCCGGCGCACCCGCGCCTCCGTCGCCGACCGGCGGCGCGACCTCGGAAAGCGTTCCGACGGAGACGAGTGAGAGCGTTCCTGGTGGCACCGGCCAAGGCGAGGACGCCCAGGCCGAGGAAGTCGCCGACAAGGCCATCGACGCGATGAACAACAAGGACAACGACCTGGCCAGGGAAATCGCCTGTGCCCCCGACAAGGCCGACATGAGCCAGCTGCCCGATGGCGCGACCTTCTCGCGCGACGGGCCGGTGACCATCAACGGCGACACCGGGTCGTTCGACGTGACCGCGACCTTGGACGGCGAAACCCAGAGCGGTTCTTTCGAACTGGAGAAGAAGTCGGGATCGTGGTGCATGGCGGGCTGATCGCCGGAACCACACACGCCGCCGCGTGGCCGAACGGCCGTGCGGCGGCGTTTTTTCGATCAGCCCTTGCTTGGCCTGCGCCGCTGTCGCATCGGCGTGACGCCCTCGGCGAGCCTGCGCGTGGTCAGCAGAAACGCCGTGTGCGCCACCATGCGGTGCTCAGGCCGCACCGCGAGACCGACGACGTGCCACGGCCGCAGCACGGTCTCCCACGATTGCGGCTCGGTCCAGCACTCCTGCTCGCGCAATGCCTCGGTGACCGTCGAAAGCTGGGTCACGGTGGCCACGTAGACGACGAGCACGCCACCGGGAATGAGGC
This sequence comes from Prauserella marina, assembly GCF_002240355.1. Taxonomy (GTDB): domain Bacteria; phylum Actinomycetota; class Actinomycetes; order Mycobacteriales; family Pseudonocardiaceae; genus Prauserella_A; species Prauserella_A marina. The sequence goes on from NZ_CP016353.1 coordinate 3,633,129, forward strand.
TCGCCGCCACCGAGGGCAGCACCTCCCACGGCGAGAGCATGTCGAGTACCACCCTGTCGACCTCGCCCGTGTGCGAGGCGACGTCGGCCCGCTCCAGCGTCCAGTTCGGCGGGCGCTCACCGAAGAACCGCTCGACGTTGCGCTCTGCGTGCTCGGCGTGGTCGTCCCTCACCTCGTAGGAGGTGACCGTGCCTTCCTGGCCGACCGCCCTGAGCAACGAACAGGTCAGCGCGCCGGAACCGGCGCCGGCCTCAAGCACCCTCGCTCCGGGGAAGATGTCACCCCACATGACGATCTGGGCCGCGTCCTTGGGGTAGATCACCTGCGCCCCGCGCGGCATGGACAGCACGTAGTCGGCGAGCAGCGGCCGAAGCGCGAGATAGCTCGTCCCGCCGGCCGAGGTGAGGACCGTGCCCTCCGGCTTTCCGATCAGGTCGTCGTGCGCCAGCGCGCCACGATGAGTGTGATACTCCGCGCCCTCGGCGAGCACGATGGTGTAATGCCGCCCCTTCGAGTCGGTCAACTGCACCCTGTCCCCGGCACGAAACGGCCCTGCTGACACCGAACCTCCACTTCACGACACAACAACGGCGGTTGATCGTCGCAGATGAGCGCGGGAGCGGCTCAGCCGGTACGGCGGCGGACCTCCCCCGCCATCGCGGCCCGCAGATCTCCCCTGTGCACGACGCCGGCCGGCTTGCCGTCCTCGTCGACGACGAGGAACTGCCTCGCCGCCACCTCTCGCACGTGTTCGGCGATGTCGGCACCCGGTTCGGACAGCAGCAGAACCGTCTCCGGCCTGATGGGCTGCGCCGCGATCTCGGCAGGCGAGTGCGGCGACTCGGCGGCCAGCCGCTGCGCCGTCGTCTCGTCGAGCAGCCCGGCCGCGACGCCGTCCGCCCTCACCAGCACGACACCGCGGCCCGCCGAGGCCGACAGCGCGGCGGAGACCGGACTCTCGGCAGGCAGCTGGAGCACCGGCCGCATCAGGTCGCTCAGCGCGAGCCCGTCCGGCCATTCCCTTCTGCTCTCCGAGGTGAATTCGTTCATCGCACCGGCACCGACGAACCACGCCGTGACGACGCACACTCCGAGCCGCAGCCACCGGTCGGGACTACCCTCCGCGAGTCCCCACAACGCCCACACCAGCAGGCCGACCGCGACGGCTCCACCGCCGAACACGGCGGCCCTCGTGCCCTTCGACCTGGCCCCGGTCGCCGCCCACACACCGGCCCTCAGCAGCCTGCCTCCGTCCAGAGGCAGCCCCGGCAGCAGGTTGAACACGCCGACGGCGAGGTTGGCCACGGCGCACTCCGCGACGAGCAGCCACGCGGGCCCGCCGGGCGGAACGGCGAGCAGCAGCAGGCCGCACAGTACGGCGAGCAGCACCGACACGATCGGGCCCGCCGCGGCGACCAGCCCCTCGTGTCCTGGCTTTTTCGGTGTGCGCGCGACCTCGGAAAGGCCACCGAGCAAGAACAGCCGGAGCCTGCGCACCGGAATCCCGAGCCGCAGCGCCACCACGCAGTGACCGAGTTCGTGCGCGAGTACCGACAGCCCGAGCAGGACGGCGAACGCCGCGGACAGGGTCCACGAGGTGGCCACGCCGACCCCGGGCAGCAGCCGTCCGACGAGCGGTTCGTACAACACGACGATGACGAGCGAGCCGATCCACCACGACGGGGCGAGCAGCACGGGGACGCCGTCAACGCGGAAGAGCAGCAGACCGCCGTCCACGGCGCCGAAACGCCTGGACCTGCCCCTCCGGTGCTCGCGCGTCGCGTCCATCCGCTTGAGAGTAGAACGTCCGCTGTTGGACGCTCGTGTGCCCGTGCCGGGTGTCGCCGTGCCCACCCTCACGCGGGTTACCCGGAGTTGTCACACCGTACCGTTACGCTCCCGGCATGGCAGAGGGCACGACACGAACAGCCACGGTCACACCCACCGCTGGCGGCAGGGGCGCGCGCCGCCCCGCGCTGTCACCGTCGAGAGCGAGCGACTTCAAGCAGTGTCCCTTGCTCTACCGGTTCCGCGCGGTCGACCGGCTTCCCGAGGTGCCGACCAAGGCCCAGGTGCGAGGCACGCTCGTACATTCGGTACTGGAGAAGCTGTTCGCGCTGCCGCGCGAGGAGCGGATGCCGGAGCGCGCGAAGGATCTGTTGCACCCCACCTGGTCCGAGCTCGCCGAGGAGTGTCCGGAGTGGATGGACCTGTTCGCGAGCGGCGAGGGAGAGGACGGCGCGGACGAGACCGGTGCCGCCGTCGGCGCCTGGCTCGAAACGGCGGGCGAACTCGTCGACGCCTACTTTGGACTGGAGGATCCGCGCAGGCTGGAGCCCGAGGCGTGCGAACTGCATGTCGAGACGGAACTGAGTTCGGGCGTGCTGCTGCGCGGCTACATCGACCGGATCGACGTCGCTCCCACCGGCGAGATCAGGGTCGTCGACTACAAGACCGGCGCCGCTCCCCGCCAGATCGGCGAGGCGAAGGCCATGTTCCAGATGAAGTTCTACGCCGTCGTGCTGTGGCGGCTGCGCGGGGTCGTGCCCCGCCAGCTGAAGCTGATGTACCTCTCCGACGGGCAGGCACTGGCCTACACGCCGGACGAACCGGAGCTCGTTCGCTTCGAGCGAACCCTGGAGGCGATCTGGCAGGCGATCCTGCGAGCCGGCAAGACGGGAGACTTCCGCCCGAGCCCCAGCAAACTGTGCGGCTGGTGCTCGCACCAGGCGCTGTGCCCTTCCTTCGGCGGAACCCCTCCGGAATACCCTGGATGGCCGGAACCCGACCCTGGTGAGGAATCCGCGCTCGACCGCGCCGACTGACGGCGGACACGAGACCACCGGGCGGCAGCACAGGCAGCACAGGCAGCACAGGCAGCACAGGCAGCACAGGCAGCACAGGCAGCACAGGCAGCACAGGCAGCACAGGCAGCACAGGCAGCACAGGCAGCACAGGCAGGATAGGGCATGACAAAACCGGGAGACCACGGCGACGCCGAAGGCGGGCAACCCGCCGCCTTCTATCTCCCCTCCGGGCAAGGACGGTTTCTGCCGACCCCGCACACGGCGGGCCCCTGGTCGCCGGAAGCCCAGCATTTCGGCCCACCTTCGGCGCTGCTGGTACGCGCGCTTGAGCGGATCTCCTCCGAGCGCGACACCCTGCTGGCCAGGGTCACCGTCGAAATTCTCGGCCCGGCGCCGCTCACCGAGCTGACCGTGAGCGCCGCGGTGGAGCGGCCCGGCCGCTCGGTCGAACTGCTCTCCGCCGACCTCGTCGCGGCGGGCAGGACAGTGGCCAGGGCTTCCGCCTGGCGGATGGCGACCTCGGACACCGAGGGCGTCGCCGAGACACAGCCGTCGATGGGAGCAGCGTCGGCTCTGCCTCCCGTCGAGGGCCGCGCCGAGGCGACGTGGCCGGCCGACTGGCACAGCGGATACCTCAAGGCCATGGAGTGGCGCGCCGTGAAGGGCGCGATCCTCGAACCCGGCGCGGCGACGGTGTGGGCCCGGCAACGGGTCGCCCTCGTCGAGGGCGAACGGCCGAGCGCCCTCCAGCGCCTGTTCACCGTCGCCGACTCCGGCAGCGGGGTCTCCAACCAGCTCGACTGGCATCGCTGGCTGTTCATCAACTCCGAGCTCACCGTGCACATCCAGCGCGAACCGCTCGGCGAGTGGATCGGGCTCGACGCGGTGACCGTGCTCGGGCCACGCGGGACCGGCACGGCGCAGAGCACCCTGCACGACGCGTCCGGCCAGGTCGCGACGGGCGCGCAGGCGCTGCTCGTCAGGAGACGGTGAAAACACCCGCCCACCTCCCCGCGGCGAGAACATTGATCTACTAACCTGTCGCAAACGACGAGAACCCGGGAGCTGGCGCACAGTGCAGATCACCTCGGTGGTCAACCAGAAAGGCGGGGTCGGTAAGACCGCGCTCAGTGTCGGCGCCGCCGCCGCGCTCGCGGAGCGCGGGCGCAGAGTGCTGCTCATCGACCTCGACCCGCAGGGTCACGCCACCACGGAGTTGCTGGGGCTGCCCGAAACCCCCGCCGAGGCGCCGAGCCTCGCCAAGGCGCTCACCAAGACCTGGCGCGGCCCCGTCGAGGAACTGATCGTGGCGCACCCCCGCTGCGTCGTCGGCCAGGGCGGGGCGCTCGACGTCATCCCGACCTCACCGGGCATGTTCGATCTCGTGCGCAGGCTCGACCAGTTCAGGGTGCCCGGCTGGCAACTCGCGAGGGTCATCCAGTTCGCCAACTACGACCATGTGATCATCGACTGCCCTCCCGCGCTCGACGTGCTGACCAACAACGCGCTGGTGGCGACGCACGGCATCCTGGTGCCCGTGCAGCCTGACCGGACGAGCATCAGGGCGTTGCGGTTGATGCGAGAGCAGATCGGCTATGTCGAGTCCATCGTGAGCAGGCCGCCGATCGCCTACTACGGCATCGTTCCCGGCCTCTATCGCAGGCCGATCTCGGCCTACGCCGTCGCCGCGCTCAACGAGCTGCACCAGTTCGGCATTCCCGTACTGCCCCACGTGCCGCTCGGCGTGGTGATGAACGAGGCCGCGGCGAGGGGTATCCCGGTGACCACGTTCGCTCCGGAAACCATCCAGGCGGTCGCGTTCCGCGAAATCGCGCAGGTACTCGACACGCGCGCGGGTCAGCAACCGCCACCGGCGCCGGAACCCGTTCCAGAGCAGGATTTCGTGTTCGAGGACTTCATCGCCGACCTCTCCAACACCCGCAACGTCAACGACAACGGATCCCGGCGCAAGCTCTACGACCTGCTGCCGAAACGGAACCGGCCCCGCTAGATCGTCGGCCGCGACAGGTGTTCGCGCTCGGCATGGCTTGGCTCGACACAGAATTCGTTGCCTTCCGGGTCGGCCAATACGACCCATCCGCGCCCCTCCGGGGTACGCCGGTCGGCGACGAGGGTGGCTCCCCGCTCCCGCAGCCGGTCGACGGCTTCGTCGCGGGTCAGTCGTGCCGGAACCAGGTCGAGGTGCAACCGATTCTTGCCCGCCTTCGCTTCGGGGACCGCGACGAACAGCAACTCCGGCGCACCCGGCGTGGACGGTTCGAGCAGAACCTCGTCATCGCCGGGAGCGTCCTGGTCGCTGATCCGCCAGCCGGTGACCTCGCTCCAGAACCGGGCGAGTGCGTAGGGATTCGCGCTGTCGATGGTGAGGTGCTGAATGGTGAACACGGGACAACTCCACAGGTGGTGATCGGTCAGAACAAAACCCGGTTCGTGTGCCCCGAAACCTCCTGATCGTTCGTGCTCGCCGGAGAACGAGCGCCCCGGGCGCGGCGCGTACCGCACCCGGGGCGGAGTCAGTCGCTCGTCACAGCCTGCAAGACCGGATGTCGGAGGCGAGAATCGCGCGTGCCCCGACGGCCGCCAGCTCGTCCATCACCAGGTTCACCTGCTTGCGCGACACCATGGCGCGCACCGCGACCCAGTCCGCGTGCGCCAGCGGCGCCACGGTGGGCGACTCCAGTCCCGGCGTGATCGCCATGGCCTGCTCCAGCAGCGTCCTGGGGCAGTCGTAGTCGAGCATCATGTACTGCTGCGCGAAAACGACGCCCTGAAGCCGCGCCGCGAGCTGGTCGATCGGCTTCGACTCACCCGCACCGGCGCGGTGCACCAGCACCGCCTCGGACACGCAAATCGGATCACCGAACGCGATGAGCTCGTGTTGCCGCAGGGTCCGGCCGGAGCCGACGACGTCGGCGATCGCGTCGGCGACGCCGAGCTGCACCGAGATCTCGACCGCTCCGTCGAGCCGGATGACCTCCGCCTCGATTCCCTGCCTGGCGAGGTCGTCGCGCACGAGCCGGGGATAGGAGGTGGCCAGCTTCTTGCCGTGCAGGTCGGCCGGCTTCCAATCGTGACCGGCCGGCGCGGCGTAGCGGAAGGTGGAACCGCCGAAGCCCAGTGCCAGCTTCTCCGCCACCGGGGCACCGGAGTCGAGCGCGAGATCCCTTCCCGTGATGCCGAGATCCAGCTCGCCCGAGCCGACGTAGATCGGGATGTCCTTGGGCCGCAGGAAGAAGAACTCGACCTCGTTGACCGGGTCGAGCACGGTCAGGTCACGCTGCTCATGTCGCTGGCGGTATCCGGCTTCACCGAGCATCTCGGACGCAGGCCCTGCCAGCGCACCCTTGTTCGGCACCGCGACACGCAGCATGGTGACTTTTCTCCTCCTTGTTCGTGCTCTCGTCGACTGCTTGGTGAGCCGAGAGCGTGCTCACAAATAGCGGTAGACGTCCTCCGTCGAGACGCCCCGCCCCAGCATCAGTACCTGGACGCGGTACAGCAACTGAGATATCTCCTCGGCGAGCCGCTCGTCGGATTCGTGCTCGGCCGCTATCCAGACCTCACCGGCTTCTTCCAGCACCTTCTTGCCCTGGGCATGCACCCCAGCCTCCAGCGCGGCGACGGTTCCCGACCCCTCGGGGCGGGTGCGTGCGCGTTCGGCCAACTCGGCGTACAGCTCGTCGAAGGTCTTCACGTGGTGAATCCTTCCATCCGCCGGTGGTGCACGATCGAGCGGGCTTGACGGCGCGCGCATACCGCCATACGGGGCTGTTGACTTGGCACGAGAAATCCACTTTGCTGATTTGCTGGTAGGCAACCACAAATCGAAAACGGGAAGGTCGTGGTATGACAAACAGGAGGTTACCCGACGGAAACAACGTTCCACCGACGGCGCATCCCACCAAGCTTCGCATCGAACTCCCCGAGCCGTCCGACCGATTCGATCAGGACTCCGAGTTTTGTCTGGTCGAGATCGACGGAACCTGGCAGAAGATCCGCTTCCACGACTACGACCGGATCTTCGCGATTCCGGGACTATACGAGCAACTCTTCCACGATATTTTGGACTGCCGTTCTCCCGACGTGGTCGGAAAGCTGCTCAAGGAGGAGATCCAGCGGGACAACGTGGACGCCTCTTCGTTGCGAGTGCTGGATCTCGGGGCCGGAAACGGTCTCGTCGCCGAACAGTTGCGCACGGTCGGCGCGGGCTATCTGTTCGGCGTCGACATCATCCCGGAAGCACGGCACGCGGCGCTGCGTGACCGGCCGGAGGTCTACGACGAGTACCTTGTCGCCGACCTGACGGCGCTTTCCGGACAGGACACGGCTTCGCTGAGCCAGAGCCGGTGCAACACCCTGTCCTGCGTGGCGGCGCTCGGCTACTCCGACATCCCGCCATCGGCGTTCAGGGCCGCCTTCAACTTCATCAGCGACGGCGGCTGGATCGCTTTCACCATCAAGGACCGGTTCCTGTCCGACGAGGACACCTCGGGCTTCGCGAAGCTCATCGAGCGCTGCCAGGAGGCGGGAGTGCTCCAGGTGCGCTCTTCGGAACGTTACCGGCACCGGCTCAATGTCGGCGGAGAGCCGCTGCACTACGTGGCACTCGTGGGAACCAAGCAGGCCGACATCCCCGCCGACCTCGTGCACTGACCCACCAGGCCACTCAGGACGCGCGCGCCAGCTCCGCGAGCGCGGGCGCGTCGAGGCCGACGAGCGAGGCACGGAACAGTCGCCGTACCCCGGGCTCGACAACGACGTCATTGGGCACGACGAGCACAGTGCAACCGGCAGCGACCGCCGATTCGGTACCCACCGGCGAATCCTCGACCGCGACGCACTGCCGCGGATCCGCGGCAAGCAACCGCGCGGCCCGCAGATATGGCTCGGGGTGCGGCTTGTTCAGCCCGCCGACCTCGTCACCGCACACGGTGACGGTAAAGAATTCCCTGCCGATCGTGTTGAGCGCGAGTTCGGTCAGCGCGCGTTCGGTGGAGGTGACCAGCGCACACGGGATGTCCGCCTCGCGGATCGCGACAAGCGCCTCCCTCGCCCCCGGGCGCCACGGCAGTTCGTCGGCGAAAAGGGCTGCGGTGCGTTCCCTGATCCAGCCCGCGACCTTCGCGACCGCCTCGGCGCTCTCCGCGTTGCCCGTGACGGCGAGCAGATAGCGAGTCGTGGCGTCCATATTGGACCCGATGAGAGAGAACCGCTGCTCGGCCGTCAGCTCACCACCGAGCCGGGCGGCTGTCTCGTAGAGGGCCATGTCCCACAGTTTCTCGGAATCGACCAGGGTTCCGTCCATGTCCCACAGTACGGCGGCTGGGCCGTCCACAACGGACGGTCGGTTCACGTTCGCTCCTTGAGGTCGAGATGGACGTCGATTTCGTTCCGAGCACAACCGGTATTCCCGGAAAATGTCCCGCCGATTCGCGGCGCCGGAGCGAAGAGCGTCCCCGAGAATACTTTCCGAGATCAGCGGATCGCTCCCCGGAAAAACCACTTCCGGCCGATGAAACGCGATTCCCGCCGGTTCCGGGCCCGCCAGGGTGACCGAGGTTGTCGTTCTCGTTTCCGGCGATGGTGAAGCGGGTCACCTCGTCCGCCGCGCGCGAGAGCCGGACGCCGCCGGACGCGTGCGACGGCGGCGGGACCGGAGGTGCTGGCATGGTGCCCAGCCTACGGCCGGGCGCGGAGTGACCGCCGGGGCTCAGGGGACGACCGCGCTGCGTGAGGGACACGCGTACGGTGCGTACCCGGCTGCGGCCCACGGCGCTAGCGCACTGGCCGTAGGCTGGGCGTGTGAGCAAGCCCTCCGACGAAGCACTGGATCACCATTCCGAGCTCAAACCGGTCATGGTCGTCGCTTTTGAAGGCTGGAACGACGCAGGCGACGCGGCGAGCACGGCGATCGAGCATCTCCAGCTCAACTGGGACGCCAAGCCACTGGCCGAGCTCGACCCCGACGACTACTACGACTTCCAGGTCAGCAGACCGACGGTCAAGATGGTCGAGGGTGTCACGAGGAGGGTCGAGTGGCCGACGACCCGGCTCGCCGTGTGCAGACCAGAGGGTTTCGACAGGGACATCGTCCTCGTGCAGGGCCCCGAGCCCAACCTGAGGTGGCGGGCCTTCTGCGCGGAGCTGCTGGAACACATCGAACAGCTGGAGATTTCGACCGTGGTGACCCTCGGCGCGCTGCTCGCCGACACCGCGCACACCCGTCCCGTTCCGGTGACCGGCACCGCCTACGACGCCGAGGCTGCCGCGCGTTTCGGCCTCGAACGCAATCGTTATCAGGGCCCGACCGGCATCGTCGGCGTGCTCCAGGACTGCTGTGTCCAGGCCGGTGTTCCCGCCGTTTCGGTGTGGGCGGCCGTCCCGCACTACGTGTCGCATCCGCCTTCGCCCAAGGCCACGCTCGCGCTGCTGCACAAGCTGGAGGACGTGCTGGACGTGGAGATCCCGCTCGGCGCGCTGCCCGAACAAGCCGAGGAGTGGCAGCGCACGGTCACCGAGATGGCCGAGGAGGACGAGGAGATCAGCGAGTACGTGCGCAGCCTTGAGGAGCGCGGCGACGCCGAGATCACCCTCGACGAGGCAAGCGGCGACAAGATCGCCGCCGAGTTCGAACGCTATCTGCGCAGGCGAAGGCCGGACGGGCCCGGCTCGGCAGGGCACTGAACACCGGGGGCGGCGGGCCTGGGCGCGGCCCGCTCTACGTCGGTGCGCTGCTGGGACCGTTCGGCGGCGGTGTCGTCGCCGCGATCCTGCCCGAGCTCGGGCAGAGTTTCGCCGTCTCCCCCTCGGTCGCCGCCTCGTCGGTGACGGTCTACCTGCTTCCCTTCGCCGGGCTGATGCTGGTGTCGGGGACGCTCGGGGAACGCTGGGGCCCCGGCAGGACCATCCGGCTGGCCTACGTCACCTATGCCGTCGCCGCGGTCGTCGCCGCGCTGGCCCCGTGGTTCTGGCTGTTCCAGGTGTCGCGGGGCGTACAGGGCGCGGCCAACGCGTTCACGCTGCCGTTGCTGATGGCGAAGCTCACCGCCGGTATGCCTCCGGCGCGGCTCGGCAGGGCACTCGGTCTCTTCGGCGCGATGCAGGCACTGGGCCAGACGTCGGCACCGCTGGTGGGAGGACTGGCCGCGGAGCTGAACTGGCGCCTGGCCTTCGCCGGGATCGCCGTGGTGGGCGTGGTGCTCGCGCTGTGCCCGATGCCGCCCGACCGGCCGAGCGAGGACGCCGCGCCGCCACGGCTGCGTGATTCGTGGCGGAAGGCGATCCTGCTGCCCGGCGTCGTCGCGCTGATCGGCTGGGCGTGCCTTTCCGGGATGTCCTTTCTCGTGGCGTTCCGGCTTGAGGACGCGTTCGGGCTGAGCTCGGGGCTGCGCGGGCTGGTGCTGACGGGGTTCGGGATCGCTGGTTTCCTCACCGCGGGAATGGTGGGCAGGATCGCCGACCGGTTCGGGGCAAGGCTCTCGGCCACGGTGGGGCTGCTGGCCGGTGCGCTGTGCCTTGCCGCGATCGGGCTGTTCGGCTCTCTTCCGGCGGCCGCGACGAGCTGGGCGCTGGCCGGACTGTGCGGGCAGCTCGTGATGGTCGCCGTCAACATGACGGTGCTGGCGGGCGGCGACCGGGGCAGAGGGGGCGCCATTTCGGTCGTGCAGGCCATGCGGTTCGTCGGGATGGCGGCGGCGCCCGCCGTGTTCACCGCGCCCTACCACCAGGACGCGCTACTCGGCTTCGGTATCCCGGCGACGTTGCTGGTCGCGGTCGTTCCCTTCACGGTAGTGCTCGGCAGGAAGCCGCCTGAGTAGCGCGTCGTCAGCCGGACCCGCGGATTCCGTCCAGAAGGTACGTCGTCCGGCGGTCGTAGTCGTCCCTGGCCGGCCGCTCGCCGTGCTTGAGAGCGAGGGCGTTGTCGACGACGAGCGCGTGAAGGTCGCCCGCCGTGAACTCGGGGCGCAGCGCGCCGGAGGCCCGCGCCGCCGCGACGACTTCGTCGTTGGCCTCGCTTCCGACGCGGCAGATCTCCATGAGCTGCCGCGAGTGCGGATACGTCCGCAGCAGGACGTCGTTGACGGCGGGCTGGCGGTACTGGAGGTCGCGGAGCGCGGTCAGGTAGTGCGCGATCCGCTCGCCCGCGTCATCGATGGTCCTGGCGTGGTCGATGACGGCGAACAGCTCCGTCGCGACGACCTCTTCGATGACGGCCTCGATGAGGCCGATCCGGCCGCCGAACCGGTTGAAGATCGTCGCCTTGCTCACCCCAGCCGCCGCGGCGACCTCCTCCAGCGGCACCGTCAGACCCCGCCCCTGGAAAGCACCGATCGCGGCTGAGCGGATCTGCTCGGAATTGCGCCTGGCGTCGGCACGCAGCCGCGATCGCGAAGGCACCGCACCGGTCAAGGTCCTCACCGTCTTTCATCACCGCTCGTCGCCGGAATTTGACCTGCCAGGTCAGTTTACCTACCGTTGCGGTCGGACACGAAACTGACTCACATGGTCAGGTTATGGTTCCGTCCGTCACCAGGACGGACACCGGGTGAATACAGGAAGGTCACGAACATGATCGTTGTCACCGGCGCCACCGGCGGACTGGGCGGTGCCACCGTCGAACACCTCCTCACGCGCGTACCCGCCGACCGGATCGGCGTCAGCGTCCGTGATGCCGCCAAGGCGCGGCACCTCGCCGACCGCGGCGTCCGGGTGCGGCGGGGTTCCTACGAGGATCCGGCCGCGCTTCGTGAGTCCTTCGCCGGTGCCGAGCAGGTACTGCTGGTGTCCGGAAACGACCCGGCCGCCGACGTGGCCGCCCTGCATCGCGGTGCCATCGAGGCCGCCGTCGCGGCGGGCGCCCAGCGGATCCTCTACACGAGCCAGCAGGGCGCCGTCCCCGGCAATCCGTACCGGCCGTCGGAACCACACGTCGCCACCGAGGCGTTCCTCGCGGAGTCCGGAGTGGCCTGGACGGCACTGCGCAATGGCGCCTACGGCACGCTTGACCAGGTTCTGGGCCCGTGGCGGCGGACAGGGCGGATCGCCCAGCCCGCGGACGGTCCTGTCCCGTATGCCGATCGGGCCGACGTGGCCGAGGGCACCGCGGTCATTCTCGCCGGTGACCGCTCCTTCGACGGCCCGGTCACCCTCACCGCGCCAACCGCCGTCACCTTCGACGAGGTCGCCACGATCGCGTCCGGCCTGACCGGTCGCACCATCGAGCGCGTCGTCGTGGACGACGAACAGTGGGTCGCCGACCAGATCGCGAGCGGAGCCGGTGAGCCGATGGCCCGGTTACTGCTCTCCTGGTACCAAGCCGCTCGCGCGGGCTACTTCGCCGAAGCCGACCCCCTGCTCGCCGAACTCCTCGGCCGACAGCCGCGCGATATCGCCGACCGGCTCGCCGCCGAGGGCACCGACAGCGCCAGGTGAGGCCGGTTCACAGCAGCGCGCGCATGGGCACCGCTCCCCTCGCCCGCTTGCGCCATTCGCGGGGATAGCCGAGTGACACCTCCTCGAAGCGCACCCTGTCGTGGTAGGTGGTGCGGGGAATGTGCAGGTGCCCGTACACGGCGACCTCGGCCCGGAACCGCAGATGCCAGTCGGCGGTCTCCTTGGTGCCGCACCACATCGCGAACTCCGGGTAGTGCAGCGGCGCGGTCGGGTGCCGGTGCAGCGGCCAGTGCGACATGAGGACCGTGCCGTGATCGGCGGGGATCGCGGCGAGTTTCTTCTCGGTCAGTTCGAGCCTGCTGGCGCACCACCGCGCTCTGCTTTCGAAAGGGTCGGCGTGCAGCAGGTATTCGTCGGTGCACACGACGCCCGCTTCCCTCGCCTGCCGCATCGCCTCCTCAAGCGGCACGTCCTCGGCCGAGGGGGTTCGCCAGGTGTAGTCGTAGAGCAGGAACAGCGGCGCGATCGTCAGCGGGCGGGCGCCGTGGCGCCACACCGGGAACTCGTCCTCGGGAGTGAGCACGCCGATGGCGCGGCAGCGGCGGACCAGTTCGTCGTAGCGGTCCTTGCCGCGGTGGGTGTCCGGGTCCTTCACGGTCGTCCACAGTTCGTGGTTGCCGGGAACCCACACCACGGTGGCGAACCGCTCGCGCAGCACCGCCAGCGTGTCCACGACGGCGGACATGCGTTCCCCGACGTCGCCGACGACGAGCAGCCAGTCCTCCGCCGACGTCGGCTGGATCCGGTCGACGAGCGGCGCGTTGCCTTGGTGGGTGACATGCAGGTCGCTCGTGGCATACAGGGTCGGCACGACCCCCACGGTATCCCGCGACCGGCCTCATCAGGCCCGCGAAGTGACCGGCGTCCGCTTCGCCGCCCTGTGCCCCGCGAGCGCGATCAGACCGGCGACGAGGAGCAACCCGGCCTGGACGTTGAGCAGGCCGCCGAGGCCGACGGTCCCGGCGAGCCAGCCCGCCGTGAGCATGCCAGCCACGTTGCCGGCCGCCCCCACCGCGAAGGCGGTGCTGAGCACCCTTCCGGTCAGCGCGGGCGCGCTCCCGGTCTGCAACAGCGACAGCATCCCGGTGTTGAGCACGACGCCCGGTGCCCCGACGACGATGAAAAGGCCCACGTACACGCCGAGCGCGACGGTGAGCGCCGGGCCGTTCCAGATCACGAACGAGATGATCGCGAAAGCCAGCACTCCCCAGCCGAACAGCGCACCGGGAACGAGCCGCCTGCCGAGCACGGCCAGCACCGCACCGGCGGCGAGCCCGCCGATGGCTTGGACCCCGCGCAGCAAGCCGACCTCGGCCTCCCCTCCGCCGAGCGGTCCGGTGACGAACAGGACGAACAGCAGCAGGAACATGCCCTGCGCGCAGGAGATGAGCACGATCACGACGCCGGTCACGCGCAGCCGGGTGTCGCGGATGAACTCACCAAGGCCCTCCAGCCACGACCGCAGTGCCCCTGTCCGCTCGCCCGGCTCGGTCGCCGGAACGAGGTGCGGGAACGGTGCGACGAGCAACGCCACGGCGCAGCCGGTCGTGACGAGGTAGGCCGCCACGACCGACGACAGGCCACCCGTCGCGAGCACGACTCCGCCGAGCCACGCTCCGGCCAGCCTGGCGAGCGTGGCGTTGAGCCCGATCAGGGCGTTCGCCGTGGTCACGTCGGCGGCACCGACGAGGCTGGGTACGAGCGCGTTGCGGGCGGGCTCGATCACCGACGCGATCGCGGCCTGTGCACCCATCACGACGTACAGCAGCACCAGCGCGCCGTTCGTACCGAGCGCGAGCAACGGCAGCGCCGCCGCGCACTGGCCCGCGCACGCGCACAACAGGACCAGCCTGCGGTCGAACCGGTCGGCGAGCACTCCGGCGACCGGGCTGAGCAGGACCGCGGGCAGCAGACCGAGCACCATCGTCGCCGCCGTCGAGGCCGCCGATCCGGTCAGCGCGTACACCTGTAGCGGGAGCGCGACCTGCAAAATCCACTCACCGACCTCGGAGAAGAAGGTCGCCGACCACAGCCTGGCGAAGTCCCGTTGCCCCAGCGGAGTTCTCATGCGCTGGGCGTTCCGTCGGCGTCGAATCTCAGGAACGCCCTGAGGCCGAGGTAGACCGGCCGCGCGTCGTCGGGCACCTCGGTGCGCACGGTGCTGACATACGGCCGGATCAGCGCGTCGACCTGTTCGATGAGGCCGGTGAGTTCCTCGGCCGTGAGACGCAGGCCGTAGCGGTTGACGGCCATCGCGTCGCGCCACGGCTCCGGCACGGTCTCCAGCGCGTCGAGCGCCCGCCGTGTGAGCGTCTGTTCCTCGGTGAGGTTCGCGCCGAGCATGCCCAGGTGGGCCGTGTGGCTCGCCGAGCCGGGATCGACGGCGCCGAAGTCGAGCCCGACCTGACTGGCGCGCCACGGCCGTTCCCTCGCGTTGTCCCCTTCCACGCGCTCGACGAGCCCGAACTCGGCGAGCTGGCGCAGATGCCAGCTGCAATTGGAGGCCGTCGCGCCGACGGCCTCCGCGCACTGGGTCGCGGTGCGCGGGCCTGCCGACATCAGGTAGCCGAGTACTTCCGTGCGCAGCGGATGAGCCAGCGCCCTCATCAGTTCGGCGTCCCTCACCCTGCGGCGTTCCGGTAGCGCGGCCATGCTCACTCCAACGTGAAAGAGTTCTTTCGAAAGATTCCCTTCATATTGGGCCACATGCTTCCGCTGGTCAAGGCTCCGCGATAAATCGGTGGCCCGGCGGACTGCCCCCGGTTAGGCTTGGCGGATCATGAAGAGCTGACACCGAGTCCGCGCCCGTTTCCGGAGGCCGCTGCCCCGCGGGCGCCCTTTCCTACCCAGGACCGGTGGTGCCTTCTGCCTTCACGTCTTTCTCTTCATGCCAGGGATCTCCACTTCGCCTACGGCGACAAGATCGTCTTCTCCGGCGTCGATCTCACCGCGAGCGCGGGACACCGCGTCGGCCTCGTCGGCGAGAACGGCATCGGCAAGTCCACGCTGCTGCGGCTGCTCGCCGGTATCGAGCACGCGCAGGCCGGCACCGTCGAGGGCGGTGGGGACATCGGGTTCCTCGACCAGGAACTGCCCTATCCGGCCGAAGCGACCGTCGCGGACGTGGTCGACGACGCGCTGGCCGACATCAGGAAAGCGGCGCTGCGGCTCGACGAACTCGGTGCCAGGCTCGCGGAGCATCCCGACGACACCGCGGCACTCCAGGAGTACGGGCTGGTGCTCGACTGGGCGCAGACCCACGACCTGTGGGACGCCGACCGGCGCGCCACGCTGGTCCGCACGGGACTCGGGCTCGGCGACATCGCCACCAGCAGGCAACTGGACAGCCTCTCCGGCGGGCAACGGTCCCGGCTCGCGCTCGCCGCGCTGCTGATCAGGCAACCGGAGACGCTGCTGCTCGACGAACCGACCAACCATCTCGACGACGCCGCGCTGGAGTTCCTGCAACGGCATCTGGCCTCGCTGCCGGGAATCGTGCTGTTGTCCTCCCACGACCGGGTTTTCCTCGACGCCGTGTGCACCGGCATCGTCGACCTCGACCCAGCGCTGGGTGGCCCCTCCCGCTACGGCGGGCGCTACTCCGACTACCTCGCGGCCAAACGCGCCGAGCGCGCCCGCTGGGAGCAGCGGTTCGCCGAGGAACAGGACGAGCTGCGCGGGCTGCGCCACGACGTCGCCGTCACCGCTCGCGACATCAACCACGACAGGGGGCCCACCGACAACGCGAAGATGGCCTACGACTTCAAGACCGGCAGGGTGCAGCGGCAGATCTCGCGCAGGGTGCGCAACGCACGGCAACGCCTCGCCGAACTGGAACGCGACCAGGTACGCAAACCACCGGCACCGCTGCGGTTCGCCGCGCGACTGACCGCGGCCAACGGCGAGCCGGCCGCTACCGGACTCGCGTTGTCGGTCCGCGACATCGAGGTCTCGGGCAGGCTTCGGCTCGACCGGCTCGATGTCGGTGCGTCGGCCAGGCTCCTGGTGACCGGAGGCAACGGTTCGGGCAAGTCGACGCTGCTCGCCGTTCTGGCCGGGCGGCTGGCTCCGTGCGGCGGGGTGGTGCACCGCGCGCCCGGAGTCAGGATCGGGTTGCTGGATCAGGACACGACCTTTCCCGATCCGGGCAGGTCACCGATCGCGCTCTACGCGGCGGCGGCCGGGCCAGGGGCGCCGGAGCTGCGGACCCTCGGGCTGCTGCCGCCGAGCGACCTCGAACGCCCGGTCGGTGCCTTGTCGGTGGGCCAGCGGCGCAGGCTCGCGCTCGCGATCCTCGCCGCCGACCCACCGGACGTGCTGCTGCTCGACGAGCCGACCAACCACATCTCGCTCACGCTGGCCGAGGAGCTGTTCACGGCGCTGGACGAGGCGCCGGGAGCGGTGGTCGTCGCCTCCCACGACCGGTGGCTGCGCCAGGGCTGGCCCGGCACGCACCTGGCGCTGGCGAGCTAGCGGTGCACTACAGGGAGATACCCAGCAAGGCATCGACGGCGGCGGCGATCTCGGAAGGAGCGTTCCCATCGGTTCCTTCGCGCCGCAGCGCCTCGGCCGCCCACGCGTCCAGCGCGGCGAGCGCGGCCGGGGTGTCGAGATCGTCGGCGAGATGGTCGCGCACCCGCGCGATCACCTCGCCGGTGGCGGGCCCCTCGGACAGCGCCACGGCGTCCCGCCACCTGGCCAGCCTCGCCCGCGCGTCCGCCAGCAGCGAGCCGGTCCACGCCCTGTCCTCGCGGTAGTGGCCCGCGAAGAGGGCGAGCCGGATCGCGGCCGGTTCGACCCCTTCGGACCTGAGCTTGGACACGAACACGAGGTTGCCCTTGGACTTCGACATCTTCTCGCCGTCGAGGCCGATCATTCCGGCGTGCACGTAGTGCCGCGCGAAGGGATGACTTCCGGTCAGCGCCTCGGCGTGCGCCGCGCTGAACTCGTGATGCGGGAAGGCGAGGTCCGACCCACCGCCCTGGATGTCGAATCCGAGGCCGAGCCGGTTGACCGCGATCGCGCTGCACTCGATGTGCCAGCCCGGCCTGCCCGGTCCCAGGTCCGATTCCCACGAAGGCTCGCCGTCCCTCGCCGCGCGCCACAGCAGCGCGTCGAGCGGGTCCCGCTTGCCGGCACGGCCGGGATCACCGCCTCGCTCGCCGAACAGCGCGGCCATGGTCGCCTCGTCGTAGCGGGATTCGTAGCCGAACCGGCCCGTGAACGAGCGGTCGAAGTACACGTCGGGGTACTCGGGATCGTCGACCCGGTAGGCGGCGCCCTCGGCCAGCAGCTTGCCGATCACCTCGACGATCTCCGGAATGGTCTCGACCGCGCCGACGTAGTCGCGTGGCGGCAGCAGCCGCAGCGCCTCCATGTCCTCACGGAACAACGCGGTCTCGCGCATCCCGAGCACGACCCAGTCGTCCTGGTCGCGCTCGGCGCGTTCCAGCAACGGGTCGTCGATGTCGGTGACGTTCTGCACGTAGTGCACGTCGTGGCCCGCGTCGAGCCACTGCCGGTACACCAGGTCGAAGGCGAGGTAGGTCGCGGCATGCCCGAGGTGGGTGGCGTCGTAGGGCGTGATGCCGCAGACATACATCCTGGCGACCTTGCCAGGCGAGGTCGGCCTGACCTGACCGGCAGCGGTGTCGTACAGCCGCAGGGGCCGTGGTGTTCCAGGGATACGGGGCACGGCTACCGATGACCAAGTCTGCATATCTCAACCCTAAGCCGGATCTCCCCCTGTCTTCCCGGCTGGTGGGAACGAGACCGACCACATGGACATCAGCCCCGCCATCAGTTCCTCTGCCGTCGGCGCGTCCTCGCTGTCCAGCAGCCATTGCACGGAAAGCCCGTCGCACACGGCTATGACGAAACTCGCCACGGCCCTGCATCGGGGATCCTCGGCCGACGTGCCGTCGCCGAGCGATTCCGCGACGAGCGCGGAAACCCTGCTCCGGCACGCGCGGTACTGCCCGGCGAATTGTTCCCGCAGGACCGGTGTCCGCTCAGCCTGCGCGAGCGCCTCAAGGTAGGACAGCAGCAGTTTGCGTTTCCTGGTGAGGCTGCCCAGCAGCGCGGCCCAGGTCACGTGCCCCCGCTCGACGGGGGAAGCGGTGGGATCGGCCATCGCCAGTTCGGCCAGCTGCTGGGTCCACTCCTCGAACACCTCGCCGATCGCGGCGTTGAGCAGGCCGGCCTTCGAGCCGAAGTGGTAGCCGATCGAGGCGAGATTGGTGCCGGACACCGCGACGAGGTCGCGCGTGGTGATGTGCGCGTATCCCTTCTCCTCCAGCAAGTGCCGCGCCGCGGCGAGGAGATCGTCCCGGTGACTCACCCGCTCAGCCTACCGGCCAGATCGTCAGGCTGGACACACGATCTATACGGGCGTATAAATCGGGCGGGTCGTCGTCACGCGAAGGAGCGCCCATGCCCACATCGCATCCGCACTCCCCCGCCTCACCTACCCGGCCTCCGGATTCCCCGGCCCCCGTGACGACGCGACCGCTGCCTGGCCCCCGGCTTCCGCTCGCGGTACAGACCATGTTGTTCGGCAGCCTGCGGCATCGCTGGCTGCCCTGGCTGCGGCGCCGCCACGGCGACGTCATCGCCTTGCGGATCTATCCCGAACGTTCCGTCGTGCAGCTCGCCGACCTCGACCACATCCGCACCGTCTTCGGCGGCTCGCCCGAGCTGTTCCACGCGGGCGAGGGCAACGTGATCCTCAAGCCCGCCATGGGCGAGCATTCGGTACTGCTCACCGACGAGAACGTCCACAAGAGGGCCCGCAAGCTGCTCATGCCCGCGTTCAACGGGGCCGCGCTGCGCGGCTACCGCGGCATGATCGAGGAGCTGACGGAGCGGGAAGTCGGCCGCTGGCCGCGCGGCGTCGCGTTCTCCTCGCACCAGCGCATGCAGGCACTGACGCTGGAGATCATCCTGCGCGTGGTGTTCGGCGTCTCCGAGGGACCACGGCTCACCGAACTGCGGACGCTGCTGCGGCGCATCGTCGACGTCGGCCCTGTCGACCTGCTCGGCTGGCACAACCCGGGCCTGCAACGGTTCGGGCCGTGGCGCCGGTACGCCCTCACCCAGCGCAGGGTCGACGCGCTGCTGTACGCCGAGATCGCCGACCGGCGCGCGGCAGGCGACCTCACCGGGCGCGACGACGTGCTGTCGCGGCTGCTCACGGTGCCCCCGGCCGAGCCGGGCACCGATTCGGCGGGTCTGTCCGACGCCGAACTCAGGGACCAGCTCATCACCCTGCTGCTCGCGGGGCACGAGACCACCGCGACCGCGCTGGCGTGGGCTTTCCACGAACTGGCCCGCGATCCGGCGACCCTGCGCGCGGCGACGCGGGCGGCCGACGACGGCGACGAGGGCTACCTCGAAGCCGTCGCCAAGGAATCGATGCGCCTGCACCCGGTGATCTCCGAGGTGGCCCGCAAACTCACCGCCGACGTCGAGATCGGCGGGTACCGCATTCCGGCGGGGCACACGGTGATGCCCTCGATCGCGATGGTCCACCACGATCCGGCTCACCACGCCGATCCGCTCGCCTTCCGCCCCGAGCGGTTCACCGGCGGTGGCCCCGCCGCCGGAACGTGGTTTCCCTTCGGCGGCGGCGTTCGCCGTTGCCTCGGCGCCGGTTTCTCGCTGCTGGAGGCCTCCGTGGTGCTGCGCGCCGTGCTGTCCCGGTACCACCTGAGCCCCGACAGGGCGCGGCCGGAACGGCCCAAGGCCCGCAACATCACCACGGTCCCCGCCCGTGGAGCCCGCGTCGTGGTGAGCGCCCGTACCTGAGCGTCGCTATCGCCTTCTGCTCCGGAGGTAGTCGCCGACGACGGCGGCGCCGAGGCCATCCAGGCCGGGGGCGACGACCCTGCCGTTCCCCCTTCTGGCCAGCAGGTCGAGGAATTCCGCGAGCCTGGGGTCGTCACCGAGCCGGAACACGGTCAGCGCGGTGCCCAGCTTCGCCAGCCTGTCCACTTCGGACAGAGTTTTGACCAGGGTGCGTTCCGTCGGCGGATAGTCGAACTCGGCGGCACCGTCGGATTCCAGATGCGCGGTCGGCTCGCCGTCGGTCACCATCAGCACCACCGGCTGCGCGTCGGGATTGCGGCGAATATGCCGCCCCGCCAGCAACAGCGCGTGGTGTGCGTTGGTGCCTTGTTCCCACACGCCGTCGAGACCGACCAGCTCGGCCAGCTCGACCTCGCGCGCGTAGCGGCCGAAGGTGATGAGCCGCAACGCGTCACCCCTGAACCTGGTGGCGATGAGCTGGTGCAGGGCCAGCGCCGTCCTTTTCATGGGCAGCCACCGTCCCTCCTGCACCATCGACCACGACGTGTCGACGCACAGCGCGACGGCGGCCCTGGCCCGGTGCTCGGTTTCCACTACCTCCACATCGGACACGTCGAGCCGGACGGCAGCCGTCTCGCGTGCCGGGTCCATGGCGGTGCGCAGCACGGCGTTGCGCACCGTCCTGGACACCGCCCACGGCTGGGTGTCACCGAAGCGCCAGGCCCGCGTACCGCCGGTCGGCTCGCCAGCGGCGCCCGCCGAGGACACGTCCCGCTCACCGGGGCGGCCCCGCAGCGTCCGCACCACGTCGGCGAGCGCGGTCTCCCCCAGCTTGCGCAGTGCCTTCGGCGCGAGGCGCAACGAACCGTCCGGCGCGCGCTCGAACAATCCCTGCGCACGCAGTTGCTGCTCCAGTTCGGTGAGCCTGCGCGCGTCGACACCGGATTCCTCGCCGGTCTGGCGTTCGAGCGCTTCGAGGTCGATGTCTTCGAGGCGCGCACCGGGATAGCTCTGCGACAGTTGCTCGGCGAGCGCGTCGAGTTCGGCGAGGTCGGTCATCGCCCGCACCCCCTCACCGAGGCCGAGCGGATCGTCACCTCGGAACCTCGCCGCCGACGTCCAGTCCTCACCAGGGCGCAGCCCGCGCAACTGGGAATCCAAAGTAGACAGTTGATCGGCGATGCGCGGGTCACCGAAGGCCTGCTGGGACAGCTGCGCCAGCTCGGCTCTCTGTTCGGGGGTCATCGAGTTGAGCATGCGCGCGGCCGCGGCCGACCTGGCGGCGAGCACGTCGATGAGTTCTTCGACGGTGGCGGGGTTCTCCGGGAAGAACTCGCCGTGCCTGCGCATGAACTCGGCGAAGCGCTCCTCGATGTCGGCGAAGCCTTGTGCATGCGCCGACAGCAGCGCGTTGAGGTCGCCCAGCATCTGGTTGACCCGCTCGATGTCCTCCGGCGTGGTCGAGCGCAAGGCGTCCTTCATGCCCTCGAACCGGGATTCGAGCAGCTCCTTGCCGAGCAGTTCCCTGATGCGCTCGTAGTTACGCCGCCCGGTCTCGGACGTCCAGGGGTAGTCGGCGAGTTCGCGCACGGCCGCCGCCGTACCGGAGGGAAGAGCATCCAGCATCGCCTCGCGGAACCGCGCCTCGTCGGCCGGGTCGGGGAACAACGCCCCGCGTTCGGCCTCCAGTGCCTCGTCGAGCAGCGCCCGCACCTGCTGGAGGGTGCCGTCGAGATTGTGCCTTCGCTGGATTTCCGACCTGCGCTGCCACACGCGCCTGCTCAGCTCGTCAAGTCCGGCCGTGCGCGGCGTTCCCCTCCGCAGCAGCTCCTCAAGCGCCGACCTCGGCGACGAGCCTCCCATCACGTCGCGGCCGATCTCCTCGACCGCGTCCCTGAGATCGAACGGCGGCGCGAGCGGATCGGGGCCGCCGTGGTACGGCCCGTACGCGTAGCCTTCCGGCTCGGCTGGCGAGGTCATGGCTACGGTCCGTACACCGTCGTGCTGCCGTCGGCGTCCTTGGCGAGCTGACGGGACAGGTACAGCGATTCCAGTGCCAGCTCCACCGCGGCGGCGATCCGGCCGGGCGGGTCGTCGGCAGAAACACCAGCACGCTGGGCCACCTCGTGCAGCACGGGAAGCTCGGGCAGCGCCGAGAGCACCGCGGCGCCGGTGACCCGCTCGCCCGTGGCGACGAGATGCCCGTCGGCGACCGCCTCGGCCAGCGGACGCAGGTTCAGCCCGGCGAACCGGTCGCGTGCCGTCTCGGCGATCGCGCGGCGCAGCAGGTGCACCAGATGCTCGGTTTCCCTTCCCTCCTCGCCGGGTTCGAACTCGATCTTGCCGCGCAGCACGGAGGGGACGGCGTCGAGATCGACCGGCCGTGCGATCGCCGGCCGCTCCCCCGTCAGCGCGGAACGGCGCAACGCCGCCGCGGCAACGGTTTCCGCCGCGGCGACGGCGAACCGCGCCGACACACCGGAACGCTGGTCGACGACGGAGGACTCGCGCAGGTTGCGCACGAACCGGGCAAGTACCTCCAGCAGCGGATCGTTCACCTCGGCCACCAGATCCGCCTCCTGCCGGACGACGCCGACCTCGGCGTCGAGCTCCAGCGGGTAGTGCGTGCGGATCTCGGCGCCGAACCGGTCCTTGAGCGGGGTGATGATGCGGCCCCTGTTGGTGTAGTCCTCGGGGTTGGCCGTCGCGACGAGCAGCACGTCGAGCGGCAGCCGCAGGGTGTACCCGCGAACCTGGATGTCGCGTTCCTCCATGACGTTGAGCAACGCGACCTGGATGCGCTCGGCGAGGTCGGGCAGCTCGTTGAGCGCCACGATCCCCCGGTGGGCGCGCGGAACCAGACCGAAGTGGATGGTCTCCGGATCGCCGAGGCTTCGGCCCTCCGCGACCTTGACCGGATCGACGTCGCCGATGAGGTCGCCGACCGACGTGTCGGGGGTCGCGAGTTTCTCGGTGTAGCGCCGGTCCCTGTGCAACCAGGTCACCGGAAGGTCGTCACCCAGTTCTTCGGCCCGGCGCACCGTCGCGGGCGCGATCGGCCGCAGCGGGTGTTCCGCGAGTTCGGAACCCTCGACGACCGGCGTCCACTCGTCGAGCAGACCCGCGAGGGTGCGCAGCAGTCGCGTCTTTCCCTGACCGCGCTCGCCGAGCAGCACCACGTCGTGCCCGGCCAGCAGCGCGCGCTCAAGCTGGGGAAGGACCGTGCGCGAAAAGCCCACGATGCCCGGCCACGGGTCTCTTCCTTCTCGTAGCGCGGCGAGCAGGTTGTCTTTGATCTCGGCCTTGATGCCGCGCGGCGCGTATCCCGCGGCGCGCAACTCCCCCGCCGTGCGGGGCAGGTCCTGCGGTGGAGACGAAGTCACACCCCGAAGTTACTCACCGTCGCACCCCGCGTCGACGTGGACCAGCTCCAGGTACCCTCGATCTTCGTGTGCTGTCCCAGTGCGACCCTTGCTGTCTGGTCTTCGGCGTGGCTGCACGGAGCCGCCGCTTCCGACAACGCGCTCGACGCCTTACTCGCCTGGGGCGAGGAGCACGAGGTGGTCGCGGCCGACGAAACGGTGGCCGAGGTCTTCGATCTTCCGGTCACCGGAGCCGTGCCAACGGGCCCCGCTCAGGTGCTCACCTCGCTGCGGAAGCTGACCAGCGCACGGAGCCCCGGCGAGGCGCCTGCCGTGCGCCTCGTGCTTCCCGTTCCCGGTGACGTCAGGGGACTCGGCGGGGGCGGCGCGTTCACCGAGGCGGCGCTGCGAGCCGGCGAGGCGGTGGTGCTGTCAGGGCTGGGCCACGGCATCGTGCCGCAAGCCATCGCCGAAGGGCTGATGCGCTGGACGGTCTACCCGGTGGCCTCGGACATCGTGCCCGACTACGTGCCGCTGCCGGAGGCCGAGCACGCGCTGACCGACGCCATCAGGGACAGCGCGGGAGCGTTGCAGGAGCTGGACATCGCCAGCGACCGGCCAGGCGTGCGCGCCGAGTTGTCGGCGACGCTGCGGTCCCGGCCGCGCCCCGACTGGCCTTCGGGAACGCCGGGCAGGGCGTTGCGGGTGTTGCAGCGGGCCGAGGAGGTCGGCGCGATCCTGCTGCTGGCCAGCGCGGACGAGCCCGGAGGGGCGCTGTCGGCTTCTGCGGCGACCCGCAGGGCTCAGGCGCTGCGCCCGCTTTCCGAGGCGATCCGCACCGCGCGCTGCGCCGCCGTCAATGAGGCGGTACGGGTGTTCGCCGACCAGACCGGGCGCTCGCAGGGCGCCTGAACCAGCCCCCGGTCAGCCCGCCGAGGGGCGGCGGACCGGCTCGCAGCAGCCCACCGCGCAGGGCGCCCCGTTGACGGTGCATCCCGCCGAGGGGAAATGCGACAGCTTCCTCACCGGCGCGGCCGCGGTGTGCTCGCGGACCAGTTCGACCACCAGTTCGGCAAAGCGGGGGTCGCCGTTGGGGGTGGCCGAGCGCGCGAAACCCATGCCGAGTTCTCCCGCCCGCTGCGCGGCCTCGTTGTCGAGATCCCACACGACCTCAAGGTGGTCGGAGACGAACCCGATGGGGCACACCACGACGGCTCCGGTGCCCTTCGCGTGCAGCGCGTCGATGTGGTCGACGATGTCGGGTTCCAGCCATGGCACCTGGGGCGGGCCCGACCGTGACTGCCACACCACGTCGTGGTTCCCGACGCCCGCCTCGGCGGCGGCCAGCCTCGCCGCTTCGGCGACCTGCTCCGAATAGCGGTGGCCTCCGCTGCCGGGAGGCCCGGAAGCGGCATCGGCACTGTCCGGGATCGAGTGCGCGGTGAACACCGTGCGGATGGTCGCCGGGTCGTGCCTCGCCGCCAGCTCCGCGTGCGCGGCGCGCACACCGTCGGCGACGGCGGCGATGAACAGCGGATGGTCGAAGAACTGGCGCAGCTTCACCAGTTCGGGAGCGCCGGGGCCGAACGCGGCGCGCGCCCGCTCGATGTCCTCGTCGTACTGCCTGCACGCCGAGTAGCCGCCGTAGGCGCTGGTGGGGAACACCAGCGCGCGGCGGACACCGTCGGCGGCCATGCGCGCGAGCGTGTCCTCGACCATCGGATGCCAGTTGCGGTTGCCGAAGTACACCGGAAGGTCCATTCCGGCTCCGGCCAGTTCCTTCTCCACTGCCGCGATGGCGGTCTTGTTGAGCTGGTTGATGGGAGAGACGCCGCCGAAATGCTGGTAGTGCTCGGCCACCTCGGCGAGGCGGGCCGGGGGTACTCCCCTGCCCCTGGTGACGTTCTCCAGGAACGGCATGACCTCGCCGGGTCCTTCCGGCCCTCCGAAGGACAGCCACAACAACGCGTCGTAGTTCACGGGTTCATCCTCCCGCTGTGGCGGCCCGCACGCCGACCCGGGTGCGCAATAGTACGCACCACAGTTCGCACGTTTTGCACCGCACAGTCCAGAATGTGTTAGGGTCGACCTCATGGCACGCCCAAGGGAGTTCGACGAGCGGGTCGCCGTCGAGCGGGCGATGGAAGCCTTCTGGGCCAACGGCTACGAGGCGACATCGACCCAGCAGTTGTGCGAGGCGACCGGACTCGGCCGCAGCAGCATCTACAACACGTTCACGAGCAAGCACGAATTGTTCCGCGCGGCGCTGCGGCACTACGAGCGAACGACGAAGGACATGCGGGAGCAGATCCTCGGAACCGGGGAACCCATCAGGGACCGGCTGCGCACACTGCTCTCGGCGATGATCGACGACGAGTTCGCCAACGACCGGCGCGGCTGCCTCGCCATCAACAGCCTCATCGAGGTCGGCAAGCGCGACGAGGAGGTCGCCGCGCAACTGCGCGAGGACGTCGACGGGTTCGTGGCCGATCTCGCCGAGGCCATCGCGAGCGCCCAGCGCGACGGCGAGATCGACAAGGACAAGGATCCCCTCGCCCTCGCGAGGTTCGTCCACAGCACCGTGGGCGGCATCAGGATGACGATCCGGCTCGGCGTCGACCGGCACACGGTCGCCGACGTCGCCGAGGTCGCACTGGCCGCCCTGTAACCCTCTAGAGTCCCGGCCGCGCCGCCGGGACTTGCGCCGCGCTCATTTTGAACTGCACAATACAAAAGGGAGAGCCATGCCGTTGACGGTGTACGTGCTGGGCCTGAGCGTCTTCGCGCTCGGCACGTCCGAGTTCATGCTGGCAGGGCTGCTGCCCTCGATCGCGGCCGATCTCGGGGTGAGCATCCCCGACGCGGGCCTGCTGATCTCCGCCTTCGCCGTGGGAATGCTGGCTGGGGCGCCGCTGCTGGCCATGGCCACACACCGGCTGCCCCGCAGGACGACCTTGCTGGTCATGCTCGCCGTGTTCGCCGCGAGCCACGCGCTCGGCGCGCTGGCCCCCGGCTACGGCGCACTGTTCGTCTCCCGCGTCCTCGCCGCGCTGGCCTGCGCGGGTTTCTGGGCAGCGGCGGCGAGCACGACCATCGGCATCGTCGCGGCCAACCGCAGGGGCAGGGCGCTGGCGATCATCACGGGCGGACTGACCATGGCCACGGTCGCCGGTGTCCCGCTCGGCACGGCACTGGGCCAGCACGCGGGCTGGCGCGTGGCCTTCTGGGCCGTCGGCGGTGCCGCTCTGGTGGCGATGGTGGCTGTCGCGGTTTTCGTCCGGCCTACCGACCACCCCGGTGGCCGGGGACCGCTGACCACGGAACTGCGCGCCTACCGCCGCCCCGCGCTGTGGCTCGCGCTCGGGATCACCGCGCTGTCCACCGCCGCCATCACCGTCTGCTTCAGCTACCTTTCCCCGCTGTTCACCGACTCCATCGGCGGACCGGCCGCGGCCGTCCCGTGGGTGCTGGCGCTCTACGGCGCGGGGGCGCTCGCCGGAATCACCACCGGCGGCAGGTACGCCGACGCGCACCCCATCGGGACCATCACCGGCGGTGCGCTCATCGTCGTCGCCGCGCTGGCCGTACTGGCCACCGCGCCGCCGGTACCGGTCGCGCTCGCGACGATCACGGTGCTCGGCTTCGGTGGCTTCGCCGTCAATCCCGCCGTCAACGCCAGGGTGTTCGCGCTCGCCGAGAGCGCGCCCTCGCTCGCGGGCGCGAGCAACACCTCGGCGTTCAACGCGGGCATCGTCGTCGCGCCGTGGCTCGGCGGGCTCACCATCAACGCCGGATTCGGCTACCTCAGCGTCACCTGGCTCGGTATCGGCCTGGCCGCACTGACACTGGCGGCCACCGGCTGGGCCGCCCTCATCCAGCGCGCGAGCGTGCTCCCCGAACCGGTCGCCGCGTGACCCCACGCCCCGGCCACGCCAGAAAACCCGTTACGACACAAGGAGAATCGTCATGCCCGTCACCGAATCCACCAGCACGGCTCAGACCCGCGCCGTCGTCGAGGCCTTCGGCCGGCACGTGGCCGAAGGCGACTTCGCCGCGCTGCGCGCGCTGTTCGCCGACGAGGTCGACTTCGACATCCCCGGTGCCACCGGCGTAGTTCCGTGGATCGGCCACCGCACCACCGGTGAGGCGGCCACCGAGTTCTACACCACCCTCGACGACCATCTCGAACGCCAGCTCTACGTGACCGAGCACGTCTTCGCCGACGGTGAGCACGCCGTGCTCGTCGGCCACCTCAGGTCGAAGGTGCTCGCGACCGGCAGGCTCATCGAGACCCCGTTCTCGCTGCGCCTGACGGTCAGCGAGGGCCGCATCAACCGCCTGCTGATGCTGGAGGACAGCCACCTGGTCGCCGAGGCGACCAGGCGCTGAACCTCGCCGTCCTCACCGGCGCGGGCACGCCACCGGGCTACTGACCGGTGGCGTGCACCCCGCCGTCGACCATGATCATCGAACCGGTCGTAGCGGGCAGCCAGTCCGACAGCAACGCGCAGACGCTCTTGGCCACCGGCGTCGCGTCGGCGGTGTCCCAGCCCAGCGGCGCGCGATCGTCCCAGCCGTCCTCCAGCCCGGAGAAACCGGGAATCGACTTCGCGGCCATCGTCTTGAGCGGGCCTGCCGACACCAGGTTGACCCTGATGCCGTGCTCGCCGAGATCCCGCGCGAGGTAACGGTTCACCGACTCCAGCGCGGCTTTGGCGACACCCATCCAGTTGTAGGCAGGCCAGGCCACCCTCGCGTCGAAGTCCATGCCCACAATGGATGATCCGCGGCCCAGCAGCGGCAGCACCGCCCTCGCCAGCGACATGTACGAATACGCCGACACGTCGACGGCCTTGCTCACGTCCTCGCTCGGCGCGTCGAGGAACGGCGAGCCGAGACAGCTCGCGGGCGCGAACGCGATCGAGTGCAGCACCCCGTCGAGCCCGTCGACGTGCTCGCTGATCCTCGCGGGCAACGAGGCGAGCTGGTCGGTGTTCTGCACGTCCAGCTCAAGCACGGGCGCCGGTTCTGGCAGCCGCTTGGCGATGCGCTCGACGAGCGACATCCTGCCGAAGCCGGTGAGCACGACCTTCGCGCCCTGCTCCTGGGCCATCTTCGCGGCATGGAAGCCGATCGAGGCGTCGGTGATGATGCCGGTGATCAACAGCCGTTTACCTTCGAGCAGTCCGGACACGCTGTCCTCCAATTTCGGGAAACGTCAAGGGAGAGAAGAAAACAACGGCGGCAGGGCCTCAGTGGCCCATGCCGAGCCCGCCGTCGACCGGAAGCACGGCACCGCTGATGTAGCCCGCCTCGTCGGAGGCCAGGTAGCGCACCGCGGCGGCGACGTCGGCGGGATCGCCGTAGCGGCCCGCCGGGATCTGCGCGAGCGCGGAGGAGCGCTGCTCGTCGGTGAGCTCGTTGGTCATGTCGGTGACGATGAAGCCGGGAGACACCACGTTCGCCGTGATGTTGCGGGACCCCAGTTCCCTCGTCAGCGAGCGCGCGACGCCGACGAGGCCCGCCTTGCTCGCCGCGTAGTTCACCTGTCCGGCGCCGCCGCTGAGGCCGATCACCGACGAAATGAACACGAACCGGCCCCACTTGGCCCGCAGCATGTTGCGCGAGGCGCGCTTGGCGACCCGGTAGGCACCGGAGAGGTTCGCGTCGACGACCCTGGTGAACTGCTCCTCGCTCATCCGCATCAGGAGCGTGTCATCGGTGATGCCCGCGTTGGACACCAGCACCTCGACCGGGCCCTGATGTTCCTCCACCTGCTTGAAGGCCGCGTCCACCTGCTCGGTGTCGGTGACATCGGCCTGCACACCGAAAAGGCCCTCCGGCGCCCCGGAACCCCGGTGGGTCACCGCGACCGTGTGGCCTGCCTCTGCCAACCCGCGCGCGATGGCCAACCCGATGCCGCGATTGCCGCCGGTGACCAGAACGGACCGTCCCACCAAAAACACTCCTCGTGCCGAACTTCGAACTGTCGCAGTCGTCGCCTGAGATTAGCCGTTGCCACCACGCGGCCCGCGAGCACGCCACCCGGCGAGCGCCGCCGATGACGTTCGCCACAGCGGCGATCACCGGTTACCGTGCCCAGCATGGCCGATCACCCGCGAGCGCCCGTCGTCGGAATGCCATTGCGCGTGCGCTACCACGAATGCGATCAGCAGGGCATCGTCTTCAACGCCCACTACCTCGCCTACGCCGACATGGCGGCCTTCGAGTTCTACCGGGTCGTGTTCGGATCGGCCGCCTACCTGACCGATCGCGGCATCGACATGGTGGTCGCCGAAACCACTCTGCGGTACCGGCGTTCGGCGGTGTTCGAGGACGAACTCGTCGTGAGCCTGAGCATCGAGCACATCGGCAACACCTCGCTCGTGCTCGGCATCGCCATCCACCGAGGTAACGAACTCGTGCTCGACGGCAGCAACAGGTACGTGTGGGTGGACATCGAGACGCACCGGCCGACGCCACCGCCCGAGGACGTCAGGCAGGCGCTGCGCAAGGCCGCGGAAACCGCGCGCTAGGGCCCTGGCCCCGTCTCCACGGCGGGGCCCTCCTCCGGCGTGGTCCGGTGACAGGTGAAGATGGTGCTGTCCCCACATGGCGAGCAGCGTCCGCGTGAGCGAATCACCGGTGAACAGGAGAGAGCAACACCGTGTTCCGGGTCGTCTTCTACCAGCCAGAGATCCCGCCCAACACCGGCAACGCGATCCGGCTCGCCGCCAACACCGGCTGCGAACTCCACCTGATCGAGCCACTGGGTTTTTCGTTGGAGGACAAGTATTTGCGCAGAGCCGGACTCGACTATCACGATCTCGCGCACGTCGTCGTGCACGCCGACCTCGCGAGCGCGCTGAGCGCGCTTCGTCCCTCCACTGTGTACGCCTTCACGACGAAAGCCACCGGCCGCTACACCGACGTCGCCTACGCGGCCGACGACGTGCTGCTGTTCGGGCCGGAATCCACCGGGCTGCCGGAGCACGTGCTCACCGATCCCGCGATCACCGCGTCACTGAGCCTGCCGATGCTGCCCACCTCGCGGTCGCTGAACCTCACCAACACCGCGTCGATCGTGGTCTACGAGGCGTGGCGCCAGCACGGGTTCACGGGAGCCCCCTGAACGCGCGCTCAGGGCAGTCTCTGCCCGAAGAACAGTGAACTCGCCGCGGCGGCGAACAGCGCGATCGTGCCGAGCATGACCCACGGCTTGCTGGAATCGACGTTCTTCGTCTCGTAGCCGATCTGCTCGCCGAGACTGGCGTAGACCTGCTTGAGTTCGTCGGCGGTCGCCGCCTTGTAGAAGTCGCCGCCAGACAGCCGCGCGATCTCCCTCATCGACGCGTCGTCGACCTCGACGGGGACGTCCTTGCCTTCGATCTGCACCGAGCCGTGCGAGGTGCCGAAGGAAATCGTGGTCACCGGGATGCTGGCCTGTTTGGCGACCCCGGCGGCGGTGAAGGCACCGCGAGGCGCGTACTCGTCCTGCGGCACCGTCTGCTTGCCGTCGGTCATGAGCACGATGCGGGCTGGGGGCGGTCCTTCGGCTCCGCCCACCACCGACGAGAAGCTGTCGATCGACTGCAACGCGGCGAAGATCCCCTCGCCGGTAGCCGTCGACTGGGCGAGCTTGAGGTTGTCGATGGCGTGCACGACACCATCGCGTTCGGTCGTGGGCGCCACCAGCACCGTCGCGGTACCGGCGAACGAGATGAGCCCGAGGTTGACGCCGGGGGTCAGTCCCTCCGCGAACGAGCGGGCCGCCTCCTGCGCGGCCTTGAGCCGGGTCGGTTCGACGTCGGTCGCTTCCATCGAGAGCGACACGTCGATCACGAGCATCACGGTGGCCCTGTTGCGGGGCACCTTCTGCTCGGCGGTGGGACCCGCGAGCGCGAAGGTCAGCAGGATCAGCGACACCACGAGCAGAGCAGCGGGCACGTGCCGGACCCTGTTGCGGCCCTTCGGGGTCACCCGCTCCAGCAGTTCGAGGTTGGAGAACCGCATGGTGCGCTTGCGGCGCGCCTTCATCGCGTAGACGTAACCGATGACGACGGCGCCAACGACGAGCAGCAGCAGGAGCCACCACGGCGATGCGAATCCGGTGAGGTTCACGAGCCCGCCCCCGACCAGCCACGTTTGCGGCCGACGGCGAACCGGACGATGTCGGCGATCCAGTCGGAGTCGGTGCGCAGCACCAGATGCCCCGCGCCCGCCTGCCTGAGCGCGCGGGCGACCTGGGCACGGTGTGCCTGCGCCGCCGCCGCGAATTCCTTGCGCAGCAACGCCGAGGCGTTCACCTCACGTTGCCTTCCGGTCTCCGGGTCGGCCAGCACGATCGTGCCGACCTCGGGAAGGTCCACGTCGCGTGGGTCGAGCACCTCGACGCCCACCAGGTCGTGCCGTGCCGAAAGGGCTCGCAGCGGGCGCTCCCACCGGGTGTCGCCGAGAAAATCGGAGATGACGACGGCGAGTCCCCTCCTCCGTGGTGGCCTTCGCAGTTGTTCGATGAGGTCGGTCAGGTCACCCCGCGTGCCTTCGGCCGCCCTCGGCAGCTCGGCGACCTTGCGCACCACACCGCGGGCGTGGGCGAGACCGCCGCGCGGCGGAAGCCGGACCGTGTCGGCTCCGTTGGACAGCAGCGCGCCGACGCGGTTGCCACCACCGCCGGTCAGGTGGGCGACCGCGGCGACGGCGCAGACGACCAGATCACGCTTCTCGCACACGGCGGTGCCGAAATCGAGACTGGCCGAGAGATCGGCCACGATCCAGGTCTCCAGTTCCCTGTCGGCGATCGTCTCTCTGATGTGTGGCGTCGTCGTGCGTGCGGTGACCGCCCAGTCCATGCGCCGCACGTCGTCGCCGGGCTGGTAAGGCCGTGCCTCACCGGGTTCGGAACCGGGCCCCGGCACCAGACCGAGATGGTTTCCCTGCAACAGTCCGTCGAGCCTGCGGCGGACGTCGAGTTCCAGCGTGCGCAGCCCGGCGTCGAGCCGGTCGCCGCGGAGTACCGGCGGAGCCCATCCGGGCCTGCCGCCCTTGGCATCGTTGATGGCACCCATGACCGCCCGCTACCTGCCGGGCACACCTGCCGCTACCGGCTGCCCGCCGCCGCCCTGCGGCCGGGCGGACACCTGGGGCAGCGGAACGGTTTGCAGGATCCGGTTGATGATGTGGTCCAGCGGCACGCCGTCGGCCAGCGCGTCGTAGGACAGCACCAGCCGGTGCCGCAACACGTCCGGTACGACGTCGACGACGTCCTGCGGCAGCACGTAGTCCCTGCCCCTGACGAGCGCGATCGCCCTGGCCGCCGCGATGATGCCGAGGCTCGCCCTCGGCGAGGCACCGTAGGAGACCCAGCCGGCGACGTCGGCGAGCCCGTGCTCGGCCGGCGTGCGCGTGGCCAGCACGAGCCGCACGACGTAGTCGACGAGCGCGTGGTGCACGAACACCTGTGCGGCGACTCCCTGCAACCTCACCAGTTCGGCGGGGCTGAGCACCTCGTGTGGCTCAGGCGGGGTCACCCCCATCCGGTAGACGATCTCGCGTTCCTCCTCCGCCGTCGGGTACTCCACGACGATCTTGAACAGGAACCGGTCGCGCTGGGCTTCCGGCAGCGGATAGACGCCCTCGTTCTCGATGGGGTTCTGCGTCGCCAGCACCAGGAACGGATCGGGCATCGCGAAGGTCTGGCCACCGATCGACACGTGCCGTTCGGCCATGATCTCCAGCATCGCCGACTGCACCTTGGCCGGTGCCCTGTTGATCTCGTCGGCGAGGACGAAGTTGGCGACGACCGGTCCGAGTTCGACGTCGAACTTCTCGCTGGACTGCCGGTAGATGCGGGTGCCGAGGATGTCGGCTGGCACGAGGTCGGGCGTGAACTGCACCCTGGAGAACGAGCCGCCGACGACCTTGGCGAAGGTCTCCACCGCGAGCGTCTTGGCGACGCCGGGCACGCCCTCCAGCAGCAGGTGTCCCTTGGCCAGCAGCCCCACCAGCATGCGTTCCACGAGCCGGTCCTGCCCGACGATGACACGTTTGACCTCGAACACGGTGCGCTCAAGCAACTGGGCGTCCCGTGCCGGTGTGTCCGGCTGTGCCGGTGCCGCGCCGTCGGAGTAGCCGGGCTCGGTCACACCTACCTCCTCGCTGGTGATCTTTGCCGTACGCCGTGTGACCGTACCCGTTACGCCGAGCACGGTTGACCGCGACCGTATCGCTTCAGCCAACTCGTCAGGCGGTATGACGCCTGTGAAGCGTTTCGCGGCCTATGCCGGGTCCAGATCGTCGCGCGTATCCACGTCGTCGGCCTCCCCTGGCAGCGCCAGGACGTCCACAATGGACAACCGGCCGAGCGTGTTCCTCAGCGCGGCGCCTTCCGGTTCGGCGGGAAGGCTGGCCCGCAGTGCCGTCCCGCGCCAGGCACCGAGCAACCACTGGCGGCGGCCCGTCGCGTCGACCAGTACGGCGCCGTCGGCGTCATCACGCGCGCTCAGCGCGCCGAGCAGCCGCGAGACCGTGCCGGGCGCGATCCCCGGCAGGTCGGAGGCCAGTACGACGACGATCCCGGTACCGGCGAACGGAAGCCCGGCGGCCAGCGCGGCCACCGGCCCGGTTCCCGGCGGATCCTCGCGGACCCAGTGCACGCCGGGAAGCCCGTCCCTGCGCGGGCCGACCACGACGATCCGGAGTGCCCCTTCCAGCGCCGCGACGGCGCGGTAGAGCATCGGCATGCCGCCGACCTCAAGCATGGGTTTGTCGATGCCGCCGAGTCTGCGCGCGGCCCCTCCCGCCAGCACGATGCCGGAGAACGCGGGGAACGCGCCCCGTTCTCCCCTGCTTCTCTCCGGCGAGTCGGTGCTCAACCGATCAGACGAGTCGCGTACGGCATGATGTCGCCGTAGCGTACCGGC
This sequence comes from Prauserella marina, assembly GCF_002240355.1. Taxonomy (GTDB): domain Bacteria; phylum Actinomycetota; class Actinomycetes; order Mycobacteriales; family Pseudonocardiaceae; genus Prauserella_A; species Prauserella_A marina. The sequence goes on from NZ_CP016353.1 coordinate 3,667,500, forward strand.
GCGACCCGCACGACCCCACCCGAGTACGGGGCCTCGATCATCTGCCCGTTGCCGAGGTAGAGCGCGACGTGGTGGATGCCGCCTGGACCCCAGAACAGCATGTCGCCCCTCTGCATCTGGGAAAGCGGGACCTGCCTGCCCGAGGTGTACTGATAGCCGCTGTAGTGCGGCAGTGCCTTCACACCCGCGAAGGCGTAGATCATGAGGCCCGAACAGTCGAAGCCGACCTTCATGTAGTCGCCGTAACTGTCGGCGACGCCGCCGTCCCTGATGCCGTAGGTCGGGCCGGAGGCGTTGCCGCCTCCCCAGGCGTAGGTGACCCCCAGCTGGGACATGGCTCGCGCGATGACCGTCTCGACACCGGCTCCCACCGGGGCGGACGGCGCGGGAGCGGGCGCCGGAGCGGACACGGCCGCGGTGCCGCCCGAACCGCTGCTCGCCGCGGCGGCAGCGGCAGCGGCGGCCCGCTCCTCTTCTTCTCGCTGCTTCTGGGCAAGCCAGTCCTCGTACTGCGCCCGCTGGCCTTCCAGTCCGTCGACATCGGCCTGCGCCGCGCTGAGCTGATCCTCCACGCGGGACCGTTCGGCTTCCAGTTCCTTGGTGCGATCGGCCTGGTCCCGCTGGGCGGCGATGGCCGTGGCCCGAGCGGCGTCGGCGGCTGTCTTGGCCGATTCGGCCTCACCCTTGCGCTCCTGCGCGATCTGGTAGGCCTCGCGGGCCGCGGCGTCCTTGTTGGACTTCTCGATTCGCGCCTGCTGCATTCCCTCCAGCGCGTGCAGTTCGCTGCCGCCGACGGCTTGCAGGAGCTGAGATCGCGCGAGCAGGTCCTTCGGCGTTTCAGAGCCGAGGTACGCGCTGACCGAACCGATGGTGCTGCCCTGCTGATAGCTGCCGGCGATGAACTTGTCGAGCTTGGCCCGCGCGCTCTCGATGTCGGCCGCGGCGGCGTCGGCTTCTTGCCTGGCGACGGCGACCTGTGCCTCCGCGTCACTCGCGGCCTCCTGCGCCGCCTGGAGATCGACCAGCGCCTTGTTGGCCTGTTCCATCTTGAACTCGACGTCGGTTCGCAGATCGGCCAGCCGCGATTCGGCCTGCGCGAGACTGCTGGTGAGTTCGCCGACCTCGTTGGCCTTGTCGTCGGCCGCCTGCCTGCCCTCGGCCAGCTCCGCGTCGGTCGGGTTGTCCGGCGGAGGTGGCACCGCCATCCCGGTGCCGGTCACGCCGAGCAGGGAGGCGATGGCCAGTGAGCCGACGACGACACCACGGCGCACACCGGTCGCCCCGCCCGCCGCGCGTGCTGTCCGCCGCGGGCCCGCCGGTGTCGTGATCCGCCATCCTGGTCCGATCGGCACAGCCGCCACCTCCCCTTTTGGTCCATTCGGACTCTGCCACCTGAACCACTCCCACACCATGCACCTCCTCCGAAACAGCGGTATCAGCGGCCACATTTCCCCGTTACGGGGGATATCGGACATCACCGGATCGGGGTGCGAGAGTATGACCGCCGGAGGTGAACCGGCCATCCGAGCGGAATGCCGTCAGGCAGCCGTGCACCGATCAGGGGAGTCAGGAACATGCCGAACACGCGACCGGTCGCGGCGTACGTGCTCGCGACGCTGTCGTCACTGGGGCTGGCCGTCGCGATAGCCGGCGCGTTCCTGCCGTGGTTCTACTCCGGAGCGGTCGAGCGCAACAGCTTCCAGGCGGTCGGACTCGTCGATCACTTCGAACTGCTCGACAACGCTTTCGCCGCCCCGCTGCTGCGAGGCTGGGTGGCCCTGCCGCTGATCAGCACGGTGTGCGTCGCGCTCTACGCGCTCAGAATCCTGCGCACGGCCGCCGCCATCGTGACCGTACTGTCACTTCTCATCGGAACCGTCGCCGCGCTCGCGCTCGTCCAAGGCAGCGGCGAAGCCGGAATGGTCGGGGTGACCACGATCGGTCCTCTCATCACAGCCACCGGCATGACCATCGCGCTCGTCGCGGCGCTCGGTGTATTCGGCACCGCGCGCGGCAAACGCACCGGCAGCGCAGCGAACACAGGAGCAGGGGTGCAACCGTGACCAGTCCAGGTCAGGGCGATCAATGGCCCAACCAGCAGCCAGACCCGGCACAACAGGGACAAGGCTGGCAGCAACAACCGCAGCAGCCCTACGGGCAGTACGGCGAGCAGCAAGCCGCAGGCCAGCAATACGGCCAGTACGGTGACCAGAGCGGCCAGCCAGGCCAGTACGGGACTCAGCAATTCGGGGCCCAGCAATACGGTCAGCCCTACGAACAGCAGCCGTACGGCACCGCGCAATACCCACAGCAGGGGGCTTACGGGCAACCGCCCTACGACCCGCAGGCCGGTTACGGGCAGCAGGGTTACGGACAACCGCCCGCCGCCTACGCGCCGCGGCAGCAGCCCAAGGCCAAGCGCGGGCTGATCGTCGGGCTTGTCGTCGCTCTCGTCGTCGCGGCCGGTGGCGTCGCCGCGTGGTTCGCCTTCTTCCAGAGCGACTCCGTCGCCGCCGGCGCGGACACACCGAACGAAGCCGCGATAAATCTGGCCACCTCGTTCGGCAACGGTGACGTGGTGGGCATGCTCGGCACGCTGGCCCCGGCGGAGGCCTCACTGTTCACCGACTCGGTCATGCAGGGCACCGAGGAACTCAAGCGGCTCGGAGTACTCACCGGGGACGCCGATCCCTCCGCGCTGTCCGGCATCGAGCTGACCGCGGAGAATCTGAAGTTCGACGAGGCGGGCGCCGAGAAGATCAACGACCACCTCACGATCACGAAACTGGTCGACGGCACGATCACGGCCAAGGGCGACCTCGGCCTGGTTCCGTTCACCAGCGACTACAAGGACGTGATCAAGCGGGCGGCCACCGGCGAGGGCTACCCGGAGAAGACGGAGGACACGCTCGACATCGGCGAGCACGTCGCCGACTCAGGTGAGCCGCTGCGCATCGCCACGGTCAACGTGGACGGCGAGTGGTATCCGAGCCTCCTGTACACGATGGCCGACAATTTCCTTTACGAGACCGGCACCCCGTGGCCGAGCCAGTCGATCGAGGCCAAGGGCGCCGGCTCGCCCGCCGAAGCGGTGCGGGGAATCGCCCAGTCCGCGCTCGACGGCGACATCAGGGGCGTCATCGCGCTGCTGCCTCCCGGCGAGATGAGTGTCGTGCACGACCTGGGCCCGCTGCTGACCGACGAGATCGGTTCCCCGGGCTCCTCGGGAGCGAAGATCACGAACCTGGACACCGAGACCAGTGAGGTCAGGGGCGGAACCAGGGTCACGATCAACGGTGTCGAGCTGGAGATCGAGCGCATGGGCACCATCAAGATCGTCAAGGACGGTGACTGCTACCAGGCCGACTTCCGGGGCGCGAGCCAGCAGTTCTGCGCCGACGACCTGATCGCGGAGGCCAGCGACGATGGCGACCTTCCTCCCGAGGCGGTGTCGACAATCAGCAACCTCGCGAAGGGCGTGCTCGGCCAGGGCCTGGGAATCGTGACCACCGAGGTCGACGGCGCGCACTACGTGAGCCCCGTGCGCACGATCAGCGAGCTGAGCCTGACGTTCCTGCGCAGCCTCGAACCCGAGGACATGAAGGCACTCATCGAAGCGGCCGACTGACGGCCTCCACCGAGTGAACCCGCGAAGGGCCCGGTACCACGTCGTGGCGCCGGGCCCTTCGGCTACCTCCCCTTGAACCCAAAACAGGACACGCGTACTGTTTACGGCGCAGGGCGTCAACGAGCCCACCTCTGCGGGCGCGACGGGGGTGCGCGAGACTCGGCCTGCTGACCCCGAACAACCGCCGCATGGAGTTAGACGTGACTGCACCTGCCAGCAAGGACAGCTTCGGCGCTCGCGACACGCTGAAGGTCGGTGACGCCTCCTACGAGGTGTTCCGCCTGAACAAAGTCGAAGGCTCGGAGCGTCTCCCCTACAGCCTGAAGATCCTGCTAGAGAACCTGTTGCGGACCGAGGACGGTGCCAACATCACCGCCGGGCACATCCGCGCGCTCGCCGGCTGGGATCCCAAGGCCGAACCGTCCACCGAGATCCAGTTCACCCCTGCCAGGGTGATCATGCAGGACTTCACGGGCGTGCCCTGTGTCGTCGACCTCGCCACGATGCGCGAGGCGGTCACCGAACTCGGTGGCGACCCCGACAAGGTCAACCCGCTGGCACCCGCCGAACTGGTCATCGACCACTCCGTGATCATCGACGTGTTCGGCCGTGCCGACGCCTTCGAGCGCAACGTCGAGATCGAGTACGAGCGCAACCGCGAGCGCTACCAGTTCCTGCGCTGGGGCCAGAACGCCTTCCAGGAGTTCAAGGTCGTTCCTCCCGGCACCGGCATCGTGCACCAGGTCAACATCGAATACCTCGCGCGCACCGTCATGGCCCGCAACGGCCAGGCCTACCCCGACACCTGTGTCGGCACCGACTCGCACACCACGATGGTCAACGGGCTGGGCGTGCTCGGCTGGGGCGTCGGTGGCATCGAGGCGGAGGCGGCGATGCTCGGCCAGCCGGTCTCGATGCTCATCCCCCGCGTCGTCGGCTTCAAGCTCACCGGTGAGATCCCGGCCGGAGCGACCGCCACCGACGTCGTGCTCACCATCACCGAGATGTTGCGCAAGCACGGCGTCGTCGGCAAGTTCGTCGAGTTCTACGGCGACGGGGTCGGCGCGGTGCCGCTGGCCAACCGCGCCACGATCGGCAACATGAGCCCCGAGTTCGGCTCGACCGCCGCGATCTTCCCCATCGACGGCGAGACCCTGCGTTACCTGACGCTGACCGGGCGCCCCGCCGAGCAGCTCGCGCTCGTCGAGGCCTACGCCAAGGAGCAGGGTCTCTGGCACGACCCCGCGCACGAGCCGGTGTACTCGGAGTACCTCGAACTCGATCTGTCCACAGTGGTCCCCTCGATCGCGGGGCCGAAGCGGCCGCAGGACCGCATCGAGCTGACCGACTCCAAGTCCTCCTTCCGCAAGTCGCTGCACGACTACGTCGAGGAGAACTACCCCGTTCCGCACACCAAGGTGGACGAAGCCTCCGAGGAGTCCTTCCCCGCGAGCGACGCGCCTTCGCTGTCGTTCGCCGACGAGGACGCCGTCGCCGCGCACTCGGCCGCCAACGGTTCGTCGGGTCGGCCGAGCAAGCCCGTCACGGTGACCTCGGACGAACGTGGCGAGTTCGTGCTCGACCACGGCGCCGTGGTGATCGCCTCGATCACCTCGTGCACCAACACCTCCAACCCCTCGGTGATGCTCGGCGCGGCGCTGCTGGCCCGAAACGCCGTCGAGAAGGGCCTCTCGGTCAAGCCATGGGTCAAGACCTCGATGGCACCCGGCTCGCAGGTCGTCACCAACTACTACGAGAAAGCCGGTCTGTGGCCCTACCTGGAGAAGCTGGGCTACCACCTCGTCGGCTACGGCTGCACGACGTGCATCGGCAACTCGGGCCCGCTGCCGGACGAGATCTCGGCCGCCGTGCAGGACAACGACCTCACCGTCGTATCGGTGCTGTCCGGTAACCGCAACTTCGAGGGCCGGATCAACCCCGACGTCAAGATGAACTACCTCGCCTCGCCACCGCTGGTGATCGCCTACGCGCTGGCCGGAACGATGGACTTCGACTTCGACGAGCAGCCGCTTGGCACGGACGCTGACGGCAACGCCGTGTTCCTGAAGGACATCTGGCCCTCGCCGCAGGAAATCCAGCAGACCATCGACAAGGCCATCACGCAGGAGATGTTCACCAAGGACTACGCGGACGTCTTCGACGGTGGCGAGCGCTGGAAGTCGCTGCCGACACCGGAGGGCAAGACCTTCGCGTGGGACGCCGAGTCGACCTACGTGCGCAAGCCTCCGTACTTCGAGGGCATGGCGGCGGAACCGGCTCCGGTCACCGACATCAGCGGCGCGAGGGTGCTCGCGCTGCTCGGCGACTCGGTGACGACCGACCACATCTCACCGGCCGGTGCGATCAAGGCCGACTCCCCCGCCGGCCGGTACTTGCAGGAGCACGGCATCGAGCGCAAGGACTTCAACTCCTACGGTTCCCGCCGCGGCAACCACGAGGTGATGATCCGGGGCACGTTCGCCAACATCCGGCTGCGCAACCAGTTGCTCGACGACGTGCAGGGCGGCTACACGAGGGACTTCACCAAGGACGGCGCGCCGCAGTCGTTCATCTACGACGCGGCCCAGAACTACGCCGAAGCCGGTACTCCGCTCGTCGTGCTCGGCGGCAAGGAGTACGGCTCGGGTTCGTCGCGGGACTGGGCCGCGAAGGGCACCAGCCTGCTTGGCGTCCGCGCGGTGATCACCGAGTCCTTCGAGCGCATCCACCGGTCCAACCTCATCGGCATGGGTGTGATCCCGTTGCAGTTCCCCGAGGGGCAGTCGGCGAAGTCGCTGGGCCTCGACGGTACCGAGACCTACGACATCGCGGGCATCACCAAGCTCAACGACGGTGAGACGCCGGGGTCGGTCGCGGTCACGGCGACGAGGGCGGATGGTTCCAAGGTGGAATTCGACGCGGTGGTGCGCATCGACACCCCCGGTGAGGCGGACTACTACCGCAACGGCGGCATCCTGCAGTACGTGCTGCGCAAGATGACTGCCTGAGATCCCGCACTCACGAGCGCCGTCGCGGCCCGTGACAGTGCTATGAACGATCCGGCGCCGGTACCCGGCGCCGGATCGTTCTGTGTCGCGGGGTTGCGGGAGGCACTGGTGCACGAAGGCGGGACCTGGGCGAGCGGTGCGGGGCGGACGGCGCCGTGAGCACCCCGGATCTGCTCGTGGGACTGGTGGTCGCGGTCGGCGCGATCGTGCAGGGTGCCGTCGGCTACGGCATGAACCTGCTCGCCGTGCCACTGGCCGCGCTGATCGAACCCGCTTTCATCCCGGTGCCGCTCATGCTCATCGCCAGCACGCACGGCCTGCTGACCATGGTCAGGGAGTACCGGGACATCGACTGGCGGGGCGTGTGGTGGGCGATGTCGGGCAGGGTACCCGGCACGGCGCTTGGCGTGCTCGCCGTCGCGACCCTCGCCGACGGCCCGTTCTCGATGGTCGTCGGGACGGCCGTGCTCACCTGCGTCGTGTTGTCGGTGCTTTCCTGGCGGCCCCGGCCCGACCCTGGACCATTGCTTGTCGCCGGAGTCGCCAGCGGGACCTTCGGCACCGCGGCTTCGATTGGCGGCCCCCCGATCGCGTTGTTGTACCAGCACAGTTCCGGCCCCAGGATTCGCGCGACGCTCGCGGCCTGCTTCGGCCTGGGAACTCTGCTTTCACTGGCGGGACTGGGCATCGGCGGGCAACTGCACCCGCATCAGTTCGTGCTCGCCGCGTGGTTGCTGCCGTTTCTGCTCGCCGGTTTCCTGTTGTCGGGACCGCTGCGCAGGTGGCTGGACGGCGGGAGGATCAGGGTTGCCGTGCTCGGCGTCGCGGCGATCAGCGCGACGATGCTCATCCTGCGCGGCGCGCTTGCCTGAGCGCGAGTCCCCCGCCCAGGACGGCGAGATCCGCACTCAGGACCGTGAGATCCGCAGTCAGAACGGCGAGTTCGGCGCTCAGGACGGCGAGTTGCCTGCTCGGTCCGGGCCGTGGCGCCGCTACGCGGTTCCCGGTTCGCCGATGACCGGATCGAGGTAGCCGAGCAACGCCTCGCGTAGTTCGCCGATCCAGATCTCGCGTTCGGCTTCCGGCGCCGCGACCACCGTGGACAGCAGCGCGCCGAAGATCTGGGTCGCGACGATCGCGACGGTGCGCACCCGGTCGGCCGGCAACGCGGGCACCCGCGTCTGGACCACCTCGGAGATCCTGCCGACGACCGCCTGGTGCAGCTTCCTTGTCGGCGCCGAGAGCCGTTCCGGCATGTCGGTGGCCGCGAACAGCGCCTTGAACCCCGGATTGGCGATGTTGACCTCGATCATCGGCGTCACCATGCGATCGATCAGCTCGGGCAGCGGCAAGCTCGCGAAGCCGGGATCGAACGCCTTCTCGTGCGCGGCTCGCAGGGCTGTCTGGTAGCGCTGGGCCAGCGTCTCGGCGATGGCCTCCTTGTTCGCGAAGAACTGGTACAGGGTTCCCGGAGAGACACCGGCGCGAGCCGCGATGGCGTTCGTGGTCGCCTTCGCGTAGCCGGCCTCGGCGAAGACCTCGGCCGCCGCGTCGGCGATCTGCTCCATCCTGCGCACCCCACGTGCTTGCCGCTTGCGTTGCGCCTGCTCTTCGGGCACCAAGCCTCCCCGTTTGACAAACACGAGCAAACGCTCGTAATTTTGAACGCGAGCAATCGCTCGCATTTCGCTTGAGTCTAGCGCCACCCCGAGGAGCTGTCGTCGTGTCCCTGTCCCCTCCGCTCACTTCCCGGCCGCCGGTGCTGGAACGGCTCGGCCGGTTCGCCGTGCGCCGCCGCCGGTGGGTGCTGCTCGTCGGCGCCCTCGTCACGGTCGCGGCCGGTGTCTTCGGCGCCGGTGCGCTCAACGCCCTGTCACTGTCCAGAATCGACGCGCCGGGCTCGGAGTCCGACCGCGCTCGCACCGTGCTCGCGGAACAGTTCGACACCGGTCCCGCCAACCTCGTCTTCCTCGTCACGGCGACCGAGGGCACCGTGGACGATCCCGCCGTCGCCGCCGAGGGAGAACGACTCACCCGCGCCCTGGCCGGAGAACAGGGCGTGTCGGAAGCCGGGTCCTACTGGTCCCGCGGCGACAGCCCCGCCCTGCGCAGCGAGGACGGCACCCAAGCGCTCGTGCTGGTCAGGGTGCCCGGTGAGGTCAACGAGGCACGCGAGCGCGTCGGCGAACTCGCCGAGCGCTACGCCGTTTCCTCCGGCACCGTCCAGGTAGCCGCCGGCGGGCAGGACGAGGTCTTCCGCGAGATCGGCGCGCAATCGCGACAGGACTTCCTGCGCGCCGAGATCATCGTTATCCCACTCGTGCTGATCCTGCTCATCCTGTTCTACCGCCGCGTGACACTGGCGCTGGTCACTCTCGGCATCGGTGTCTTCGCGATCGTCGGCACGCTCGCCGCGCTGCGCGGGGTGGCGAGCTTCACCAGCGTCTCCACCTTCGCGGCCAACATCGCGCTGGTCATGGGGCTCGCGCTGGGCGTCGACTACTGCCTGTTCCTCATCGCGAGGTTCCGCGAGGAACTGCGCCGTGGTGCCGACGTGCCCGACGCCGTGGTGACCTCGGTGAAGACGGCGGGCCGCACCGTACTGTTCAGCGGGCTCACCGTCGCGATCTCACTGCTGGCGCTCATGCTGTTCCCGTTGCCGTTCCTGCGTTCCTTCGGCTACGGCGGTGCCTTCGTGGTCATCACCGCCGTCGCCGGGGCCCTCGTTCTGCTGCCCGCCGCGCTGGCCGTACTGGGCCACAGGGCCGCCGAGCGAGGCGGCGCGAAACGCGGCGACAACAGCGAAAGCGGTGTGTGGTTCCGGCTCGCGGGGGCGGTCATGCGCCGCCCCGTGCTGACCGGTGGGCTCATGCTGATCGTCGTACTCGCACTGGCCGCACCGGTCACCGGCCTGCGGTTCGGAATGCCAGACGCGCGCATCCTGCCCGCCGATTCCAGCAGCAGGGCCATGGCCGACGAGGTGCGCACGAACTTCGGCCAGGAGGAATCCGACGCCCTGTTCGCCGTCGCGCCCGGCGCCACCGAAGGCGGCATGGCGGCCTACGCGAGCGAACTGTCCAGAGTGGACGGTATTGCTCAGGTGGACTCCTCGGCGGGAACCTTCACCGGCGGCACGCTTACCGCACCAGCCGAACCCGGCAGGTTCTCCACCGGCGAAGGCGACTACGTCGTCGCCATTCCCACGAACGAAGCCCTCGACGGCGACGCGGTCGCGCTTGTCGAAAATGTGCGCGCCGTGCAGGCTCCGTTCGACGTACTCGTCGGCGGCACCCCCGCCGAGATGGCCGACTGGCGGGGCGAGATGACCGACCGGCTGCCTCTTGTGCTGGTGACCATTCTGGTGCTGACGTTCATCATCCTGTTCCTCATGACGGGCAGCATTCTGCTGCCGCTCAAGGCCACCGTGCTGAATCTGCTCAGCATGGGCGTCATGTTCGGGGTACTGGTGTGGGTGTTCCAGGACGGAAACCTCTCCGGCCTGCTCGGATTCACGCCAACCGGCAGCCTCGAATCCAGCATTCCCATTCTGATGTTCTGCATCGTCTACGGGCTGTCCATGGACTACGAGGTGTTCATCGTGTCCAGGATCAGGGAGGAGTTCCTGCGCACCGGCGACGCCTCGGCCGCCGTGCCGCTCGGCCTCCAGCGCAGTGCACCGCTCATCACGACCGCCGCGGTCATCCTCGCCGCCTCGTTCGCGGTGTACACCACGGGCGGGGTCGTGTACCTCAAGATGATCGGGGTCGGGATGGCCGTCGCCGTGCTCGTCGACGCACTGCTGATCAGGGGAATTCTGCTACCTGCCTTCATGCGGCTGGCGGGCGGGGCCAACTGGTGGGCACCGGCACCGCTGCGACGGCTGCACGAGCGATTCGGGCTCGCCGAGGAGACGCCCCGGCCCGCCACGCGCGCCGACGCCCTCGATCCGGTCCACTGAGGACGGAGCAGGAGCAATCCCGGCTCACGCCGGAATCCGGGTGCGGGACCGGGGCCACGTCGCCCCGGTCTCGCACCGGGCGCGCCCCCGCGACCGGAGGCCGTGGCGGCGCGCCCGGTGCGTCCGGACACGGATGCCGCTGGCCTGGATGCGGATCTCGGCGAGCTCTTAGCCGTTTCGCCTGCTCAGCAGAAATATGGGGAGATCCCGGTCGGCCGCCGAACGCTCCATCGCGTAGCCGGGCCAGAACCGCAGCAATTCCCGCCACATGTCGTCGTGTTCGGCACCGGTCAATTCCCTGGCCGTCACCGCGACGACCTTTCCCTTGATCTCGACGGTCGCGTCCGGATTCCGGCGCAGGTTGAACGTCCACCCCGGATCGCGTTCCCTGCCCCAGTTCGACCCGGTGATCACATAGTCGGCCGCGTGCGGGTAGTACAGCAGGTTGGTGCTGCGTGGCTGCCCGGTCTTGCGGCCCAGCGTCGTCAGCCGCAACGACGGCAGGCCCGCGATCGCGACGAGGCTGATCCGGCCCTTGGACAGACGATACAACCGGGTGTCGGCCCAGATGATCGCTGCGGCGGCTTTCATCAGCCAGGGCCGAGTTCCCAGTCGTCTCGCCAACGCGGGTAACGGGTTGCGCATTCTCCTATTCGATCATGCCACCGGCTCCGTCCGTCGCGCACGACAGCGAAACGCCGAACCTGCCTTCCTCGTCGGTCCACCACCGGTCGAGCCGGAACCCCGCTTCCGCCAGCTCCGCGCGCACGCCTTCTTGCCGGAACTTGACGGAGATCTCGGTGCGGATGTATTCGCCTTCGGCGAACTCGACCTCGATGCCCGCGCCCGGCACCCGTACCTTCATGGGTTTCCTGGCGCGAAGCCGCATTTCGATCCACTCGTTACCGGCGTCCCAGTAGGAGACGTGCTCGAAGGCGCCGGGATCGAAATCGGCGCCGAGGCGCTCGTTGATCACCGCCAGGACGTTCCTGTTGAATTCGGCGGTCACGCCCTCGCGGTCGTCGTAGGCTCGTTCGAGGGTTTCTCTTTCCTTGACGAGATCGGTCCCCAGCAGCAGCCACTCCCCCGGATCCAGCACCTCCCTGACCGAACGGAGGAACTTCGCCCTGTCCAGGGGCAGGAAGTTGCCGATGGTGCCGCCGAGGAACGCGACCAGCCTCGGCCGTTCGCCAGGCAGCAGGTCCAGATGCTCGGTGAAGTCGCCGACGACGCCGTGCACGGCGAGCGCGGGGTGTTCCTTCGCGATGGCCCGCGCGGCCTCGGCCAGCGCCGATTCCGACACGTCCAGCGGCACGAACGTCCGCAGCGTTCCGTGCGCGCCGAGCGCGTCGAGCAGCAGCCGGGTCTTCTCACTCGACCCCGAACCCAGTTCGACCAGGGTGTGTGCCGCGGTGATGTCCGCGATACCGGCCGCGTGCCCGCGCAGGATCTCCCGTTCCGCGCGGGTTGGATAGTACTCGGGCAATTCCGTGATGCGCTCGAACAGCGCGCTGCCCCGCGCATCGTAAAACCACTTGGCCGGTAACCATTTCCGCTTCGCCCTCAGCCCTTCGCGCACGTCGGCGCGCAGTGCCTCGGTGATGTCGGTACCGCTGCGATGCACGTCGAGATCCATGTCGCTCACCCGAGCCTCCGGTCTGCCGAGATGGGTATCAGTGCGGTACTCGGGGCCGCGCCGGGCCGCTCTCGCCTGGCCACGACGGCGTGCCACTGCGGAACCGGTCGCCAGTCCGGGTTCCCGTCCACCGGCTCCGACGCGATCAGCACGCCCCGCTCGTCTTCGAGGACCGACAGCGCGTGTGTCCACGCGGTACCGATCACCACGTCGGCCCCGGCGAGCAGCAGGTTGAGCCGGGAACCCGGCGCCGCACGCTCCACCTCGGCCACCAGGGAGATGACCGAGGCGACCGGGTCGGCACCGGCCCGCAGCCGTTCCGCCAGCAGGGTCCAGAGCAACGCCGAGTCGGTGGCGGCCTCCATGGTGAGCACCCTGGTGATGGGTAGTTTCTCCGCCAGCCCGGCCACCGAATCGGGCCACCCGCGCACCACACCGTTGTGGCTGAACAGCCAGTGATCGTCGGCGAAGGGCGCGCACGCGGCCTCGGTGACCGGCATCCCCGGCGTACCCGAGCGGACGGCGGCGACGAACGCTCCGGACCGGACGGTTCCGGCGAGCCCGCGCAGGGTACCGTCCGTCCACAACGGACCCGCTCTGCGATAGCTCACCGGCGCGCGGTCACCGGTGAACCAGCCGAGCCCGAACCCGTCGGCGTTGACGGTTCCGCCCTCCCGCATGTCCTTCGGGGCATAGGACTGCACCAGCAGCGCGTGCTCCGATTCGAACACCGGTCCCGAGGGCGAACTCGGCGCACCGAGGTAGGCGAGATGACGGCACACGCTAGCCCCGCTCGGCGGGGGTCAGGTCGCGCGCGCACCGGAATCCCGCGAAGATCTGTCTCCTGACGGGGTAGTCCCAATTGCGGAAGGTCCCCCTGATGGCGACCGCGTCGGTGCCGAACGAACCGCCGCGCAGCACCTTGTGGCCAGGCCCGAAGAACACCTCGGAGTACTCCCGGTAGGGAAATGCCGTGAATCCCGGGTAACCCGCGAAGTCGCTGCTGGTCCATTCCCACACGTCGCCGATGAGCTGATGGACACCGAGCGGGGAGACCCCTCGCGGATAGGCACCGACCTCGGCCGGCCGCAGATGCCGCTGCCCCAGGTTGGCGTGTTCCGCCGTCGGTTCGCCGTCTCCCCACGGGTAGCGCAGCGAGCGTCCGGTGTGCGGATCGTAGCGGGCCGCCTTTTCCCACTCGGCTTCCGTCGGCAGCCGTTTTCGCGCCCACGCCGCGTAGGCCCGCGCCTCGTGAAAGGACACGTGCACCACCGGCTCGGCTTCGGGAACGCGCTCGTATCTGCCGAATCGCGTTCGCCACCACGCGTCCTGCTCCCTGCGCCAGAACCGGGGCGCCGTGATGTCGTGCTCGGTGCGGTAGGCCCAGCCTTGTTCGCTCCACCACCGCGGTTGCTGGTACCCACCCGCGTCGGCGAACGCGGCGAACTGCCCGTTGGTGACGGGGAACGTGTCGATGGCGAACGCGTCGACGAACACGGGGTGCGCCGGCCGTTCGTTGTCCAGCGCCCACGGTTCGACCGACGTTCCCATGAGGAAGGAACCACCGGGGACGACGATCTCGGCTGGGACGGCCCCCACTCGCCTCGGCGGAGGAGAGGGAGCGTGCAGCACCGGATCGCCCTTGCGAAGCTGGTGGGTCGCCAGCATCGTCTCGTCGTGTTGTTGCTCGTGCTGGGCGATCATGCCGAAAGCGAAGGCGGTGTCGGTCAGCGCGCCCCCCTCCAGCGGGGCCTGGGACAACACGTCGAACGCCTTCGCCCTCACCTCCCTGACGTAGGCTCTCGCCTCGCCTGGCCCGAGCAGCGGGAGCGCGGGGCGGTCGGCCCTCGCGTGCTGGAAGGCGTCGTAGAGGTCGTCGATGTCGGGCCGCAGCGGCTGCCTTCCTCCCACGTCCCGCACGAGCCACAGTTCCTCCTGGCTCCCGATGTGCGCGAGATCCCACACCAGCGGAGACATCAGCTTCGAATGCTGCGTGACGAGATCGGCGTCGTCGACGGCGTCGGTCAGCGTCCCGCTGCGTTTCCTCGCCCTTTCCAGCGCGTGTGCCGTGTGTGCCCTCAGGTCCTGGGCGCTCAGCGCCCTCAGCGGGTGCGCGGAGGCGGCGACCTCGGTGCCCGTCATCGCGGAGTCCGCTGTGCTCATCGCTGTCCTCCCCTGCTCGCGCGCCGGACCCGGCGCTGGACGGTGTAGGCGATGTCGGCGACGGTGTCCGAAGGAAGGTTCACTGCCGCCAGTTCGGCACACCCCAGATCGGCGACGGCCGCGGCGGCCTCGGCGATCGCGGCGTCGTCCAGCCCGAACCGTGCCGCGTCGGCCCACCTGTCGGCGACCGGCTCGCACACGGCGGCGACCTGGTCCACTGTGGACTGCCGGGCGAGCAGGGCGGCCAGCAGCGCCACCGGGTGCAGCCAGGCGCCCTGCGGCTGGGCGTCCAGATAACGGACCTCAAGGTAGCCCTGCGGCCGGACCGGGGTGAACATGGTGGTCAGGTGGTAGTCGAGATCGGCGGTGGTGGGGGGCGCGAGCGCTGCGGCGGCTCCCCTTCCCGCGATCCAGTCGGCGAAGGTCAGGCCGTCGGGGGCGTCCCATTCACCGTCGTCCCGTGGCAGCACCATCAGCGGCGTGTCCATGACTCTGGCCGCCCATGCCCGCTCGGGGTCGGCGCCCGTCTCGCCCGGATGGGTGCGGGCGTACTCGGTGTCCATGACGGCCAGCCAGCGAGCAGAGACCGAACCGGTGTCCCTGCCCGCGTGCCGCCGCGAATTGGCGAACAGCGCCAGCATCACCGGACCGAGCGCGTGGACGGCGGCCCACCGGTCGGCGAACCGGGCCTTCTCCCCCGCGTCGAGGCACACCTGCAAGGCGGCGGTACTGCACATCATGGTGACCCCGCCGGTGCCGGATTTGGCGAAACGTCGTTCCATGGCCGCGTATCGTGGCGTCGGCAGCACCCGGCGCGGTTCGCGGAAAGGGTCGATCGCGTCCGGACTCATCCGGAGGCCGACGCGGGCGAGCAGGTCGGTCAGATACGCGAGGTCGGCGGTGACGACGGTAGCCAGATCGCGAAGCGAATCCTGTGGCGCGGTGGAGATTTCGACCTGGCAACCGGGTTCGAGACTGAGCCGGCTTCCCGAGGGAAGTGGCGTGTGTTCGCTGTCAGGGCGCAAGGTTCTCGGCGTATGCGCGCCGAGCGCACGAGCGAGCCTGCCGGGATCCAGTGGCAATGCCGGGTCGGTGGCGTCATGAACGAGGTACTCGATTTCGACACCGAACAACCGTGGTGGCCCGTGCTTGAAGCACACCGAGGCCACATATGCCTCACCTTCCGCCCGGTCGGACACGACTCGCGCCGCGACATCATCCGCGTTGTCCCGCTTGGCTTTTCTGTCCCGGGGGATACGGACCGCTGTCATGACTTCACCTGCCATCCACTGGGGCACCGTCATTCGCGACGCTACACGCGGGGTCCGACAGTCGCATGACCCTTGAGTCGCCCATACCGCGAATCCTGGCCACGGCACCCGTGATTCCGTCGCGGAACGTGGTGAGAATCCGCCACCACGACAGGTTTCCGATCCGGACTTTCCGGCCATGAGGTCATGTTCGTGATCGGTCACCACCGCACCGGTGAGGCCACACTCCGTTGCGATCACCGGTGAATCCCCGCTCCGCCGTTAAACCGGTTCATGCGGACATTCGCGGTTCGGCGCACCACAACGGTTTTTCTTCATCACCCGCCGCGACGGCCATCACCCGTTCGCCCGCACCCACTCGCTCCGGCGGCCGTCGCTCGGTGTCACCGGCCGGAGCGGGATGCGATCACTCGCCCCTGCCCCTTGCCGATAGGGTCCTTCTCGGAGACCGGCCCGTGGCGTAGCCAACCGGCGCCCGGAACGAGCCCAAGGTCTCAGTACGTACGTACGGATTGCATTGGATTACCCCGGGTGTCAAGATCGGGGGATGCCACGGGTCAGCCAGGACCACCTCGACGCGCGTCGCCGGCAAATACTCGACGGCGCCAGGGTGTGTTTCGGACGTTACGGATACGAGGGTGCCACGGTCCGCCGTCTTGAGGAAGCGACCCAGCTCTCCCGGGGCGCCATCTTCCACCATTTCCGGGACAAGGAATCGCTGTTTCTCGCGCTGGCCGAGGACGACGCCGCCCGTATGGCCGACGTCGTGGCCCAGCAGGGCCTCGTCCAGGTCATGCGGGATCTGCTCGCCGGGCGCAGCCAGCACCCCGCAGACTGGCTCGGCACCAGGCTTGAGGTCTCCCGCAGACTGCGCACCGACCCCGAGTTCAGAGCGAGGTGGGCCGAACGGTCCGAGCAGCTCACCACGGCGACCCGCAAGCGCCTTTCCTGGCAGCGGCAGGCCGGCAACCTCCGCGACGACATCAGCATCGACGTGCTCGCCGCGTATCTGGAACTGGTCCTTGAGGGACTCGTGTCGCACCTGTCGATGGGCCTGCCGGCCGATGACCTCGAACCCGTCCTCGACCTGGTGGAGGAGAGCGTGCGAAGGCATCGCGGCCTCGGCAGGGCCTGAGGCTGGGGAACAGGGTCTGCACACCTCGCGTTCGACGTGGTTAAGATAGCGCCACTTTTCCGCCGTTCCGGCTTATCAAGGAGTGACAACTTTCGTGCGCGATGCGCAGTCACCTGGTGACAGTAGTTGGCCGGGTGACAAACCCGGCTTCCTCGATTCTCCCGGCCACACCACCCAAGGTGGTGCGAGCTGAATGGACATTCTGCTCACCATTCTCGGAATACTGTTCGTTCTGCTGCTGACCGTGGGCACGGGCCTCGCCGTTGCCGCCGAGTTCTCACTCACCACACTCGAACGCAGCACCATCGAATCCAATGTCAGGCAGGTCGGCGACCGGCGGTCGAAGACCGTGCTCAAAGCGCACCGCACGCTGTCCTTCCAACTCTCCGGCGCCCAGGTCGCGATCACCCTGACCACCCTGGTCACCGGCTATGTGGCCGAGCCGCTGCTCGGCCGCCTGATCCGCCCTCCGCTGACGGGAATGGGGCTGTCCGAAGGCGCCGCGGCGGGCACCTCGCTGGTGCTCGCGCTGCTGCTGGCGACCTCGCTGTCCATGGTCATCGGCGAGATGGTGCCGAAGAACCTCGCCGTGGCCAGGCCGTTGCAAACCGCCCGCGCCGTCGCCGGATACCACTCCCGGTTCTCGGCATTGTTCCGCTGGCTCATCACGCTCATGAACAACAGCGCGAACTGGGTCGTCCGCAAATTCGGCATCGAACCGCAGGAGGAACTGCGCTCGGCGCGATCGCCGCAGGAACTGGGCTCGATCGTGCGCACGAGCGCGGAGAGCGGAACCCTCGACGTCTCCACCGCCCAGTTGCTCAGCAGGTCACTGCGCTTCGGCGACCGCACGGCGGACGAGCTGATGACACCACGCGTCCGGCTGGATTCCCTGCACATCGACGACACCATCGAGGACCTGGTCGAACTCGCGAGGAGGACCGGCTTCTCCCGGTTTCCGGTGCACCGCGAGGATCTCGACGACGTTCAGGGAGCCGTGCACGTCAAACAGGCGTTCACGGTTCCCTCCCCCGATCGCGAGAAGACCCGGGTCGGCTCGGTCATGCGGCCGGTGCCGACGGTGCCCGAATCACTGCCAGGCGACGCGCTGCTCGACCGGCTGCGCGATTCCCGGTTCCAGCTCGCGCTCGTCGTCGACGAGTACGGCGGCACGGCCGGGCTGGTCACGCTGGAGGACGTCGTCGAGGAGATCATCGGCGACGTCCGTGACGAGCACGACGATCGAGAGGAACCCGCTTCGCAGCAGCTCAGCGCCGACAGCTGGCTCGTGTCGGGACAGCTTCGCGACGACGAGGTACTCGACGTCACCGGCTTCCGGATGCCGGAGGGCGACTACGAGACGATCGCGGGCCTCGTGCTGGAGCGGCTCGGCAAGATCCCCGACGTCGGCGACGCCATCGACATCGACGGCTGGCGGCTCGTGGTGGCAGGAATGGACCGGCACCGGATCGCGGAAGTCAGCGTCGAGCACAGGGAGGTGACCTCGTGAACGACTGGGTCTCCATCTCGCTGATCGGCGTGCTCCTGCTCGCGAACGCGTTCTTCGTTGGCGCCGAGTTCGCGTTGATCTCCTCGCGGAGGGATCGGCTCGAAGCCCTGCTCGAACAGGGCAAGGGACGGGCAAGGATCGTGCTCAACGCGGCGAAGAACGTGTCCCTCATGCTGGCAGGCGCGCAGCTGGGGATCACCGTCTGCTCGCTGCTGCTGTTGCAGTTCGGCGAGCCCGCGGTCGCTCATCAGCTGGAGGCGGCCGTTTCGGCGCTGGGCCTGCCGGTACCGACCTACGTGGTGCACGGTGTGTCGTTCGCGGTGACGCTGGTGGCGCTGACGCTGCTGCACGTGCTCATCGGCGAGATGGTGCCGAAGAACATCGCCATCGCCGAACCGGAGCGCCTCGCGCTGTGGCTGGTCCCGGCGCACGTGGTGTGGGTGCGGATCGTCAACCCGTTCATCTGGCTGCTCAACGGCATCGCCAACGGAGTGCTGCGGCTCATGCGCGTCCAGCCGAAGGACGAGATCGACACTGGCGCGACCCCCGACGAGTTCTCCGAGCTGCTCAGCGAGTCACGCAGGGAGGGGCTGCTCGACCAGTCCGAACACCGCAGGCTGAGCCAAACCCTTTCGTCGGCCGCGAAAACCGTGGCCGATGTCGTGGTCCCGATCGCCGACATGACCACACTGCCCTCCTCGCCGACCGTCGGTGACGTCGAGCGGGCCGTGTCCTCGACCGGGTTCTCCCGCTTCCCCGTCCGGGGCGAGAGCGGCGAGCTGAGCGGCTACATCCACGTCAAGGACATCCTCGACCAGGTAGGTGACGACCCGGCGACTCCGCTTCCGGTGGCCAAGACCCGTGGCCTCACCGAGTTGTCGGTGCACGCGAGACTGGACAACGCGCTCTCGGCGATGCGCAGGGAGGGCAGCCATCTCGCGAGAGCCGTCGACGCCGAGGGCGTCGTGACCGGCATGGTCACACTGGAGGATCTGGTCGAGGAATACGTGGGTACCGTGCGGGACGGAACCCACGTCACCAGGTAGCGGAAGGGCCGTGGAGCACAGGCCATGGATGTCAGGTACGAGGACAGGCTCGACGAGCCGACGTGGACGGCGCTCGAAGACGCGCACGTCGCCCGTATGCGCGAGTGGACGGTGCCGCACCAGCGGCGCCGTTCCACCGGGCGCAAGCACCCGGTGCTGGATTTCCTCTTCACCTACTATTCGCACCCGCCCTCACACCTCGAACGCTGGCAGCCGGGGCCGTTCGCCGTACTGACCGGTCCCGCCGCCTGCCGCTTCCTCGACCGGACCGGTTACCGGACGACGGAAGGCGGCGTCGGCGTCGATCCCTCGACATGGACGGCGAAACGGGCCAGTGGCGCGCGTTACGCACTGTCCATTTTGGAAGCGACGGCGGGAAGGGCGCCACGGCTGAGCTGTTTCGGACTGCACGAATGGGCCATGGTGTACCAGCAGCCCGCCGACGCCGTCCGGCACGCCCAGCTACCACTGCGGCTCGGGTCGGCGGGAACCGACGAGGTCGTCGATTCGCTCGGGGTGCGCTGTGGTCACTACGACGCCTTCCGGTTCTTCACCCCGCCCGCCGTGCCGCTCAACGGATTGCGGCCGACCAGGCGAACGCAGGCGGACCTCGAACAACCGGGTTGCCTGCACGCCAACATGGACCTCTACAAATGGGCCTACAAGCTCAGCCCGTTCGTGCCAGCCGAGTTGCTTGGCGACTGCTTCGCGCTCGCTGCCGAGATCCGGCTGCTCGACATGAGGGCCAGCCCCTATGACCTCTCGTCGCTCGGCCACTCCCCCGTGCGCGTCGAAACCGCGGAGGGCAGGGCCGAGTACGCGAGGGCACAGGCCGGATTCGCGGACCGGGCGACTGCGCTGCGTGACCGGCTGATCCGGCAGCACAGGGCCGTACTCGATGCCTTTTGACGCCTTCGACGCCTTCGGCGTCCGCTGAACAAGTCGGCGCCGCGAATCCGGCCACGGCACCGGCTCGCGTTCTAGGCTGAGCGCCATCGCCGCGTCCGCCGCGGCGCCATGGACCGCCGCACGGAGAGGGCGCGATCGATGCTGCCGAGAGTTGGCGTCGCCTGTCATATCTGCCGGTCGTCGCCGCCCATGGACGACATGCAGGAGAGCTTCACCGACGCGATCGACGTCGCCGTCGCGCGGTGGCGTTTTCGCCAGGACAGCCACGGCAACGTCTGGTGCGCTCACTGTGTCGACCAGCATGAACCGGACAATTTACTCCCAAGCTGAGCATCATCACATTCGCCTAATCCTCGCCTGTTAGAGTGATAACGTTTTGGCTTCGTAAACGGAGCGTGTTCACCGTGGCAGGCGAGAGGACGAGGAATGGGGCGGCACAGCAGGGTTGACGAGGTCGAGGAGCCCGAGCCCGATCCCCGTGACGCGCTGACGTCCACCGGCTCTCATCGCGCCGTCGGCAAGGCGGCCCGGCGCAAGGTCGCCGCGTGGCCCATCGCCTGTCTCGTGCTCGTCGGCCTGCTCGTCGCCGGTTGGTTCGGCTGGAACTGGGCCGACGGCATTCTCAGCAACCGCGCGGAAGCTCAGGCCGCCGAATGCGGCGAAGGCGATACCAGCATCAGGGTCCTCACGGCGCCCAGCGTCACCAAGCCGGTCTCCTCGGCCGCCAGGCAATGGAACGAGGCCCGCACCGTCGTGCACGGTCACTGCGTACGGATCGACGTTCAAGCGGTCCGCTCCGACCGGGTGCTCGACGAACTGCTCGGCGACACGGACCAGACCTACGTCGACGACACGACCGCGGCCTGGCTGCCGGAATCGCTCACCGTCGCCGGGCAGCTGGCGTCGCAGCGGCCGGAGCTGATCGGCTCTCAGCCGGAATCCATCGCGGAGGCCCCCTCCGGTGACTACCCCTACGTGGCGCTGGCCGGAAACGGAGTCGACTCCGTCAAACAGCGCGCGGCGCAGTCCTTCCGTGCCTTCCTGCTCGCCCCCGCGCAGCGCGATGCGTTCGACGACGCCGGATTCAGCACCCCAGCACGCCGGTGACCTCCTCCCGGCCACGCCAGTGACACCACGTCATGCCGGGCCGGTGACGTGAGCGCACTGGCCGGTGCGCGCGGCGAATGCTGTGATCAGTGGGCCGGAACCGGCGACCAGCCGGGCACCGGACCGCGAAGGAGAATCGCCATGCCGGACGACATGCTGCTCGTCGAGGACCTCATGCTGCTGTTGCTCGACGACAAGACGGGCGTACCGGCGGGAGCGGGCACCCTGCACTACACGCTCGGCGGCGCCGTGCTGGTCGAACTCGCGTTGCTGGGCAGGGTCGAGCCGGAGGAAGGGCGCGCCGGGCTGGGCGGGCCGAAAATCCTCACCACCGGAAACGGACCGTTGCCCGATCCCCTGCTCCAGTCCGCCCACGACACGGTGGCCGGGAAAACGCAGCGGGTACAGCCCCTCCTTCTGCACATCGGGGGTGGTCTGCGGAAACCCGTGCTCGACCGGCTGCTGGAACGCGGGCTCATCCGCAAGGAGCGCAAGCGGGTACTCGGGCTGTTTCCCGCGACGACGCTGCCCGCCGCCGACACGCGCCACGAGAACGAGCTTCGCGAGCGGGTCCGTGCCGTACTTGAGGACGGCGCGAGTCCCGACACCCGCACCGCGGCGGTGACCGCGTTGCTGTCGGCGAGCGGCACCTTGCCTTCCCTGCACCCGTCCCCGAAATGGTCCTCCTCGGTCTACAAGCGAGCGAAAGAGCTCGAGAGGGGCGACTGGGGAGCGAGCGCGGTCAACACCGCGGTGTCGAGGACCGCCGCCGCGATCGCGGCATCGAGCACGGCCGTGGCCGTCGCCGCGGCGACGGCCACCAGCTAGGTGTGATGTCCAGGGAGGTTGTGTGATCGGGTACGGCGAGTCGTAGATGGGCGAAGGCCTCCCCGATGTGGAGTGGAGCTGTCTAGGAACCTCTCCACGAGGAGGCCTTCATGGCTCACGCTAACGCGGCTTTGACCCCGAGACACCGTCTTCGTTTGGCGCGGCTGATCGTGGAGGAGGGTTGGCCACCGTCGAGGGCTGCTGAGTTCTTCCATGTCTCGTGGCGCACGGCTGCGAAGTGGGCCCAGCGCTATCGCGAGGAGGGCCTGGCGGGGATGGTCGATCGGTCTTCGGCTCGGCGGACGCAGGCGGCCAAGACGCCCCAGCCGGCGGTGCGCAAGATCGTGCATCTGCGCTGGAAACAGCGGCTCGGACCGGTGCAGATCGGCTCGAAGTTGGGGATGCCGGCCTCGACCGTGCATGCGGTGCTGGTGCGCTGCGGGCTCAACCGGCTCTCCCACATCGACCGCGTCACCGGTGAACCCGCGCGACGTTACGAGCGGTCCCGGCCTGGTGAGTTGATCCATGTCGACGTCACCAAGTTCGGCAACGTTCCCGACGGTGGTGGCTGGCGGTTCGTCGGTGTTCAGCAGGGCTACCGCAACTCTGCCGCGACCTCACGGCGCACCGGCCGACATGGCGGCAACTATCGGCCTGCGGTCGGGACCTGCTTCGTGCATACCGTGATCGACGACTACTCGCGCGTGGCCTACGCCGAGTGCCATAACGACGAGACGGCTGCGACCGCCGCCGCGGTCCTGCACCGGGCAGTGGCCTGGTTCGCCGATCGCGGCATCATCGTCGAGCGCGTGCTGTCCGACAACGGAAGCGCCTACAAGTCGTTCCTATGGCGTGACACCTGCCAAGAACTCGGCATCACCATGAAGAAAACCCGACCCTATCGGCCACAAACCAACGGGAAGATCGAGAGACTCCACCGCACAATGTCGGATGGCTGGGCCTACAAGAAGCTCTACTCCTCAGAAGACGCCCGCCGCAACGCACTGGCAGGATGGCTGCACCAGTACAACCACCACCGGCCCCACTCCGCACTCAGCGGCCGTCCGCCCATAACACGGTTGGACAACCTCCCTGGACATCACAGCTAGCCGGTGAGCCCCTTCAGATCGCCGTTGGCCAGCACCTGCGCGATCCTGCCCGGCGGTGCGGTGTCGCCGGGTGTGCTGACCACCCTCACCACGCCGGACGAGCCGTCGGGGATGTCGACCTCGGCACCTGGCAGGATCTCCGCCCACGGTTGACCGGAGGAGGGCGCCCTGCCTTCCGCGAGTTCGGTGGTCATCCGGTCGCGGTCGGCCTGAGGGTCGCCGGTGAGCGAGCAGACCACCTCGGTCAGCTCGGTGGCCGACGGAGCGCGCACGCCGACCGCGACCTTGCGCTCGTCCTGAGTGGCGATGATGGCGACGACCGGATCGCCGAGACACGTCGCGAGGGTCCGGATCTGTTCGTCGTCGGCGAGCGTCGTCTCTCCGGGATCGGTGACCCAGTCGAGCGAACCGCCTGCCGACGAGTAACCGAACTTCCCTTCCTCCACGCTCACGACGTTGAACTGGGTGAGCAGGCCGAGGTCGGTGAAGGGGCCGGAGAGGTCGGTCGCCCTGTCGGCGGCGCTGCGCCACCGAATCGCCTCGCCCTTGTCCTCTTGTTCGGCGCCGATCTTCTCGAAGCCGTCGCTGACCTTGCCGGTGTCGTAGTCACCGATCAGCAATCCCGCCGTCTCGGGGGGCTGTCCCACCCAGATAGCCGAGGAAAACCCCCGGGGATCGACGCCGAGCTTCTCCGCGATCCGGTCGGCGCTCATCGCCAGCTCCGAATAGCCATATCCCGCCAGCTGGGCGAATCGCCGCCGGTCGTGCTCGGCCAGCTTTCCGATCGCGGCGACGTCACCGTATTCCACGTACGTCGTCGACGCGTCCGTCGCGGCGACGTGTGAGAGGGCGGCCAGAAGGCCGGTGTCGGCCTCGGCCTCGTCACCGGAACACGCGGTGAGCGACACTGCGGTCGCGGCAGCGCAGACCGCGACGGAAAGCCGGGCTACCGGCGAGCGAGTGGGCATTCGGTGATGCTACGTAGATCAACCGGTCGACGTCGCCGGATCGCCCGATTCGGCCGGACCGGCCGCTAACGCCCTGGCGCCTCGGCGGTGAGCAGGTCACCGGTCGCGGTGTCCGCGGGATAGAACAGCTCGATCGACATCTCGGCCAGGGTGATGTCCAGCGGTGTCCCGAAAGTCGCCACCGTGCTGAGAAACGACAGCACGTGATCGCCGTGCCGGACACGCAGCGGAATGAGGAAATCGCCGGGCCCCGGTAGCTCGACTTCGGGTTCCGGCGCGGCACACGGGTAATCGCGAAGTTCGGCCAGCAACGCGGAAAGCCCCGGATCGGCGGTCGCCGCCACTTCCCTGCTCAGCCTGCCGAGCAGGTGCGCGCGCCATTCGCCGAGGTTGTCGATGCGCGGGGCCATTCCCTCCGGATGCAAGGTCACGCGCAGCACGTTCACCGGCGGTTCGAGTAGCGCGGGCGCGACGCCGTCGAGGAACACCGCGAGACTCGTGTTGCCCTCGACGAGGTTCCAGGACCGGTCGATGACCACCGCCGGATACGGTTCGTGTCCGGCGAGCAGTCTGCGTACCGCGGCCGTGGCCGCGGCCAGCTCGGGCGCGTCGAGCGAGCTCGCCGGATAGACCGGCGCGAAACCGGCCGCGAGCAGAAGCTGGTTGCGTTCCCTCAGCGGCACCGACAGTTGCTCACCGAGACGCAACACCATGTCGCGGCTCGGTTTCGCTCTGCCGGTCTCCACGAAACTCAGGTGCCGGGTCGAGACGTCGGCGGCGATGGCGAGATCGAGCTGGCTGATTCGCCTGCGATCACGCCATTCCCGCAACAGCTCTCCCACGGGGCGCCGTTCCGGCGCGGTCGGCACAGTCATGGTCGTCACCCCATCACTCTAGAAAGCCGGGGTGCGCGCGGCCATTACCTCGGCGGTAATCGACGCGCCGCCGCTTCGAGGGCATCGTTGCGCTTGTTCGCCAAGGGCGGGCTCCAAGACCCAGCCATATAGGGCGTTATACACCGAGATCGCATCGAGAAAGGGAGTACCCATGCCGGAATTCGACACCATCGCCAAGCGCTACATCGAGGTCTGGAATTCGACCGACGCGGCCCGGCGGCGCGAGCTGATCGAAGCCCTCTTCACGCCGGACGCGACCTACACTGATCCACTGGGCGAAGTGGCGGGCTGGGACGGGATCGACGCGTTCGTGGCCGGTGCGCAGGGACAGTTCGCCGGTTTGCGATTCCACCTCGCCGATCCGGAAAAACCGGTGGACGGCCACCACGACATCGCGCGCTTCGGCTGGCATCTCGCGCCCGACGCCGTCACGGAACCGGTGGCCATCGGATTCGATGTGATCGTCACGGCTGACGACGACCGGATCTCCAACGTCCACGGTTTCCTGGACAAGGTGCCCGGTTAACCAGCGGCCGGACGGCCGCCTCCGGTCAGCCGGTGCGGCGGGCGTTGCGGCGTTCGGACAACTCGTCGCGCACGACGGGTTCGATCTCGCCGCCGTCCGCCCGCTCGGCGGGGAATTCGTGAATGGTCCCGCTGATCTCCTGCATTGCGCCGCTGACGGCGATACCGAACACTCCCTGTCCGCCCTGCAGTAAATCAACGATCTCCTCAGGCGAGGTGCATTCGTACACCGTGGTTCCGTCGGAGAACAGCGTGACCTTGGCGAGGTCGCGAACACCGCGCTCCCGCAGGTGATCGACGGCGACCCTGATGTTCTGCAACGACACCCCCGTGTCGAGCAGCCGCTTGACGATCTTGAGAACCAGGATGTCCTTGAACGAGTACAGCCGTTGCGAGCCGGAGCCGTGCGCGGTACGAATACTGGGCATCACCAGCTTGGTCCGCGCCCAGTAGTCGAGCTGCCGGTAGGTGATCCCGGCGATCTGACACGCGGCGGGACCGCGGTAGCCAACCAGCTCGTCCGGCAGCGACGCGTCAGGGAATAGCTCTCCTTGCTGACCCTGCTCGCCGTCGGCGGCCCTGAACGGGCTCTCGTCGACCACGCATGCCTCCTCTCGCCCGGTCGGTCGACCGGCGAAACAAGACCGCCGTTTCCGGGAGTGGAAACGACCGGTTACGACAATCGCGTCGACGCCGGCGAGACGAGGTCGCCCCAGATCGGCCTAATCACACCGACGCGATTCATCTCCCTCGACGGTATGCCTGCCCGACGGGCCGGTCAACGCGACGCGCGGGCACCCTCAAGTCGATATCGAGACTTCCCAGCTCCTTGCCCAATTTACTTGACCATGTTATTTTTTACTCATGTCAGTAAACAAGGAGTTCGGAGCGGGCCTCGGCCTGACGGTCACCGAGGAGGCCCGCAGAGCACAGATCATCGAGGCCACCATCGACACCATCGCCGAGCTGGGCTACGGCAACACGTCGTTCGCCAGAATCGTCGAGCGGGCCGGGCTCAGCAGCACGCGCATGATCTCGTACCACTTCGGCAACAAAGACGAGCTGATGATGGCCACTGTCGGCGCGATCGTCGACAACCAGGACACGTTTCTGCAGAAGCGCATCGGAGCCGAAACCGAGCGGACCGCCATGCTGCGCGCCTACATCGAGTCGGAGGTCGCCTTCCTCGGTGAGTATCCGCGACAGGCGCAGGCACTCATGGACATCGGGGCGAACGCGCGCTCGGCCGACGGCACGCCGATGTTCGAACTCGTATGGAAGAGCGTGCGGTTCGGCAGGATCGAACGGCAACTACAACAGGGGCAACGAGAAGGCGCCTTCGGTGAATTCGACGTGAGTGTGCTCGCGCTGGTGATCCGCCAGGCGATCGACGGCGTCGCCGCCAGGCTCGCGCGAGAGCCCGACCTCGATCTCCAGTCGTACGGGCGGGAACTGGCCGAGTTGTTCACCAAAGCCACGAAGCCCTGACTTGCCGGTCTCGCGAAAAAACCCGGGCGGTCTCAGGGGTCCGAAGACCCTGGGACCGCCCGGGTTTCTCAGGTGTCGGCGCCGCGAAAGTCTTCCGGGGAAACGGAATCCAGGAACTCGCGGAACTTCTCGACTTCGTCTTCCTGCTCATCGGGAATGATGAGCCCGGCTTCTTCGAGCACGCCGTCCTCGGCGTGGATCGGAACGCCGACCCGCAGGGCCAGTGCCACCGAGTCACTCGGCCGCGCAGACACTCTGATGTCTCCGTCGAAAACCAGTTCGGCGAAGAACGTGCCCTCCCGCAGATCGGTGATGACGACCTGTTGCAGTTCCCTGCCCAGCGCTCCGATGACTTCCTTGAGCAGGTCGTGGGTCAGGGGGCGGGCAGGGCGAACACCCTGCTGCTCCAAGGCGATCGCCGTGGCCTCGACCGAGCCGATCCAGATCGGCAGGTATCGCTCACCTTCGGTTTCCCGCAGCAACAAGATCGGCTGATTGGCGGGTAGCTCGACCCTTACGCCGACGACGCGCATCTCGCTCATCGGGGCTTCGCCTCCCTCTCCTGCGCGCGGGCCGCAACGCTGTCACGAGGATCTCGCATCGACTCGGTCGACGCTACCCGTCAACTGGGCGCTGTGCTCGCTACGAATGATTCTGTCGGCTCGGTTCGCGAACCTTGCACTAACCGTACGGCATTCAGGTGAGATCGTTGAGGCATCGACATGTGGCGTAACAGACGAGACACGCGAACCGACCATGTCCTCGTTCCATTCTACCCGCCGGTCACACCCCTGATACCCGCTTTCACCAGCAACGTATGCAAAGTGACCGACAGGGCCGCCAGCTCCCTGACAAGTTCGTCGGCCCGCGCCCTCGCGTCGCTGTCACGATGCCGGTACACCGGAGCGACGATCTGTTCAAGCAACCCGACCTCACGATCGGCGGAGGCCCGGAAAGCGCGCAGGTGACGGGGTTCGATGCCGAACTCGGTCATGGTCTTGACCGTCCTGGCGATCTGTACCGCGTCCACGTCGTAGAAACCCGCCGCCCCAGGCCGGACGAGACCGTACTGGTGAAGCTCTGCGAGCAGGCCCTCGTCGATTCCCGCCTCGGCGAGCAGATCTTCCCTCGTCAGCCGGATCTCGCGTTCGAGAGCGAAGTCGGCGGGAGACGGAAGACCGTGTCCCGCCTTGCCCTGTCCGCCTGAGCCGCCGTGACCGGAATGCCTTTCGTCCCCGCCCGTCCCGTCGAGTGGGACGAGCTTGCGAGGCGGTTTCGGTACCGCGGCGGAAGGTTCCGCGCCGCGGTCGGCCGCGTCGAGCTGTTCCTTGATGACCTTCAGCGGAAGGTAGTGATCGCGCTGAGCGGCCAGCACGAAACGAAGCCGCTCCACGTCAGGCGCGGTGAACTGACGATAGCCGGACGGCGTGCGGCCAGGCTGAACAAGGCCCTCCGATTCGAGGAACCTGATCTTCGAGATGGTGACATCGGGGAAATCCTTGCGCAGTTGCGCCAGTACGGCCCCGATGCTCAACCCGTCACGCTGTGGCCGCCCGGCAGCCGTCACTGTGCCCCCTGACCCCCGTGGCCGGGGCCGGTCAGGAAGACGAGGCGGAACTTGCCGATCTGAACCTCGTCACCCCCGGCGAGCACCGCCTGGTCAACCGGCTCACGATTGACATAGGTGCCGTTGAGGCTGCCCACGTCGATCACGACGAACTCGCCGCCTTCACGCCGGAACTCGGCGTGCCTGCGCGACACCGTGACGTCGTCGAGGAAGATGTCGCTGTCGGGGTGGCGGCCCGCGCTCGTCGTGTCACGATCGAGCAGGAACCGCGATCCGGCGTTGGGGCCGCGCTTGACCACCAGCAGTGCGGAGCCCGTCGGCAGGGCGTCGACACCGGCCTCCTGCGGCTCGACCGCCGGCGCTTCCTGACCTTCCATCTCCGACAGGAAGTCGGCCCGGAAAACGGAGGTCCGCTCCGGAGACTGCTCCGGGGGAACGCCGGGCCCGTCGTTCGTGCTCACCTGAGCTCTCCTAACGCACTGAATGTATTGCCATGGAAAACGTGGTGTTGCCAACGTACCGTGCCTGGTCGGCCACGGGTGCCGGGGCTCCCCCGATCAACCGTTGATCACGCGTTGGTAGGCCTCCGCGTCGAGCAGGCCCTCGACGGTGCTCGCGTCGTCGAGCTTGACCTCGATGAGCCAGCCCTCACCGTAGGGGTCGCTGTTGACGAGCTCGGGCGACTCGGAAACGGCGCCGTTGACGGCCACCACTTCCCCGTCGAGCGGAGCGAACAGTTCGGAGACGCTCTTGGTCGATTCGACCTCACCGAACACGTCGCCGGCGTCGAGCTGCCTTCCGATCTCGGGAAGTTCGACGAAGACCACGTCGCCGAGCTGATCCTGCGCGTACTCCGTGATCCCGACGCGCACCGTGTCGCTGTTTTTGACGACGACCCACTCGTGCTCTTCGGTGTAGCGCAGCTCTTCCGGAGTGGACAACCCCGTCCCCTTTCGTGCTCTACGCAGGTTGCGTGCTGGGCATCTTTGCACAACGGGACAGGGAAAACCTCAGCAGAGGCAGACGTGCGCCTTGCTTGTGACCTCACGGGAAACACGTGGGCGCCGGCGCTGGGCCGAGTGGGTGATCAACCGCGAGCCGTCCTGTCGGCGCCGCTGCCGGTGTGCTCGGTGTTCCCGGCGCGCTCGGCGGTACCGGTGTCACCGGCGGGAGCCGCGCGGCGACCGGACACGGCGAGCACGGTCTGCACGACGTAGAGCGCGCCGGACCAGAGATAGAGGGCTCCGCCCCAGGCGGTGAAGGCGTAGGCGAACGGGCGGATGATCTCCGCCGCGGTCGAGTCACCCTGGGTCAGCAACAACAGCGGGAACGCGTACATCAGGTTGAAGGTCGCGGCCTTGCCGGCGTAGGTCACCTCTGGCGGGAGGAAATCGTGCCTGCGCAGGACGAGTAGGCAGATGCCGCAGATAATTTCCCTGCCGACGAGCACGGCGACCACCCACCAGGGAATGATCTCCCTGAACAGGAAGGCGATGAGGGTGGCGATGATGTAGAGCCGGTCGGCCGCGGGGTCGAGGAGCTGCCCGAGCCTGCTCTGCTGGTTGAGCCATCTCGCGAGTTTGCCGTCGAGCCAGTCGGTGAGGGCGCTGAACACGAGAATGGCCAGCGCCCAGCCGTCTTCTTGCGGACCGAGAAGCAGCCACAGGAACACCGGAACACCGGCGAGCCGCAGCAGCGACAACATGTTGGGGACGTTCAGCGCCTGCCGGGCCAGTGAGGGCTCCGAAATGCCGCCAGTGCCGTCAGTGCAGTCGTCTCCGTTCGCCACCGCGGCTGTGCCGCTACCGTCTCCAGCACCGTCGTTGTCGGGGTGGTCGACGTGGTTACCTTCGCGCGGGTTTGCCGACTCGGTCACCCGTTCACCGTATCGGCCGCGCGCCGAGGGCCCTCAGCTGGCGCGGCGATAGCTCCAGCCCCTGCGGCGCAGGTCCTCTCGGGTCAGTGCACGCGGCCTGCCGTGGTTGTCCGTGCCCATCCAGCGCGGGCGGCCCGGCCCGCTTTCCAGTACGAATGGCCTTCCCTGACTCCAGACGACCGTGCACGGGGTGGTGGGCGGCCCAGTCACTCCGTCGGTCCTGGTGGTGGATCCTGTGGATCCCGTCGCGTTCTCTTCGGTACTCATCGCTCTCTGTGTTCGAGTCGGGTGGGTCGGTATGGGGGTTTCCGCAAGCTCCGGCATCACAAACCTGCCATCGCCATGCTCACTGGGTTCATCGGTTCACGCTGGCAAAGTGTTAACCCGCAACGCAAAACTTTCACCCAGGCAATTCTAGGAGACCGGTGCAACCCTGGTCATCGACCATCCACATTGGATCCGACTCGAACACGGAGAGGTACTACTGAAAGTAGTCGGCGCCGGAGTCAGCCCTTCAGGCCGGGAAAGTCCTCTTCGCGAAATTCGCCCGCGATCCGCGACTCGTCGCCACCCGCGTCTCCCCTGCCGCGCAGCTCGACTCTGCGAATCTTGCCGGAGATCGTCTTGGGCAGTTCGGCGAACTCGATCCTGCGCACCCGCTTGTACGGCGCCAGATGCCGCCTGCAGAAGGCCAGGATGCTCTCCGCCGTCCCCGCGTCGGGTGCGTGCCCCGCAGTGAGCACGACGTATGCCTTCGGGACCGCGAGCCGGATCGGGTCAGGGGCGGGAACGACGGCGGCCTCGGCCACC
Organism: Prauserella marina; assembly: GCF_002240355.1. Classification (GTDB taxonomy): domain Bacteria; phylum Actinomycetota; class Actinomycetes; order Mycobacteriales; family Pseudonocardiaceae; genus Prauserella_A; species Prauserella_A marina. Next base: position 3,698,938 of record NZ_CP016353.1, read on the forward strand.
GCCTCGTGTTCGAGCAGGACGCTCTCCAGTTCGAACGGCGAGATGCGGTAGTCGGATGCCTTGAACACGTCGTCGGTGCGGCCGACATAGGTGATGTAGCCCTGCTCGTCGATCGAGCCGACGTCGCCCGTGTGGTAGTAGCCGTCGGCGAAGGCGGCCGCGGTGCGTTCCTCGTCGTCGGCGTAGCCGACCATCAGCCCGGCGGGCCGGTGCGCGAGGTCGAGGCAGATCTCGCCCTCCCCCGCCCTTTCGCCGCTGGCCGGGTCGACCAGCGCGACCGTGAAACCGGGCACCGCCCTGCCCATCGAACCCGGCTTGACCGGCTGGCCAGGAGTGTTCGCGATCTGCACGCTGGTCTCGGTTTGCCCGAAGCCGTCCCTGATCGTCACACCCCACGCCGTGCGGACCTGTTCGATGACCTCGGGGTTCAGCGGTTCGCCTGCCCCGACGACCTTGCGGGGCGGCACCCGCAGCGCGGTGAGGTCGGCCTGGATCAGCATCCGCCACACCGTCGGCGGCGCGCAGAAGCTCGTGATGCCACACCGGTCCATCTGCGCCATCAGCGCTTCCGCGTCGAAGCGCGTGTAGTTGTACAGAAACACGGTCGCCTCGGCGTTCCACGGGGCGAACACGTTGCTCCACGCGTGTTTCGCCCAGCCAGGCGAGGAGATGTTGAGATGCACGTCGCCGGGCTCGAGACCGATCCAGTACATCGTCGAGAGGTGGCCGACCGGATAGGACACCTGGGTGTGCTGGACGAGTTTGGGCTGCGCGGTGGTACCCGAGGTGAAATACAACAGCAGAGGATCGGCGGCCGAGGTCGGCCCCTCCGGCGTGAACGACTCGTCCTGGGTGTAGGCGTCGCTGAACGACTGCCAGCCCGGCACGGGCTCGCCGACCACGATGCGCGTGTAGTCGCCCTCGATGTCGGCGAACTTGGCCGCGTCGGCCGAGCGGATCACCACGTGCCGCGCGTTGCCGCGCTCGACCCTGTCGACGAGGTCGGCGGGACCGAGCAGCGTCGAGGCGGGGATGATGACGGCGCCGAGCTTGATCGCGGCGAGGATCGTCTCCCACAGCTCACCCTGGTTGCCGAGCATCAGGATCAGGCGGTCGCCCCTGCGAACTCCGTTGGCGCGCAACCAGTTCGCCACCTGGTTGGACCTGCGCGACATCTCAGGGTAGGTCCAACGGGTCTGCGAGCCGTCCTCCTCCACGATCCACAGCGCGTAGCGCCGCGCGTTGGCCGGATCGGCGGCGATCGCGTCGAACCAGTCGAGCGCCCAGTTGAACTCGCTCAGTTCCGGCCACGCGAAACCCGCGTAGGCCTTCTCGTAGTCCTCCCGGTGCGCGACGAGAAAGTCGCGTGCCTCCCGGAAGGCGGTGGTGGCGGCACTTGCCTTGCCTGCCCTGCTCGGCTCGCCGCCGGTGGTCGTGCTGCGCGCCGCGGCATCGTTGCTCACGTTGTTCTCCTTGCTGTTCTCACCCGGTTGGACTGTTCCCGCCTACTCGCCCGTGAAGCGCGGGGGCCTGCGTTCCATGAAGGCCTGCACAGCTTCGCCGAGATCCTTGCTGGGAAGAAACGCCGCGTTCCACGCCGACACGTAGCGCAGCCCCGCTTCGACCCGTTGCTCGGTGTTGACGGACAGTACGTCCTTGACGCCCTGCACCACCAGCGGTGGGTTGGCCGCGATCTCGGCCGCCAGTTCGCGGGCCGCCCTCAGCGTCGATTCTTGATCGGGATAGACGTCGTTGACCAGCCCGATCCGCTCGGCGCGCTCGGCGGTGATGTCCTTGCCCGTCAACGCGAGTTCCCTCAGGTGTCCCTCGCCGACAATGCCGCTCAGCCGCTGAAGGCTGCCGAGATCGGCCACGATCGCGACCTTGACCTCCCTCACGCTGAACTTCGCCTCGGCGCTGGCCACCCGGATGTCGGCCGCGCTGATGACGTCGACCCCGCCGCCGATGCACCATCCGCTGATCGCGGCGATCACCGGTGCGCGGCTGGCGGCCACCGCGCCGACCGCCCGTTGCATGCGGCGGACCTCGGCGAGAAACGCCGTTCTTGGCGCGGCCAGCGCGTCTCCTCCGAGGTATTCCGACCACCCTGGCAGCATCGCCGGCAGATCGAGGCCGTAGGAGAAGTGCGAACCCGATCCGGTCAGCACGACCGCCCGCACCTCGGGGTCGGCGTCGAGCGCGCCGAAGACGACCGGCAGCTCCCGCCAGAAGTCGGGGCCCATCGCGTTGCCCTTCGAGGGACCGAGCAGAGTCACCTCGGCGACGTGCTCGTCGCGGTCGACACGCAGCGAGACCAGGTCGCGCGAAATGTCGTCGATGTCAGTCATGACTGTCATCCTGACGTACGTGGTTGGCACGTTGCCAACCGCTAACCTTGCGAGGAGGCCGTGCGCCGGGAAGGACGAGCATGAGCGCAGTGCACGCCGCGAACGCGGTCCCCTCGACAGCTGACGCCGCTGACACCATAACCACCGGCTCCTGGCGGCCCATCGAACTGGCGGGGACCTTCGACTACGAGGGCAACCGGCTGGCCTACACCGAGTACGGCGCGGGCGACGACGTCGTGGTGCTGACCCACGGCATCATGTTCACGCGCAGGATGCACGCGCCGCTGGCTAGGGAGCTGGCGGCAAGGGGCTATCGCGTCGTGACGCTCGACCTGCTCGGTCACGGTGAGTCCGAGCGGCCAGCCGAATCATGGCGGTACTCGATGCCGGACTTCGCGCGACAGACGCTGGCGCTGCTCGACCACCTCGGTCTCGGCGCGGCCGTCGTCGGCGGAACCTCGCTCGGGGCGAACGTGGCGCTGGAGGTGGCCATCGTGGCGCCGGAGCGGGTGAAGGGCCTCGTGGTCGAGATGCCGGTGCTCGACAACGCGGTGGTCGCCGGACTGCTGACGTTCGGGCCGCTGCTGTTCGCGGCCAGGTTCCTGCCGTGGACCGTCCGCGCGGTCGGCGCGCTTGCCCGGCTCGTTCCGCACGGCAACCAGTGGGCCGACGTCGTCACCGACACCCTCGATCAGCAACCGGCCGCGATGGCCGCACTGCTGCACGGCGTGTTCTTCGGCAGGATCGCGCCGCCGAAATCGGTGCGCGGCGACATCGCCGTGCCCGCGCTGGTGATCGGGCACGAACGGGACCCCGTCCATCCCTTCGGGGACGCCGACACGCTCGCCGCCGACCTGCCCGGCGCCGAGTTCGTCCAGGCCCGCAGTCCGGTGGAACTGCGGCTCGACCCCACGAGGCTCACCGAGGCCATCGCGGGGTTCGTCGGCCGCTGCTACTCGCGCTGAGCGAGACCGGCGACGGGGCCGATGACGGTGATCGCGGGCGGGGCGATGCCCGCCTCGGCCGCGTCGGCCGCGATGTCACGGAGCGTGGAGTGCACGACCCGCTGTGCGGCCAGCGTCCCGTCCTGGATCATGGCGACCGGGGTCTCGGCCGGCCTGCCCGCCTCGACCAGCGTTTCGGCGAACACCGCGATGCGCTCGACACCCATCATGAGCACGATCGTGCCTCGCAGCCTGCCCAGTGCGGCCCAGTCGGTCAGCGACTGGGGATGTCCGGGCGGCACGTGGCCGGAGACCACCACCACCTCGTGCGTGACGCCGCGGTGGGTCACCGGGATGCCTGCCGAGGCGGGGACGGCGAAGGCGCTGGTGACACCGGGGACCATGGTGAAGGGGACACCGGCGTCGGCGCAGGCGAGCGCTTCCTCGAAGCCCCTGCCGTACACGTAGGGGTCGCCGCCCTTGAGCCGGACGACGAACTTGCCGGCGCGGGCGTTCTCGACGAGCGTCTTGTTGATGACCTCCTGGCTGGCGGCCCTTCCGTAGGGGATTTTCGCCGCGTCGACGACCTCGACGTGCGGCGGCAGTTCGTCGAGCAGTTCGCGGGGCGCGAGCCGGTCGGTGACCACGACGTCGGCCCTTGCCAGCAGCCTGCGCCCGCGCACGGTGATCAGTTCGGGGTCGCCGGGTCCCCCGCCGACGAGCGCGACACCGGCGCGCGACGGTTCGCCATCCTCGCCCGGATCGGCGACGGTTCCTGCCCGTAGCCCGTCGAGCAGATTGTCCCTCACGGCGGCGGAGCGCTGCGGCGCGCCGCCCGAGAGCACACCGACCAGCAGGCCGTCATGCTCGCCGGAGGCCGGGGTGACCGCGCTGCCCTCGATACCGGCGTCGGCCCTGACGCAGAACACCCTCGCCCGTTCCGCCTCGACGCACACGGCCGCGTTGACGTCCGGGTCGGCGGTGCAGGCCAGGGCGTACCAGGCGCCGTCGAGATCGCCCTCGCGATAGGCCCGCCGGTGCCAGGTGATCTCTCCCGCGTCGGCCATCGCGCCGACCGAGGGGGTCGTGGCGGGTGAGATCACTTCGACGGCGGCGCCCGCCTTGACCAGTCTCGGCAGCCGCCGCTGCGCGACCGTGCCTCCGCCGACGACGACGACCCTGCGTCCCGCGAGATCCAATCCGACAAGGTAGTGCTGCTCCTGCGCCATGCGCCAAGCATGCCGCAGCGCCGTGCCTGTACTCGCGATCAGGGTTCGGTCTGTCGCGGCCCGGTCCGCAGCAACGCCAGTAGCTCCGTGTTGCCGAACAGCTCGGCCGTCTCGATCGCGGACGGTTGTCCGGCCTGGGTGTCGGCACCGCCCGCGAGCAGCGCTTTCACCACCTCGGGCTCGGCTTTGAACACGGCTCCGGCCAGTGGGCTCTGTCCCCTGTCGTTGAGCCGGTTCGGGTCGGCGCCCCTGCTCAGCAGCGCCGCCACCGTCTCGGCGTGACCGTGATAAGCGGCGAGCATCACAAGCGTGTCGCCCTTGTCGTTGGTCAGGTTGGCCGGGATCCCCGCGTCGACGTACGCGGCGAGGGTTTCGGTGGCTCCCTCACGGGCGAAGCCGAACACCCGCGACCACAGTTCGACCAGTTCGGGGTCAGGTTCGGGGTCGGTCATGGCGCCAGCCTCTCACGCGTTACGCGCGTTCACCGGGCGGTGATCCCGCTCAGGGCCGCATGGTTCGTCAGCGGCGGACCCGCTTGACGTGGGCCGTCAACCGGCACCAGCACCCTCACTCAAGCACTGTCGCCGTAGCGGTAGAGCAGGCCGAGGAATTCGAGCAGGAGCCGTTCGCGCAGGCGCGGCGGAGCCACGGCCAGCAGCGCGTTGACCGGTGCCATCCGTTCCGGCAAACCGCCGCCTCCCGAGAGGCCCGCGCCCTCCAGCAGCCCGGCGAACTGCTCGGAGGTGAGCGTGTCCGGATCGAGCGCGGCGATGGCGGCGGCCAGCTCGTCGGCGACCTCCACCGGGCCCGCCTCGCGCGCGGCGGCGACCGAAGCTTCGAGGTCGGCGAGGAATCCGGCCTCGCCGCCCCTGTTCGCGGCGGTGACGGTGAGGTGCAGGTTGACCGGCGAGTCGCCGTGGGCGAACTGCGGCTGCACGTACCAGCCACGTTGTTTCATCTCGTCGGCGACGGTGAACAGATCGAACCCTGGCCCTCCTTCCGTCGCGACGGCGAGCAGGGTGGCATCGGGCTCGCCGAGGATTCGCAGCCCTTCCACGCGCTCGACGCCGGTTCGCAGCAGTGCTGCCGCGGTGGCCGTGTCCTCGGCGAGCCGCAGGTAGCCCTCGTCGCCGACGTGCCGCAGCACGGCCCACGCCGCGGCGAGCGGCCCTCCGGAGCGGGTGGATTGCAGTGTCGTGTTGAGCATCGTGTAGCCGGGCCACGCGGCGCTCGCGAAGTAGTGGCCGCGCCGCAACCGCGCGTCGGCGTGCAACAGGACCGAGGTGCCTTTCGGGCAGTAGGCGTACTTGTGCAGGTCGACGGAAAGGCTTGTCACCCCGGGGACCGAGAGGTCGAAGGGGGGCAGCTCGGCGCCGAGCTTACGCAGGTCGGGCAGCACCCAGCCGCCGATGCACGCGTCGACGTGCATCCTGACCCCCTTCGCGGCGGCGGCCTCGGCGATCTCGGCGACCGGGTCGATGACGCCGTGCGCGTAGGAGGGGGCGCTGGCCACGACAAGGACGGTGTTCTCGTCGATCGCCGCGGCCATGGCCGCGGGGTCGGCGAGGAAGGTGCCCGGTACGACGGGGACCTCGACGGCACGCACGCCGAACAGGTGTGCCGCTTTGTGGAAGGCCGCGTGTGCCGTGGAAGGCAGGACGACAGCGGGCTCGACGGTTTCGTTGCTGGCCTCGCGGGCGGCGAGCACGGCCAGCAGGCAGGATTCGGTTCCGCCCGAGGTGACGGTGCCGACCGTGCCCGGCCCTCCGCCCAGCCTGGCAGCCGCGGCGGCGACGAGGTCGTTTTCCATGCGCAGCAGGCTCGGGAACGCCGTCGGATCGAGCGCGTTGGCCGAGGACGCGCTGGCGTGTGCCTCCGCGGCGAGCCGGTCGAGACCGGCCAGCCCGCTGTCGTAGACGTAGGCGAGCGTGTGCCCGCCGTGCGTCGGCAGGTCGTCGGCCATGAGCGCGCGCAGTTCGGCGAGCACCGCCGGAGATGCCTCGCTCACGCGCCGGCCTCCTTCGGCTCCGACGGCCGGTCCGTGCCGAGCACGCTGCGCCGCAGCAGCGGGATTCCGGCGAGGATCAGCACGGCGGGCAGCGCGGAGAAGCCCAGCGTGATCGCGGTGACCGCGCTGTCGGGCTGGGTGGCCGAGGCGTCCACACTGGACAGGTAACCGCCCGAGGCGAGAACGAGGCCGAACAGTCCCGGCCCCAGCGCGAGACCAAGAGTCTCCGCCGCGGTCCACACACCAGCGGTGATACCGGCCCTCGTCGCGCCGGTGCGCTCCTCTTCCGCCGAGATCAGGTCGGGCAGGATGGCCAGCGGGAACACCTGGATGCCCGCGTAGCCGATTCCGGCGAGCGCCACGAAGGCGAACACGACGGCGGTGGGCAGCACCTGCGCGAACACGAGCCCGATCAGCGCCAGCGCGAACGCGGCCGAGGCGACCCTGAACCCGGTGAGCTTGCCACCACTGCGGCCCAGCTTGTCCCATACCGGCATCACGAGCAGCGCGGGACCGACGAATCCGGCGAACAGCAGCGACTGCAAGTCGGCGTTGCCGAGCACGTGCCGTGCCACGTAGCTCACTCCGGCGAGCAGGGTCGCCACGCCGAGCGACTGCACGAAGTACACGGCAAGCAGCCAGCGGAACGGCCGCCATTCCCGCATGGTCGCCAGCAGCGCGCGCAGCTTGGGCGTGGGCTGCAACTGGCTGCGCTTCGGGACGTCGCGGATGCCGAAGTACACGCCGAGTGTGCCGAGCGCGATGAGCACGCCCACGAAAATGCCCATCAGCCGGTACCCGTCGACACCGCCGACGGAGTTGGCGATGGCGGGCGCGACCGCGCCGGACACCAGGATCGCGAGCGCGAGCACGGCGATGCGCCACGTCGTGAGCCGGGTCCGCTCGTGGTATCCGTCGGTCAGCTCGGCGGGCAGCGCGTTGAAAGGCACCTGGAAGAAGGCGAACGCGGTCGCGCACACGAAGAAGATCGCGACGACGTAGGCCGCGTCGCCGCCGACACTGCCGAAGCCGGGATGCGCGAACAGCCCGGCGAAGCACACGGCGAGCACCAGCCCGCCGAGCAGCAGCGAGCGTCGCCTGCTGCCCCGCTTGGCGAGGCCCGCGTCCGAGATCCGGCCCGCGATCGGGTTGAACAGCACGTCCCACGCCTTGGGCAGCAACACGATGGCGCCCGCGGCCGCTGCCGGAACCGCCATGGTGTCGGTGAGGTAAGGCAACAGGAGCAGGCCGGGGACCGTGCCGAAGGCACCCGTCGCGAACGATCCGAGGGAATACCCGAGCCGAGTCTTCGTCCCCAACGCCGACATGGTCCTCCTCGGAGGTTGTTCAGGTCGGGGGAATCGTGTCACCTCCACCCGGACGGCCCTGCGGCGGCCCTGCGGGAGACGATTCAGGACAGGATGCCGGCGACCGTTCGCAGCAACGCGGAATCCCCTCTGAGCAGCAACGTGGTCACGACGGTCTCCTCCCACGCCGCGAGCTCGTCCCTGATCTTGGCTGGCGGGCCGATGAGTGAGGTGTCCTCGACGAGGCGGGTCGGGATGGCGGCCGCGGCCTCGGCTTTGCGCCCGCCGAGATACAGGTCCTGGACTTTGTCGGCGACGTCCTCGTATCCCATGCGGGCGAAGACGTCGTGGTGGAAGTTCGCGGTTTTCGCGCCCATTCCGCCGATGTAGAGCGCGAGTGAGGGGCGGATCAGGTCCGCCGCCTTCTCGACGTCGTCGTGGACGATCACCGGAACCGAGGCGGCGACCTCGAACTCCGGGGGACGGCCTCCTCGCGCGGCGAAGCCGGATTCCAGTGCCGCGCGGTAGAAACCGTCACTCTTCGGCGAGAAGAACAGCGGCAGCCAGCCGTCGCAGATCTCGGCCGACAGCGCGACGTTCTTCGGCCCCTCAGCGGCGAGAAAGATCGGGATGTGCGTGCGCAGCGGATGCACGGTGGCCTTGAGCGGCTTGCCGAGTCCCGTGGTGCCATCTCCGGTGAGCGGGAGGGAGAAGGTGGCGCCGTCGTGGCTGACCGGCTGCTCGCGGGCAACGACCTTGCGCACGATGTCGACGTATTCTCGCGTGCGAGCGAGGGGTTTCGGGTACGGCTGGCCGTACCAGCCCTCGACCACCTGGGGGCCGGAAGCGCCGAGCCCAAGCACGAACCGGCCACCGCTGAGGTGATCGAGTGTCATCGCGGCCATGGCGGTCGCGGTGGGCGTGCGGGCCGACATCTGCACGATGTTGGTACCGAGCGTGACGCGCGAGGTCGCCGCGCCCCACCAGGCCAGCGGGGTGAACGCGTCGGAGCCGTAGCCCTCCGCCGTCCACACCGAGTCGAAACCCAGCTCTTCGGCGGTGAGGATCGCCTCTCGCGCTCCTTCCGGCGGGCCCGCCGACCAGTATCCGAGGTGGTAACCCAGCTTCACGTCGTCTCCTTCGGCTCCGTGCGCCCGAGCGGGGGCGAGTAGTGCGTCGGCCAGTCCCGCTCCCCCTCGGGAGGCAGGTTACGCGCTGGTGTGTGCACCAGCGGGGTGTCGGCGGGATCCGCGCCCCGTGCCCTGCGCCAGCCCGCCCGCGCTCTCGGGTGGTAGCGGCGTTCGAAGGGGACGAGGCGGAAGGCCGCGTTGACCGCGCGGCCGAACAGGCGGTGCAGGCGCTCGTCGCGGGCCGACCACGAGTAGCCGAGCCGCTGCCGCACGACCGGGTCGTACATGCCGACGGTCAGCCAGACGAACCCTTTCGCCATCGGGATCCTGGCCAGCCGCCACAGCGGTCCCGGCAGCAACCGCAGCGTGGCCGGTTTGGCGATCGCGCCGATGTCGAGCACGTCCCTCGTGGCCTTGTTGTCTTCGAGGACGTCGGCACACATGTGGTCCCAGTAGGCGCCGAACTCCTCCCACGACCCCGGCACGGATCGCATGCTCATGCCGTACATCCGGTACCAGGTCACGTGTTCGTCGAACAGGGTGCGCTTCTGCGCTTCGGTGAGCCCTCCCATGAAGTTCTCCGCGATCAGCAGGGTGCTGACGAAGAACGTCGCGTGCGCCCAGTAGAACGTGCCGGGGTCCAGCGCGTGGTAGCGGCGGCCGTGCCGGTCGGTTCCCTTGATCGTGTCGTGGTAACCCCGGACCTCGCGCGCGGTGGCTTCCGCGCGCGGACCGTCGTAGACGACGCCGCCGATCGGGTACAGCGAGCGGAACAGCCGCTGCCAGCGCTCGGCGAAGAACCGGGAATGCTGCTCGACACCCGCTCCGAGACCGGGGTGCATGTTCTGCATGGAGCCCGCCCACAGCGCGATCAGCAGGCCGCGCCAGTCGCCGAAGTAGCGCCAGGTCAGCGAGTCCGGCCCGAGTGGTTCCACCGGTGTTCGCCGTGACGTTTCCGTCGTGTCCTGGTGTGTCGTCATTGCTGCCCCCACTGTGACTACGGATGTTGTCAGGCTAGAATTGACAACGCTCGTAGTCAATCGTGGAAGCGGAGAGCCATGCCTGCCGAGAGCCGCACGTGGGCTGGGACCACACTGACCGACCGCAGGGCCGCGCGGCGGCGGCAATTGCTCGACGCCGGACTCGACCTGCTCGGCTCCGACGGCGGCGCCGCGGTCAGCGTCCGCGCCGTGTGCCGCGGTAGCAAACTCACGGAACGCTACTTCTACGAGAACTTCGCCGACAGGGACGAACTCGTGCTCGCCGTCTACGACGGCGTGGTCGAGCAGGCTCACCGGGCCCTCCTCAACGCCGTCGGCGCCGTCGGCTCCTCGGCCGGAACACCGAGGGACCGCGCGGAGGCCGCGGTGACCGCGTTCGTCGAACTGATCATCGACGACCCCCGCAAAGGCCGCGTCCTGCTGCTCGCACCGCTCACCGACCCGACACTCAACCGGCGAGGCATCGCGCGCATCCCGATGTTCGCCGAACTCGTCCGCGAACAACTTTCCGGCGAGGCCGACGACGCGGAAAGGGCCATGACCGCCACCGCGCTCGTCGGTGGCCTCGCCAACCTGTTCTCCGCCTACCTCGCCGGAGGGCTCACGGTCAGCCGCGACCGGCTCGTCGCGCACTGCGTCCGCCTCGTGCTCGGCGCCGAAGCGCTGCACGGCTAGCGTTCCTTCGCCAGCCGCAACGCGATGTCGATGATCATGTCCTCCTGGCCTCCGACATAACGCCGCTCCCCCACCTGATACAGGATCTCGTGCGCGGGCACTCCGTAGCGCGCGGCCGCGCGTTCGGCGTGCAACAGGAAACTGGAGTAGACCCCGGCGAATCCCTGCACGATCGACGAGCGGTCCATCACCGGAAGCCGCGTGATGAACGGCTTCACGACCTCTTCGGCCGCGGCCATCAGCACGTCCTTGTCCACTCCCGTGCGCACGCCGAGCCGTTCGAAGGCCGCCGCGAGCACCTCGGTGGGCGAGTTTCCCGCTCCCGCGCCGAGCGCGACGAGCGAACCGTCGATCTGGCGCGCTCCGGCCCGGTAGGCGAGCACCGAATTGGCGACGCCGAAGCTCAGGTTCTGGTGCCCGTGGTAGCCGACCTGGACCTGATCGCCCAGTTCGGCGACCAGCGCGGCCACCCGGTCGGCGGCCTCCTCCAGTATCAGCGCGCCTGCCGAATCGACGACGTACACGCACTGGCAACCCGCGTCGGCCATGATGCGCGCCTGCTTGGCCAGCGCCTCCGGCTCCGACATGTGCGCCAGCATCAGGAAACCCACCGTTTCGAGGCCCAGTTCGCGGGCCTTGGTGAAGTGCTGGATCGACACGTCGGCCTCGGTGCAGTGCGTCGCGACGCGCACCGCACCGGCGCCGAGATCGGCCGCGGCTTTCATGTCGGCGACCGTGCCGAGCCCCGGCAGCAGCAGAACCGCGATCGTGGCGCGCTGTGCCTCGTCGGCGGCCGCGGCGATGAGTTTCCGTTCGTCCACAAGGGAGAATCCGTAGTTGAACGTCGAGCCGCCGAGACCGTCGCCGTGGGTCACCTCGATGAGCGAGACACCGGCGTCGTCGAGCGCCCGCACCGTGTCGCGCACGTTCCGCTCGGTGAACTGGTGCGCCATCGCGTGACTTCCGTCCCGCAAGGTGGTGTCCACAATGCGCACTTCCCGCTCGGTGTCCACAGTGGTTCCGGTGGATTTCTCGTTCATGCCCGCACCGCCTTCCGCGCGACGACGCGTTGGGCGAGCAACTCGCCGACCTTCGCCGCCGCGGCCGTCATGATGTCGAGGTTTCCCGCGTAGGTGGGCAGGTAGTCCCCATTGCCCGCGACTTCGAGAAAAACGGCGACCCTGGCCTTGCCGTTCCAGTCCGGCCGTGGATCGTCGAACTGCGGGTCGGCGGTCAAGGTGTACCCGGGAACATAGGTTTGTACATTGTGGACCATGTCGTGGATGGACTTCTCGACGGCCGAACGGTCGGCGTCGGGATCGATCGCGCAGAACACCGTGTCCCGCATGATCATCGGCGGATCCATCGGGTTGATGATGATGATCGCCTTGCCTTTTTCCGCCCCGCCGACGGCTTCGATGCCGTGCGCGGTCGTCTCGGTGAACTCGTCGATGTTGGCCCTCGTTCCCGGCCCTGCCGAACGCGAGGACACCGAAGCCACGATCTCGGCGTAGCTCACCGGCGTGACACTGGAAACGGCATGCACGATCGGGATGGTCGCCTGGCCACCACAGGTGATCATGTTGAGGTTCGGGGCATCGAGATGCGCGGGCAGGTTCACCACGGGACAGGTGAACGGCCCGATCGCCGCCGGAGTCAGGTCGATCGCCTGGATTCCCGCCTCGGCGTAGCGCGGCGCGCTCGCCGCGTGCGCCTTCGCCGAGGTCGCCTCGAACACCAGGTCGGGCAGCTGATCCTGGGCGAGCAGCCAGTCGACCCCCTCCGAGGAGGTGTGCACTCCCTGCTCGGCCGCGCGGCGCAAACCCTCCGACGCCGATTCGATCCCGACCATGTACCGCACGTCGATCCGCTCGCTGCGCCTGAGCTTCGCGAGAAGATCCGTTCCGATGTTTCCAGGGCCGACGATCGCGGCCACAGCCCGTGGTTGGCTCATGGGTGCTGACGGTCCTCCCCAGGTCAGGCATTATCAACGTATGTGTCCCGCTGACCGGAACAACGACGCCGGGGACGCCGCCTCGACCGCGGTGCGCCTCACGGCGATACTGACCGCCTTCCGGCAGGGCGACGAGGCGCTTGGTGTCTCCGAGTTGGCGCGCCGGTGCGCGCTGCCGAAATCGAGCGTGCACCGGCTGACCGGGCATCTCGTGGCGAGCGGACTGCTGGAACGCGAGGGGCAAGGGGTGCGGCTCGGGCTGCGCCTTTTCGAGATCGGGCAACTCGCCGTGCGGCAACGCGGTCTCGTCGACGCCGCGCGTCCCTACCTGGCCGACCTGAGAGAGGCGACGCGCAACACCGTGCACCTCGCGGTACTGGAGGGAACCGAGGTGGTCTACCTGGACATCCTGCGCGGGTCGGACGCGCCGAGGCTTCCCTCCCGGATCGGTGGCCGGTTTCCCGCGCACGCGACGGCCGTCGGCAAGGCGATACTCGCGGGCTCCCCCGAGTCCGTTGTGGACGCCGTCGTGGCGGCGGGACTGCCGAGGGTCAGTGGCCGCACGGTGACGGCGCCGGGGCTTCTGCGGCGGCAGCTCGGCAGAATCCGCGCGGAAGGTCTCGCCTACGACAGGGAGGAGTCCGGCGTCGGGGTGGTGTGCGCGGCCAGCCCGCTGTACGCGGCGGACGGCACCGCGGTCGCGGCGATCTCCCTGTCGGGCTGGACGAACCGGATGCGCGTCGACCGGGTGGCGCCCGCGGTCCGGACGACCGCGCTGGCACTGTCCCGAACCCTGAGCTAGCGTCCGCCCGCGCCTGCCCACCCGGCCCGCGCCCGGCGAGTCCCCCGCTCAGAAGCGCGAGATCCGCACTCAGGACGGCGAGACCCGCATCCAGGACAGCGAGATCCGCGTTCAGGCCGTCGAGGTCCGCGCTCGGCACGCCGGTGGCCCAGATGCCGGGAACCGGCATGCGCACATCCGTTTCCGCGCGTTTGGACCGGACGTGGCCGGATGCTGGCGCCGGGACCCCTCGGCCGCCTCTCGGACCGAGCGTCGGCGCGGAACTCGATACCCCGAACGCGGATCTCGGCGACCCGAGTGCGGAACTCGACAGCCCGAGCGCGGATCTCGGCGGCCTGGGTGCGGATCTCGCGCTTCTGGGTGCGGATCTCGGCGACCTGGACGGGGGACTCGCGGGGCTGGCAGGGGCGCGCGGGGTTTATCCGGCGCCCAGAAGGTGCTCGAAGGCCAGCTGGGACAGGGCCGCGAAACCGTACCCTCGCTTCGCGGCGGCCGAGACGTCGAAGTCCTCGAACGCACCGGTGTCGGCAACGAGATCGGTGACCGTCTCACCTTCGGCCAGCGTCGGAGCCGCGAGTCCGTCGACCCGCGAGGCGGCCAGCGCCTCCCGCACCCGGGGGTCCGCCCGGAACGCCGCCGCCCGCTCCCGCAACAGCAGGTAGGACCGCATGTTGGCGGCGGCGCTCTCCCAGACGCCCGTGCCGTCCTCCGTGCGCAACGGCTTGTAGTCGAAATGCCGGGGACCTTCGTAACCGCCGTTCTCCAGCAGGTCCACGAGGAAGAACGAGGACAGCACATCGCCGTGCCCGAAGATCAGGTCCTGGTCGTAGCGCGGGCCGCGCTGCCCGTTGAGGTCGATGTGGAACAGCTTTCCCTGCCACAGCGCCTGCCCGATTCCGTGTACGACGTTGAGCCCCGCCATCTGCTCGTGCCCGACCTCGGGGTTGAGGCCCACCATCTCGTGGTGTTCGAGCTCGCCGATGAAGGCGAGCGCGTGCCCCACCGTCGGCAGGAAGATGTCGCCCCTCGGCTCGTTGGGTTTGGGCTCCAGCGCGAGCCGGATGTCGTAGCCCTGTTCGAGGACGTACTGGGCGACGGTGTCGATACCTTCCCGATAGCGGTCGAGCGCGGCGCGCACGTCCTTGGCCGCGTCGGTTTCCGAGCCTTCCCTGCCTCCCCACAGCACGTAGGTCGACGCGCCGAGTTCGGCGGCGAGGTCGAGGTTGCGCAGGATCTTTCGCAGCGCGAACCGGCGGATGTCACGGTCGTTGCTGGTGAGCGCGCCGTCTTTGAAAACGGGGTGACCGAACAGGTTCGTAGTGGCCATGGGCACGACCAGACCGGTCTCGTCGAGCGCGGCGCGGAACCGGTCGATCTGCCGCTGCCGCACCGTGTCCTCGCTGCCGAAGGCGATGAGGTCGTCGTCGTGGAAGGTGATGCCCCAGGCGCCCAGTTCGGCCAGCCGGTGCACGGCCTCGACCGGGTCGAGCGCCGGCCGGGTCGCGTCACCGAAGGGATCGACGGCACGCCAGCCCACCGTCCAGAGTCCGAAACTGAACTTGTCCTCGCGAACCGGTTGTGCGACCACGATGTCCTCCCAGCGGCAATAAGTTTGCCGACTGAACTTATCGACGTCGCCGGAGCACGGTCAAGGATTTCGTTCAGCGGCTCAACCATTAAGATCAGCGGCGTGACCCAGGCACGGCCCGCCGGCCAGCACACCGTCCGCAGGCACAACTGCGCGCTCGTACTCGCCGCGATCGCCGACTCCCCCGGCCGTTCCCGCGCGGACGTCGCCGCGAGTACCGGCCTCACGAAGGCCACCGTCTCGACGCTGGTCGACCGCCTCGCCGGCGGCGGGCTCATCACCGAATCGGGACGACAGGACAGGCCGGGCCCCGGCAGGCGGGGCACCTCCCTCTCGCTGTCCCCCCGCGGACCACACGGACTCGGCGTCGAGATCGCCGTCGACTACATCGCCACCTGCCTGGCGGGGCTGACCGGCGAGGTCCGCGAACTCCGCGTCCGGCGAGCCGACAACAGGTCGCTTTCCACGGCGAGGGTCCTCGGCAGGGCAGGCAAGGCGGTGCGGGAAGCACTGGCCGAGGCCACCGCGCGCGGGATCGCGGTCGGCGGAGTCGGGGTCGCGGTACCCGGTCTCGTCGAGGAACCGACGGGACTGCTGCGCGTCGCGCCCAACCTCGGCTGGCACGACGTGGATCTGCCTGCCGAACTGGCCGCCAGAACCGAACTCCCGGCAGGCCCCGTACTCGTCGGCAACGAGGCCAACTTCGCGGCACTGGCCCAGCTGTGGACGAGCGGGCCGGACGGCGCCCGCGACTTCGTGCACGTCTCGGGCGAGATCGGCATCGGGGCAGGCATCGTGATCGGCGGGCAGCTGTTCTCCGGCACCCGTGGTTTCGGCGGCGAACTGGGGCACTTCCCCGTCAGTTCCCGTGGCCCTCGCTGCACCTGCGGGGCGAGGGGCTGCCTGGAAACGCTCGCGGGCCAGGAGGCCATCGCGGCGAAGGCGGGGGTCGCCGGGCTCACCGAACTGGTGGCCGCGCTGTCGGCGGGCGAGCGCCCGGCCCGGTCGGCGGTGCGCGAAGCGGCAGGCCGCCTCGGCACCGCGTTGTCGAGCGTGCTGAACCTGCTCGACGTGCCGTGTGTGGTACTCGGCGGAAGCTACGCCAGGCTGCACCCGTGGCTCGCCGAACCGCTGCTGGCGGCATTGCGCGCGCGAGTGACCGGGGCACCGTGGTCGCCGGTCACGGTGACCGCCTCCGCGCTGGGTTCCGAGGCGGCGGTGCGCGGCGCGGCTTCCTCCGCCGTGCGCGGGATCATGGCCGACCCGGACTCGTTCGTCGCGAGCTGAGACCGGGGCGCCAGGGTCGGCTCAGCTCGACTGCCGCACCACCAGCTCGGTGGGCAGCAGGATCGAAGGAGGCAGGTGCTCCTCCCCCGCGAGCTGGGCCAGCAGCCGCCAGGTCATGGTGCGGCCGAACTCCTCTACCGTCTGCCTGACCGTGGTGAGCTGCGGTGTCACCGAGGTGGCAAGCACCGAGTCGTCGAAGCCGACCACCGCGACGTCGCCGGGAATCCGCTTTCCGCGCGCCGACAGTTCCCGGACCGCGCCGACGGCGACGATGTCGGCCGCGGCGAACACGGCGTCGACACCGGGATGCCGGTCCAGCAGCTCGGCCATCGCGCGGGCCCCTCCCTCGACGGAGAAATCGCTGTGGACGACGGCGTCGGTGGCCAGCCTCGCCTCCGACATCCCCCTTCGCCAGCCGACGAGCCGGTCGATGCCCACCGCCATGTCGGCTGGTCCCGCGATGCTCGCGATGCGGGTCTTGCCACGCTCGACGAGGTGCCGCGCCGCGAGCAGGCCGCCCGTGAAGTTGTCCGAATCGACGTAGGGCACGTCGGTGCCGCTCAACGGTCTTCCCCCCGCGACGACGGGCAGCCCTCCCTCGGCCAGCCGCTGCGGGAGGGTGTCGTCGCCGTGCATGCTCACCACGAGGGCGCCGTCGACGTGCCCGCTGCTCAGATACTTCTCCAGTTGCTCGCCGTCGTCGTCCTCGGCCATCAGCATCAGCACGAGTTGCCGGTGACTTCCCGCGAGTCCGGAGTGGATGCCGCGAAGGACTCCCGCGAAGAAGGGGTCGCTGAACACCCGGTCGCCCGGTTCGGACACGACGAGGGCGATCGAGTTGGTCCTGCGGGTCACGAGGCTGCGCGCGGCCTCGTTGGGCACGTAGCCGAGCAACTGGATCGCTTCGTTGACCGATTCCCGCGCGCGAGCGCTCACGCCGGGCAGGTCGTTGATCACCCGGGACACGGTCGAACGGGACACACCGGCCACCCGTGCCACTTCCTCCAGTGTCGGCGTGCCCCGGTCCTCCACCGCAGCGTCACCGGGCTCAATCATCGTTCTCCCGTAGGCCGTTGTCCGCGATCACCCGCGAATACCATGACGCACTCGCCTTGGGGGTTCTCCGCTGGGTCGCGAAATCGACGTGCACCAAGCCGAACCGCTTGGCGTATCCCTCAGCCCATTCGAAATTGTCCATCGCGGACCAGTAGAAGTAGCCCCGCAGGTCGACACCCTTTTCCACGGCGGCGTGCGCGGCACGCAGGTGCTGATCGATGAAGGCGATCCGGTCGGTGTCCTCGACGAGGCCGTCTTCCCCTCGCGCGTCGCCGAAGGCGACCCCGTTCTCCGTGATGTAGAGCGGAATCGGGCCGTAGCGCTCGTGGATGTCCACCAGCAGGCCGGTCAGTGCGCCCGCGTTGATGTCCCAGCCGGACGCGGTCTTCGGCAATCCCCTTTCGGGAAAACCGACGTGTTCGGCACCGACCCATTCCGACGGCAGTCCCGACTTCTCGTCAGGGACGGCCGAGACGTTGAGATCGCGGTAGTAGTTGATGCCGAGCAGGTCGATGGGCGCCGAGATCGACGTGAGATCGCCTGGCCGGATCACCCCGGACAGACCGTAGGGTTCGAGATCGGCGAGCAGGTCCGCCGGATACTCGCCCCGCAGCAGCGGATCGAGGAAGAACCGGTTCTGTAGCCCGTCGATCCTGCGTACCGCCTCCACATCGGCGGGATCGGCGGGATCGGCCGCGCCGACGGGAAACAGGTTGAGGGTGACCCCCGCACGGGCGTCCCGCGTGTGCCGCCGGATGACCTCCAGCCCGAGCCCGTGCGCCAGCAGCAGGTGGTGCGCCGCCGCGACGGCCGAGGACGGTTCGGTGCGGCCTGGCGCGTGCCGTCCAGAACCGTAGCCGAGGAAGGCCGAGCACCACGGTTCGTTCAGGGTCGTCCAAGTCCCGACCCGGTCCCCGAGGCGCTCCAGTACCGCGTCGGCGTACTCGGCGAATCGGTAGGCGGTCTCGCGCGCGGCCCAGCCGCCGTCGTCCTCAAGCCGCTGGGGCAAATCCCAGTGGTACAGGGTCGGCCATGGGGTGATCCCCGCGCCGAGCAGGGTGTCGACGAGCCGTTCGTAGAAGTCGAGACCCGCGCGATTGACGGGGCCACCGTCCGGCCGCACCCTGGGCCAGGCGATCGAGAACCGGTATGCCTCGACGCCGAGGGTGCTCAGCAGTTCGACGTCCTCGGGCATCCGCCGGTAGTGGTCGGTTCCCGGCTCGCCGGTGTCGCCGCCCGCGATCCTGCCGGGTTGTTCGCCGAAAGCGTCCCAGATGGACGGTGTTCTGCCTTCCGCCGTCGTCGATCCCTCGATCTGGTAGGCGGCCGTGGCGACCCCCCAGAGAAAACCTCTCGGGAACCGGGTCACCGCGGTGGCCTCTTCAGCTCCTTCATGGACAATCGACACGCCTCATCCCTTCACAGCGCCTTGCATGATCCCGGCGACGATCTGCTTGCCGAGAATGACGAATACGATCAGGATCGGAATGGTCGCCAGCGTGGTACCCGCCAGCACGAGTGAGTAATCGATGTAGTGACCGCTCTGCAGTTTCTCCAGTGCCACCTGCACGGTGGGGTTGTCGGCGTTCAGCGCGATCAGCGGCCACATGAAGTCGTTCCAGGACATCATGAACGTGAACATCCCGAGGAAGGCGGCAGCCGGCCGCACGGCGGGAAGGCACACGTGCCAGAACACCCTGATCATCGAGCAACCGTCCACTCTGGCCGCTTCGATCAGCTCGTAGGGAACGGCCTCGACGGTGTACTGGCGCATCCAGAACACGCCGATCGCGGTCACCAGGTTGGGCACGATGACCGCTTGCAACTGGTTGGCCCAGCCCAGTTCCGCCATCGCCATGTAGAGCGGGATGATGCCGAGCTGAGTCGGGACCGCGAGGGTGGCGATGACCAGGACGAACAACGCGTTGCGACCGCGGAATCGGAGTTTGGCGAACGCGAATCCGGCCAAGGTCGAGAAGAGCACCGTCGACACCGTGACCGAACCGGCCACCAGGAAGCTGTTGCCGAGCGCCCTCCAGAACGGCACCGTGTCGAACACTCTCGCCACGTTGTCGAAGAAGTTGCCGCCGGGAAGCAGCGGGGGAACGGCCTCGGTGAGCATCGAGGAATCCCTGCTGGCAACGAGAAACGACCAGTAGAAGGGAAAGATCGAGCCGAGCACGAATGCGATCAGCAAGCCGTAGACCCACACGTTGGCCCTGCCGACCGGACCGCCGTCGCGCCGGGACCGCCGTAGCGGAAGGGGGAACACCGTCATCGTCGGCCCTCCCCCGCGCTCGCGATCCTACGCGTGAGCAGGAAGTTGATCAGCGCGACCAGAATGATGATCACGAAGAGCACCCAGGCGATGGCCGAGGCGTAGCCGAGGTCCTCCCTCTCGAACGCGGACTGGTACATGAACAGCGTCACCGTCTGGAATTGGTTGGTGGAGCCGCCGTTGTTCGAGCCGGGCATGGCGTCGAACAGCTTGGGTTCGGTGAAGATCTGCAACCCGCCGATGGTGGCCGTGACGATGACGAAAATCAGCGTCGGGCGAAGCAACGGGAGGGTCACGCTGAAGAACCTGCGTACCGGGCCCGCGCCGTCGACGACGGCGGCCTCGTGCAGTTCCCGTGGAATGGCCTGCATCGCGGCGAGCACGATCAGCGCGTTGTAGCCCGTCCACCGCCAGTTCACCATGATCGCGATGGCGACGTGGCTGGCGAACCTGTTGGCCTGCCAGTCGACCCTGTCCAGCCCGAGTAGTTCGAAGATCCCGTTGACGAGCCCGAAATTGGGGCCGAACAGGTTCGCGAAGATGATGCCCAGCGCCACGAGGCTGGCCACGTAGGGCATCAGGATGCCGATGCGCCAGCCGGTCGGGAACCGCAGCCTGGTGTTGAGCAGCGCCGCGAGCAGCACGGCCATGATCACCTGTGGGATGGCCGAGAGCAGGAAGATGCTGAACGTGTTGGTCAGCACTTTCCAGAACTGCGGGTCCGACATCAGCAGGACGTAGTTGCCGAATCCGATGAACGAAGGGCTGTCGTCGATGAGCTCCCAGTCGAACAGTGACACGTAGGCCGTGTAGAGCAGCGGGAACAGGCCGACGACACCGAAGATGACGAAGAACGGCGCGACGTAGAGGTAGGGCGAGTACTTGACGTCCCACCGGCCGAGCCGGTCGCGCAACGCGACCTTCCGCGCGTGTGGCCGCTCACCGGCGGGGCGCTGCCCCGCCGGTGAGCCGGTGGTGGCCGAGACCGTCGTACTCACTAGCGCGCGATCTGGGCAGCGCCGTTGACGAGCTGCTGCCAGCTTTCCTCGGGGGACCGGCCCTGTTCGACGGCCTGCAACGCGGGACTCGCCGCGTTTTCCTGGATCTTGCCGTCGCCTGGTCCCTTGTACTGCGCGCTGCCGACCTTGTGGGCCTGCTCCACGAACAGTTCGCCGTCGCGAACGCCGCCGAAGTACTCGTTGGTCGCCTCGGCCATCTCGGGGGATTCCAGCGCCTCGACCTGGCTCGGGAACGCGCCCTTGGCCTTGAACGCCTTGATCTGCTGTTCGGGTTCGGTGAGCCAGGCCGCGAGTTCCGCCGCTTCCTTCGGGTGCTCGCTTTGGGTGGGAACGGTCAGGTACGAGCCGCCCCAGTTGCCGCCGCCACCGGGGAACACGCCGCTGACCGCCCACTGGCCGGAGTGCTCGGGGCCGGCCTGCTCCTCGATCACGCCCAGCATCCACGAGGGACAGGTCTTGGTCGCGAACGACGAACCCTTGAAGCCGCTGTTCCACTCGTTGCTGAAGGCAACGAGCCCTGCCGACTGCCCGCGTTCGACGGCAGCCGTCACCTGGTCCCAGTTCTTCTTGATGCCGGGATTGCTCTCGATGACGAGGTTGTCCTGGCGGTCGAAGTAGCCGGTCGGCAACTGGTTCTGCATCGCGTTGAAGATCTGCGAGGCCGAGTCGAACCAGGCGGTGCCACCGGACCCCTTGACGAACTGATCACCGGCCGCGAAGTAGCTGTCCCAGCTCTCGAACAGCTTCTTGACGCCCTCGGGATCGCTGGGCAGGCCCGCCGCTTCGAAGAGGTCCTTGCGGTAGCACATCGCGAGCGGACCGATGTCGGTGCCGTAACCGATGAGTTTGCCGTCCTTGTCCCTTCCCGCCTCGTACTTCCAGTCGAGCCAGCGGTCGGGGGTGACGCCGGCTGGGCCGATCTCGGCGAGATCGTTGAACCTGCTCGACTTGGCGAGCACGTCGGACATGTGCCCTTCCTCGACGGCGGTGACGTCGTCGAGACCGGAGCCCGCGCCGAGCTTGGTGAACAGGGTTTCGTGGTAGGGCCCGCCCTGGCCGGTGGTGTGCGGAGTGATCTTGATGTTGGGATGAAGCCGCTCGTACTCGGCGTAAAGATCGTCGTAGCCGAATTCGCCGAACGTGCTGATGGTGAGTTCGATCTTTCCGTCCGCTGACTGCTCGCCGCCGGAATCGCCGCCGCAGGCGGCCAGCACGAGCGCCGCGGCGGCGGTGAAGGAGATCAGGCCAAGAACTCTGCTGCGCTGGTGTCGCACGGTGAACCCCTCGTTGGGTCGTCTGCCTCAATTTTTTGGGAGCGCTCCCAGTTGTGTCGAGCACTGTCCTCCCTCACTCAATCGGGTGTCAACCCTTGTTTCTCTCGCGTTATCTGGGAACTCCTTCACGCGCCCAGCCGAAAGGTCCGATTTAGCCGTCCCATTTTGGGAGCGCTCCCAGTTCGCTGAGCCGTCTTCCCTCGACGAAAACCCGCCGCACGCGGCTGGCTAGGCTTCACCCATGCCGAGTACGGACCTGATCGCGTTCTGGCGGGAGCGCCACCACAGCACGCTCACCACGCTGCGCCCCGACGGCACACCGCATGTGGTTCCGGTCGGGGTGACGGTCGACGAGGAGTTCGCGATCGCGCGGGTGATCTGTTCCCGGGGCAGCGTCAAGGTGCGCAACATCCGAGCCGCGGGACCGGATGGCGCGAGGGTCGCGCTCAGCCAGGTCGACCGCCGCCGCTGGTCGACGCTGGAGGGCGTCGCGGTCGTGCGCGAGGACCCCTCGGCCGTCCGCGACGCGGAGGAACGCTTCGCGCGGCGTTATCAGCGCACGCCGAGGGTCAACCCTGAGCGGGTCGTACTGGAGATCACCCTCGGCAGGCGCATGGGGATGGCCTGAAACGCGGTTCTCAGCCGCCGAACATGACCCGCCACTCTTCAAGCGAGCGGGGGCGGAACACGAAGTTCTGCCTGCGGACCTCCGACAGCGGAGCCGAAGGCTCAGCCGAGTACAGATGACCGGGGTAGACGACGGGGTCACCGGAAAGCCCGGCCAGCGCTTGCAGGCTCGTGTACATCGCGTCGGCGTCGCCGCCGGGGAAATCGGTGCGGCCACACCCTTCGAGGAACAGCGTGTCGCCCGCGACGAGCCTGCCGTCGACGAGGAAACATTGGCTGCCCGGGGTGTGGCCGGGCGTGTGCAGCAGCCGGACGCCGACCGCGCCGACATCGAGCAGGTCGTCGTGCTCGTGCGCGACGAGATCCGTTTCGGAGACCCCCGTCGTGCGGCGCACCCACTCCGCTTCCGCCCTGTTGACGTGCACCGGAACGGACGCCCTTGCGAGCAGTTCGGCCAGCCCGGTCAGCGAGAAGCCCATCATCTCGCCCCCGACGTGGTCGGGGTGGTGGTGGGTCACGAGCACGCCGGTCAGCCGCATGTCGTCGGCGGCGAGGATGTCGAGCAGGTCGTCGACCGCGTAGGCGGGGTCGACCACGATCGCCTCGCCCGTGTCGCGATCACCGAGCAGATAGGCGAAGTTGCGCATCTGCGCCGCGATCGGGTCCCCGGCGGCGAAATCCCTGCCTGCCAGAAGCTGACGGAAGTAAAGGCGGTCGGACATGCCGCCGATCGTAGTACCCGCCGTGACGATCACCGCCCGCCCTCACCCGGCGATCTAGGGTCGGGACAGAGCACGTTCGAGGAGGTGCCGTGCGGAACGAGCGGAACGAACCGGACACCGGCCCAGCCGCGCGGCGGTGGCGGGACGAGCTCGCGGCGTGGCGGATCCCCGACGCGATCCTCGCCGCCGCGCCGGAATCGCCGTGGCTGGTGCCGAGGAAAGTACTGAGCCTGCGGGCCGACGCGCTGCTCGGCCGGCCAGAGGGCGCGTCATTCCCCTCGGCGTGGCGCGCGCTGGAGCCACCGGGCTCGGTGCTCGACGTCGGCGCTGGCGCCGGAGCCGCGAGCCTGCCGCTCGCCGGGCGGGCCACCAGGATCACGGTGCTCGACCGCGACGGTGAACTATTGCGCCGGTGCGCCGAGCGCGCCAGGGACCTGCTCTTCGACCTCAACCTCGACGTCGTCGAAGGCGAATGGCCGTCGGCCGCGGACCGGGTCCCTCCCGCCGATGTCGTGCTGTGCCACCACGTGCTCTACAACGTCGCCGATCCCGGCCCCTTCGTCGCGGAACTCACCGCGCACGCGCGCAGGCTCGTGGTCGTCGAGGTCACCGAACGGCACCCGCTGACGGCGCTGAACCACCTGTGGCGGCGGTTCCACGGCATCGACCGGCCCGAGGGCCCCACCGCTGGCGACCTCGTCGCGGTACTCGCCGAACTGGGCATCAGGCCAGAGGTGACGCGCTGGCGCAGGAACCGGTCCGCCATGGCGGGCACGACCGATTTCGCGACGCTGGTCGAGCAGACCAGGAGACGGCTGTGCCTTCCGCGAGAGCGGGACGACGAGGTCGCCGCCGCGCTGCGGACGGGCCACGGCACCGGGCAGGACGATATCGTCACCCTCACGTGGATTCCCTGACTGGAAGAGGCCGCGCCGGGTAGTCCTGATGCGACAATCGTGAGCCCTGCCTCGTGAAGGGAGCCCCCGTGCAGCGTGCGGTTCTCAGCATCGTCGCCGTCGTCGCGGCCGCGGCCATCGCGGCGGTGGGCATCGCCATGCACGCCTTCGAACCGGACGTGGCTCCCGTCGCGCGCGACGTCGCGCCGGCCATGGCCAAACCGGCCGAACGGCAACCAGCGCAACCGCATCGGATCCGCATCACCGTCTCCGGGCCGCAGGACACCCTGATGCGGGTTTCGAGGGGCAACAGCGGAACCACCCAGGTCGCCTTGCGGGGCCAGCCCTTCGACCACGCCTTCGTCGAGCCCGCCGGGGGCACCGGCTACCTCGGGATCAAGGTGGCCGCCGCGAGCAAGGACCCCACTGAACAGCCGGTGCGGTGTGTCATCACCGTCGACGACGTCCCGGTCGCCGACCAGACTGCCGCCGTCGTCGACGAAAGCGGCCTCGCGCAGGTCCAGTGCAGGGTGCCCACCCCGGTGTGACGAGTGGTGTCGGCATACTGCACGGCATGAAGGGAACGGTTATCGTCCTCGGCGGACGCAGTGAGATCGGCCTCGCCGTCGCGACCCGGCTCGCCGAGGGCGGGGCGAGCACCGTGGTGCTTGCCGCGCGGCGCAGCCACGAACTCGACGCCGAGGAGGCCGCGCTGAAGGCGGCGGGTGCGAGCACGGTGGCGCGGGTCGAGTTCGACGCCGACGACACCGGCTCGCACGAGCGGGTACTCGGCGGTATCTTCGCCGAGCACGGTCCGGTCGGGGTGGTGGTGACCGCCTTCGGGATCCTCGGCGATCAGGGGCTGGCCGAACGCGACGCCGCCCACGCGCTGGCCGTCGTGCACACCGACTTCACGGCGCACGTCAGCGTGCTGACCCAGCTGGCGAACCTGGCGAGGGCACAGGGACACGGCGAGCTGGTGGTGTTCTCCTCGGTGGCCGGGGTCAGGGTGCGCAGGGCCAACTACGTGTACGGCTCGGCCAAGGCCGGTCTGGACGGGTTCGCCAGCGGCCTCGCCGACGCGCTTTCCGGCAGCGGGGTGCGGCTCGTGCTGGTCCGGCCCGGCTTCGTCGTCGGCAAGATGACCGAGGGCATGTCGCCCGCACCGTTTTCCAGTACCCCCGGGGCGGTGGCCGACGCGACGGTCAAGGCGCTTCGCCGGGGACGGGACGTGGTGTGGGTGCCGCCGGTCCTGCGGCCGGTGTTCTTCCTGATGCGGCTGCTGCCGAGGGCGATCTGGCGGCGGCTTCCGCGCTGAGTCCCCCGCCGAGCGCCGTGCGCACGGCGGCAGCCGCGGCGGCCGGAGTGGTGACGATCGCGGCGACGTGCGCGTCGGGCCTGATCACCCACACCTCGCCAGGCCGCGCGCCGAGCGCGCCGGCGGCATCGGCCGCCAGTTCCATGACCCTGACCGGCGAGCCGGAGGCCGCCTCGCCAGCGGCGTCCTCGACCGCTCGCGTCGCGACACCGCGCGTGCACAACAACAGGAAACCGTCCCTTGCCAGCGCCCGCAGCCGGGTGTCCTCGCCGTCGGCGGTCAGCGGCGCGTCGGCGACGATCGTGCCGGGGGCACACGCGGGCACCTCGCCCCTGCGCGGGCGCCGAGGAGGCGGACGGGTGGAATCGGGAGTCGTCAGCGGCGAATCCTTGTACCAGAACGGTTCCGACAGCTTTCCGGAGTCCACATCGGAGTATGCTGAGGGGTCGCCCGCGGCCCTGTTCAGCACCTGCTCGCGCCTGGCGAACTCGGCTTCGGTTCCGGGCACGAGGAACCGCATGGTGGCACCGGTGACCTCCAGGTTCTCCACCGCCGCGGCGTGCCGTTCGGCGTGATAGCTCTCCAGCAGGCCCTCACCGGCCCAGCCGCGCAGCACGAACGCGAGTTTCCAGGCGAGGTTCTCCGCGTCGGCGACACCGGAGTTGAGGCCCCGCGCGCCGAACGGCGCCACGAGATGGGCGCAGTCTCCGGCCAGCAGTACCCTGCCGCTGCGGAACCTGTTCGCGATCCTGGACTGGAAGCGATACACCGACTTCCACACGATGTCGTAGTCGCGGTCACCGATGATGGCCCTGATCCTGCGGTCGAGGCTGCCGTCGGCCTCCTCGGCGGCGAGGTCGTAGTCACGGGGAACCTGCCAGTCGATCCGGAACGTCGAGCCGGGGCAGGGGTGGATCAGCACCTGTCGTCCCGGATTCCACAGTGGATCGAAGTAGAACCGGCGCTCGTCCGCCCAGCCAGGCAGGTCGGTGCGGATGTCGCAGATCAGGAACCGGTCGTCGAAGGAGTGGCCGTCGAAGGTCACGCCGAGTGCCTCCCGCAGCGGCTCGCCGCGCGCGCCCGCGCACAACACGGCGTGACTCGCCCGCAGAGCCTCGCCGTGGGCGAAGCGCAGTTCGACCCCGTCGGCGTCCCGGGTGAGCCCGGTGACGGTGTGCCCCCAGCGCACGTCGATGAGCGGCTGCACGGCGATGCGTTCGTCGAGGATCTCCTCGGTGCGGGTTTGCGAGAGGTTCACGAACGGAGGGAAACAGGACCGGCCGCCCTCGGCGACCGGGTAGGCGAAGAGTTCCGTGTCGCGGTAGAACGTGCGCGCGGTCGTCCAGGTGAGCCCTTCACGCGCGATGCGCAGGCCAGCACCGACGGACTCCCAGATGTCGAGCACGTCGCGTTGCTGACAGATCGCCTTCGACCCGACGTGGTCGCGCTCGGCTCTCCTGTCCAGCAGCAGCACGGGAACGCCCCAGCGGGCGAGCAGCAACGCGGCGGTCTGCCCGACGGGGCCGTTTCCGACGACCGCGACCGGTTCGGCGGCCGGTGGCTGGACTGGGCTCATGGCTCTCAGTCCTGCAACTGGTCCCACACCTCGCGGTCGCGTTCGGCCGTCCAGATCACCGGCCGTTCGACGCCGCTCAGTTCGTCCCACAGCCGGGAGACGTCGAAGGGGAGGCAGTGCTCGAAGATCGGCCACCTTCCGTAGGTGCCGGACAACGCGGCATGGGTACGTTCGAAGGCGTCCTTGAGCGTGCCTCCCGCCTGGTGAACGGCGCCGACCTCGGTGATCATCACGTCGAGGAAGTGGCGGGTCTGCTCGACGGCGGCGTCGACGGCCTCCCTTCCCCTGCTGACCGCTCCCCTTCCGCCGACGAGGGATTCGGCGCTGAACGCCTTCACCCGGTCCAATGTGGAGGATGCCCAGTCACGGTGGAAGGCGTCACCGGTGTAGAGGGCCGCCTCGGCTTCGACGAGGTCGCCCGCGAACAGGACGCGCTGCCTGGGCAGCCAGGCCACGATGTCGCCCTCGGTGTGCCCACGGCCGCAGTACCGCAGCACCAGCTCTCCCCTGTCCCCGCCGAGATCGATGGTGAGCCGGTCGGAGAAGGTCAGCGTCGGCCAGGTGAGCCCCGGGACGGTGTCGGCCTGTTTGGCCAGCCGTGGCATCCTGCCGAACTCGCTTTCCCAGTCCTGCAAGCCACGTTCGGCCACGAGCGCCTTCGTGTTCTCGTGGGCGACGATCACGTCGGCGTCGAACGCGGACGCACCGAGCACGCGAACCGCGTGGTAGTGGGAAAGCACGAGATAGCGGACCGGTTTGTCGGTGTGCTCACGCAGCTTCGCCAGCCATTCCGCGGCGGCCACGGGCGTCGCCATGGCCTCGAAGCAGACCAGGAAGTCCTCCCCCTCGATCGCGCCGACGTTGGGGTCACCCTCCGCGGTCAGCGCGTACACCCCGTCGGCGAGCACCTCCAGCGTCTGCTCCTTCTCGGCAAGGTCCTCCGACGAGGCGAAGCTCTTCCGCGCCACGATGCGCCTCCGTGATCAAAGCTTTGACTACTTTGTCCTGGCTGAAGACTAGCGCCGAACGGAGAACGGGAAAAGAGCTAGCCTGTGCCGATGACCGCTGAAAGTACGAATGAGCTGGACTTCCTGTCGTTCGTCGACTTCGCGGTCGCCACCACGAGTTCGGAGCTGAAGGACGTCGACCCGGTCGCGATGCGGCTCGTGCTTTCCCTGCACCGCGTGACGAGCGCGCTGGTCTACGACCTCGAATCGGCCGTGCACCGGCCGAGAGGACTGAGCTGGCCCGGTTTCCGCGTGCTGTTCGTGGTGTGGCTCGCCGGTCCGGTCGAGTCCAAACGCGTGGCCACGCTGTCCGGGATGAGCAGGGCCGCCGTGTCGGCGCTGGTGAACACGCTGGAAAAGGCCGGCCTCGTCAGCAGGCGGCCTTCCCCGCACGATCGCAGGTCCGTGCTGCTGGTCCTCACCGGGCGAGGGCGCGAGGTCATCACGAGGGACTACCTGGCGCACAACGAAAGGGAGCAGGCGTGGGCGGACTCCCTGACGGCCGAGGAACGGCGCACGCTCATCGGCCTGCTCGACAAGCTGATGACCGGCAGGGCCGCCCGGGAGGCCAACCGGCGGACGTAGCCGGTCCTCAGCCGCGTTTGCGGCAGGTGTAGGCGCCGTAGACCGGTCCGGGGAAGTCCACCGTGACGATGTCGAAGCCCGCCTTGTCGAGCATCGGTTCAAGCAGCCAGCGGAACGTGCTGTACTCGGTGCGGATGTGCTCGGTGAAATCCTCGGCCGTATAACCGAGACGCGGGTCCCGTGCACCCGAGGCGAGCCACCGGGCGAACACCTCGTCGGCCCGCTCCGGCGGAAAGTCGTAGATGAGGTCGACGAGGCGCAGTACCCCGCCTTCGCGCAGCATGCCCGCGATCCGGGCGAGCGCGATCGCCTTCCAGAAGTCGGGAAGCTGGTGCAGCGCGTGTCGCGTGTGGACGCCGTCGAGCGCGGGACCTTCGTGGGTGAACCCGAGAAAGCCGCCGAGGACGCACTTCAGATTGCCCGCACCTGACTCGGCGGCGCGTTCGCGCAGCACGCCGAGCATCGCCGGTGACACATCGACCGCGGTCACGCTGCCGAACACCGTGGCGGCGGCGAGCGCGAAGCGGCCCGTACCGGCTCCGATGTCCACAATGGCCGATCCGGCACCGAGCCCGAGCGCGGTGAACTCCGCGATGTCCCGCGCGGGATCGGGATAGCCCTGCTTCCGGTCGAAGCCCGCGACGAAATCCTCGTCGAGGTGTTCCGGCCCGGCGTAGGCGAGCTCGTCGATCAGCCATGGCTTGTCCATGCGGTGATTGTGGCAAACCCGGCGGACCATCGTCGCGCGAGTTTCCTCGCCGCGGCTCCCGAATGCCCGACACGGCGCTGGCCGGTTCACATCCCGCGCGGGTTCGGTGCCCACCTCCAGGCAGCCGATCCGGACCGCGAAACTCGCCAGCCCGAGCGCGGGACTCGCGCACGAATGCGGGACTCACGCGCCTGGACGCGGATCTCGGCAACCTGAACGCAAACCTCTGCGGTCCGGCGGATCAACGTCGCGCGAGTTTCCTCGCGGCGGCTCCGGCCCCGATCACGAGCAACAGCATCGCGACCGCCCAGCGGCGCTTCTTCTCCGTGGGGGTGATCGTGGTGCTGTCGACGTCCTCCTCGGGAGGCGGTGGCGGGACGACGGCGGGTGGCGGTTCGCTGGTGGCGGGCGGCTCGGGCGGAGCAGGCGGGGGGCTCGGCGGCGGTTCGGCGGATGGAGCGGGCTCCGGAAGCCCGGGCAAGGGTGGCAGCGGCGGCTCAGCGGGCTCCGATACCGGTGGCGGGGTCGACGGTGGCGGAGGGCTGGGCGGTGGCGGGGTCGACGATGGCGGAGGCGGCGGTTCTGGGGGAACAGGCGGAACTGGAGGAGCCGGGGGAACACAGCCGGTCGCGTCCGAACTGGACACCGGCTCGCCGGCCGAGATCTCGGAGACAGCCGATCCGTCGAGTGGGACACGGTAGAGCACGCTCCTGGCATCGCCACCGAGCAGCGTGTTGGCGAGTGTGTAGAGCGCGCCGTCGGGGCCGTAGGACACGGCGCCGTAGGCGGGGGCGGGTGGCACCGTCGCGGCGGGCAACTCGGTCACGGTTCCCGACGCGGGGTCGATGCTCACCACGGCTCCGTCGGTACCCGCCGCTCCAGGCGGTTCCGGCAGTCCTGGCAGCACGCCGTAGAGCAGGCCGGTCGCGGGATCGGCGTCGATGTCGGCGACCGTGTGAATTCGCGCGGCGAGTCCGGCTGGGCGCAACGGGAGCGCCCCGGTCACCGAAAGATAGGTGTCGCTTTCCCTTTCGATGTCCACTGTGTACAGGGCGGCAGGGCCGAGCAGATACCAGCGGTCGCGCAGAACCGCACCGGCGGAGGGAGCGGGAAGCGGCGGCAGCACCGCCCCGGTATCGGTGACGGCACCACCCGCGACGGTACTGTCGATCGTCACGACCCGGCCGCCGCCCGCGACGCCGTAGCTGATCCGCTGCTCCGGCGCGTGACCGATGGCGTTGATCCGCTCCGGCAGTTCCCCGATCACGGTGGTGGCGCCGTCCGGCAGCGTGACGGTGCTCAGCGTGCTCGGCGCCGCGATACCGCCGCTGGTCACCAGTTCGATGACGCAGGAAGGATCCTGCCGCGCCGAGGAGTCGCCAGCCGAAGGCAGGGCGAGCAGTGTCCCCGCCGCGACGACCACGAGCGCACACCCGCACCATCCGCGCACCTGCTCAGCCCAGCCGGTCCAGCGCGTTCCGGAAGGCATCGGGCCCGAGTTGAGTGTCCGAACCGAACGGGTTCTGCAACTGGTAGATGGCGAACAGCAGCAACACGATCATTCCGGCCAGCGTCGTCACGATGATCGTGTGGGTCACCAGCCGGGTACCGCCGAACAGGTTGGACAGCACCACCGTGATGAACCTTCCGAGTCCCAGCACGAACCAGACGACGGGTTCCAGTCCTCTGTTGTCGGCGTCGTTGATCCGTGCCTGCCGTTCCTCGTAGACCTTCAGTAGCTGGGTCTCGGCTTCCGCCTTGCGGCCTGCCTCCCATTCGTCACTGGTGGTGATGCTCGCGGCGGTCAGTGTCGCGCGAAGCTCGTCGAGCCTGGCCCACCCCGCGCCGGTGACCTGCTCACCGGCCGCGAGCCGGGGCCATTCCTGCTCGATCACGGCGGTCGCGTACTCCCGGCTCAGCTCGTGCACCCTGTCTCTTGCCTGCTCGGGCAGCGCGTCGGCGGCCCAGGCGACCGCGACCAAACCATTGGCCTCCCGTTCCGCGCTCTCCCCCGCCTGAGTCACCCCGTCGAACAACGAGATCAACACGAAGGAAATCAGTACCGCGTGCAGGCCGCCGACGATCGTGAACACCTGACCGGCCGCCTCTCATTATTGTCGGGGCGTCCCTCGTCGAGACCGAATCGGCGAACGAGAAAAGCGATTCCAGCACCGGCCGCGATTGCTCCGGCAACCCAGAGAGTACCGAGGACAAAAATGCTCACAATGTTTCCCTTCGAACGGGAAGAGATAAAGCGCAGCGTAGTTACCGACCTGCTCGAACACAAGAATGAAATGCGAATACGCCGCTTGGTGATTGCGGATACCGCCAACCCAGCGAACCCCGCCGCCGCACCGACGACTCGCGCGTCCGGCACGAAGCTCATCGAACACATGCCGTCACCGCGAGCACACTGAACCCTATCGGAGCAGGCGAAATCACGCTCCGCAGTAGACTGTCCGCCGAGCAGGCCATCGACTACTCGCCGCGTGACCGCCAGCGGCGGCACAGCCCGTCCTCGCTCTACTTTGACCACCAACCCCACGACACATTCGGCGGCAACCAGAATGGCGCACCTTTAATTCATCTGTGGCCGTCACGGAGTGCACAGTCGGGCGACTGTACTGAAGCCGACACCCACTGCTAGTGTCGTTTCTATCGGCATTTGAAACACAGCGGCGCGCCGTGGCCGAATTGTCGTCCAGGTCCCCATTCAAACGCTTATTTTTCCTTCAAGAAATGGTGGTGTGAATTGTGACGGTTACAGAGCCCGACCTCGGCTCCGGGGAACAGCAAGCACAGAGCCTCGGCACGGCGGCAGCGCGGAACCTGGCGACGACGACCAAATCCGAACCGCAGATGCAGGGGATATCGTCGCGCTGGCTGCTCAAGATGCTGCCCTGGGTCCAGGCCGCCGGCGGGACCTACCGGGTCAACCGCAGGCTGACCTGCACGGTCGGCAACGGACGGGTCTCTTTCACCAACGATGGCGCGCGGATCAAGGTCGTTCCGCCCGAACTTCGCGAGTTCGCCGCGCTCAGGGAGTTTCCCGACACCACCGTCCTCGACGCGATGGCCGAAGGGTTCGTCCAGCGCGAGTACGGACCGGGCGAGGTCATCGCGGAATTCGGCGACAGCGTCGACGAGATCGTGCTCATCGCGCACGGCAAGGTCAGCAAGATCGGCCCTGGCGAGTACGGGGAGCACGTCGTGCTCGGCACGCTGGCCGACGGCGACTACGTCGGCGACGAACTGCTGACCAACCCGGACAGTCTGTGGGAGTACACGACGAAAGCCGTCACCTCGTGTACCGCGCTCGTGCTGCCTGCCGCGAGCTTCACCGCGCTGACCGAACGCGCTCCGGCGCTGCTGGCCCACATCGAGCAGCTCGGTTCCGCCGAGGAGGCCGCCGCCAATCTGCACGGTGAAGCCGACGTCGAGGTGACGTCTGGCCACAGCGGAGAAATCCGGCTCGCGGGAACCTATGTGGACTACGAGGCTTCACCGAGGGAGTACGAGCTCAGCGTCGCGCAGACCGTGCTGCGCGTGCACACCAGGGTCGCCGATCTGTACAACCAGCCGATGAATCAGCTCGATCAGCAACTCCGGCTCACCATCGAGGCGCTGCGGGAACGCCAGGAACACGAACTGATCAACAGCAGGGATTTCGGCCTGCTGCACAACGCCGACCTCAGCCAGCGCACGCCGACCCGCACCGGCCCTCCGACACCCGACGACTTCGATCAGCTGCTCGCCATGGTGTGGAAGGAACCCGGCCTCTTCCTCGCGCACCCGCGCACCATCGCCGCGTTCGGGAGGGAATGCAGCAGGCGCGGTATCTATCCCTCCAGTGTGGACGTCGGAGGGCACCGGATCCCGGCATGGCACGGGGTTCCGATCTTTCCGTGCAACAAGATCCCGGTCAGCGACACGAGGACCAGTTCGGTGTTGCTCATGCGGACGGGAGAGGACAACCAGGGCGTCGTCGGCCTTCACCAGACCGGGATTCCCGACGAGTACCGGCCTGGTCTTTCGGTGCGCTTCATGGGAGTCGGCGAAACGGCCATCACCTCATACCTGGTCAGCGCCTACTACTCGGCGGCGGTACTCGTTCCCGACGCACTCGCCGTACTCGAAGGCGCCGAGGTCGGCAGGGAGAGCTGACCGATGCCAGGCCACGACGTCAGCCAGCCAGCGACTCAGTCCACAAGGCACTACGTGCACGGAGGTAACCGGTGACCGTCACAGAACCCGAGACCGAGGCGGTAGCGCCCCGGCAGAGTCTCGCTACCGACGCGGCCCGCAATCTGGCCACCACCACCAAGTCCGTTCCCCAGATGCAGGGCATCTCGCCCCGCTGGCTGCTGCGGGTGCTGCCGTGGATCCAGGCCGAAGGCGGCGCGTTCAGGGTCAACCGCAGGCTCACCTACACCCTCGGGGACGGCAGGGTCACCTGCGTCAACACCGGATCGGCCGTCAGTGTCATCCCCGCCGAACTCGGCGAATTCGGCCCGCTGCGGGACTTCGGTGAGGAAACGGTGTTCGGCGCGCTCGCCGAACGGTTCGTCCAGCGGGACTACGAACCGGGTGACGTCATCGTCGAGTTCGGACACGAGATCGATCAGGTCGTCGTCATCGCACACGGCAAGGCCCGCAAGATCGGCACCGGCGAGTACGGCGACGACACCGTACTGGACGTCCTCGGCGACGGCCGCTTCTTCGGCGACTCCCTGCTGCTGGACGAACAGGGAATCTGGGACTACACGGTCAAAGCGCTCACCCGGTGTACTGTGCTGAGCTTGCCGAAGCAGGCGGCGCGACAGGTCATCGACACCTCGGCCGAGCTGCGCGCCCATCTCGACGACGTGCGCGCAAGAGCACGGCCCGCGCACAACAAACAGGGCGAGGCGAACATCGAACTGTCATCGGGGCACAACGGCGAGGTCAGCCTTCCCGGCACGTTCGTCGATTACGAGACCTCACCCCGCGAGTACGAACTCGCCGCGGCGCAGACCGTACTGCGGGTGCACACCCGCATCGCCGACATCTACAACAACCCGATGAACCAGGTCGAGCAGCAACTCCGGCTCACCATCGAAGCGCTCCGGGAACGCCAGGAGAACGATCTGGTCAACAACAGGGAATTCGGCCTGCTGCACAACGCCGATCTGGGTCAGCGGGTGCACACCCGCACCGGTCCCCCGCCCCCTGACGACCTCGATGAACTGCTGAGCAGACGGCGCAAGTCCCAGTACTTTCTCGCCCACCCGCTCGCGATCGCCGCGTTCGGCAGGGAATGCACCAGCAGGGGCCTCTACCCCGAGCCGGTACCCGTGGAGGGTGGCGTCGCCGCCGCGTGGCGAGGGGTGCCGATCCTGCCGTGCGACAAGATCCCGGTCAGCTCGACCGGAACCAGCTCGATCATCGTCATGCGCACGGGCATGGAGGACAACGGGGTGATCGGTCTCCACCAGACCGGGATCCCCGATGAGTACCGGCCTGGCCTTTCGGTGCGTTTCATGGGCATCGACGAGAAGGCGATCATGTCCTATCTGGTCAGCGCTTACTGTTCGGCGGCCATCCTGGTTCCCGACGCGGTGGGTGTTCTCGAATCCGTCGAAATCGGCAGGTGAGCACCATGTCGGGCCTGCTGGACACCACGGCGAAACAGGACGCCGCCGCGCGGGTACCACCACGGGCGGCGCGGGATGCCCGCGACGTGCTGGCACGGTGCCGGTCCATTGTGGACCCGGCGTTGCGCGCGGCCGTCGGCACACTGCCCGCTCCCATCAGGAACACCAGCGGATACCACCTCGGCTGGTGGGACGAACACGGTACCGCGGCGACGGCATCCGGCGGCAAGACCCTGCGCGCCGCGCTCGTGCTGCTCGCGGCGAGGGCCGTCGGGGGCGAGTCCACGGCGGCCGTGCCGGGTGCGGTCGCCGTGGAGCTCGTGCACAACTTCTCACTGCTGCACGACGACGTGATGGACGGCGACACCACGAGGAGGCACCGGCCCACGGCGTGGAGTGTCTTCGGCTCCGACGCCGCGATCCTCGCTGGCAACTCGATGCTGGCACTGGCCTTCGAGGTACTGACCTCGCCGGGATCCCCTTCGGCAACGGATACCGTACCGGCCCTGAACACCGCCGTGCAGGAACTGATGGCCGGCCAGAGCGCCGATCTGGAGTTCGAGAGCAGAAACGACGTCGGCCTCGCCGAGTGTGTGCGGATGGCGGAGCACAAGACCGGCGCGCTGCTGGGCTGCGCGTGCGCGCTGGGCGCGATGGCGGGCCGGGGCGAACCGGATCAGGTGGCGCTGTTGCGCCGGTTCGGCGAGCGGATCGGGCTCGCCTTCCAGATCATCGACGATCTGCTCGGCATCTGGGGCGACGAATCCGTCACCGGCAAACCGGCCTTCTCCGACCTGCGCAACCGGAAGAAGTCACTTCCGGCAGTGCTCGCGCTGACCTCCGGCACCGAGGAGGGAGCCGAACTCGCCGCGCTCTATGCCCGTGAGGAACCGCCTTCCGGTTCCGACCTGCCCAGAGCCGCCGGGCTCATCGAGGCGGCGGGCGGAAGGCAGTGGTGCGTGCGGCGGGCGGACTCGCTGCTGGAGGAAGCCCTGAGCGATCTCACGATGGCGGCCTCGTCGGCGAGCGCGAGAGCGGAGCTGACGGCGCTGGCCAAGCTGGTCACTTCCCGCGATCACTAGCACGAAAGCAAGGAGTCTTCCGGAATGTCGGTCACCGCAGCGCAAAGCATCATCGCCGCCAACAGGCCGGGACGACCGCGCGCGGACGTCGTGCTCGTCGCCGACGAGCTGCTCACCACGGGCGGGCCGCCTACTCCCTGTCCCGCCGCCGTGCTGCTCGCCGGTGAGCTGCGGCGGCAAGGGGTGCCGTTGGCAAGAGGCAGGCTCCGGCTGGACAGCGCGGCAAGGGAAACCCACGACGGGCTGACCCTGTGCGCCGTACTGCCCGGCGGCGGAGGGCCGGCCGGGCTCGGGGTCGCCGCGGCCGACGACGAGGGCAATCTCGGTTCGCACATGGTGACGGCCGCCGCCTCGGCCATGGCCTCGTGCCTGGCCGCGGCACGGCCGAGAACGGTGTTGCTCGCCGCCCCGCGCTCGTTCTGCGCGGGGGTCGAACGGGCCATCGAGGTGGTCGAGAAGGTACTCGCGCAGCGCGGCGCACCCGTCTACGTCCGCAAGCAGATCGTCCACAACAGACACGTCGTGGCCGATCTTGAGAGCAGGGGCGCCGTTTTCGTCGACGAACTGGACGGGGTCCCTGACAGGGCGACCGTGGTGTTCTCCGCGCACGGCGTCTCCCCCGCCGTGCACGAGGAAGCCGCCGAACGCGGTCTCGACGTCATCGACGCCACCTGTCCCCTCGTCACGAAGGTGCACGCCGAGGCACGGCGGTTCGCCGCCCGCGGTGACACGGTCGTCCTCATCGGCCACGAGGGGCACGAGGAGGTCGAGGGCACTCTCGGCGAGGCACCGGAGAACACCGTGCTCGTGCAGAACACCGAGGAGGCACGCGCCCTCACGGTGCGGGACCCGTCCCGCGTCTCCTACCTCACCCAGACGACGCTGGCCGTCGACGAGACCGCGGAAGTGGTCGAGGCACTGCGGCAGCGGTTTCCCGCGTTGCGCGGGCCAGGATCCGACGACATCTGCTACGCCACCACCAACCGGCAGCACGCTCACCGCGATCGCGGAGGACGCCGACCTGGTGCTCGTCGTCGGCTCGGCGAACTCGTCGAACTCGGCCCGGCTCGTCGAACTGGCCCGCCGCAACGGAACACCGGCGCACCTCATCGACGACGCCGGTGACATCCGGCCGGGCTGGCTCGCCGGCGCGAGCACCGTCGGCCTCACCGCGGGCGCCTCCGCGCCACCGAAACTGGTCGAGGACGTCATCGCCGCGCTGGGTGGCCTCGGCCCGGTCACCGTGTCCGAAAGGGAGATCACGAGGGAGACCGTCCACTTCGCGCTGCCCTCGACGGTGCACCCGCACTGACGCGAAGCGAGGCAACTCGCGGGCCGAACGGCCCTACCGCGACGATCGAGAAGGCCCCACCGTAATGGCCGGATCGTCAAACACAGGGATCGTGCGCGATGCGGGACTCGTTCGGGGTGGAGGTGCTGGACCGTGGCCAATGCGTCGCGCTGCTCGCGACGGCACAGGTCGGCAGGATCGTGTTCAGCCACCGCGGGCTGCCTGCCGTGCGACCGGTCCGGTTCACCGTCGGTGAGGGCGCTGTCGGCTGCCTCGCCTCGGCAGAGGACACGTTCCTCGCCTCCGCTCGTGGCAACGTCGTGGCCTTCGAGGTCGACGCGGTCGCGCCGGACTTGTCCAGCGGCTGGTACGTGACGGTGCTCGGCAAGGTACTGGAACCACGCGACGGCGACCTCGCCACGCTTCCGTCCCCGCCGTGGCCGCTGACGGGCACCGAGAGTGTGCTGTGGATTCCGATGGAACTCGTGTCCGGTCGGCGGTTCGGCTGACCAGGTGACCGGTATCCACCGTGGCGGGCTCGTGCTTAGAATCCGAGCACACAAGCCGGCCATTTTTTGGGGGCGTGGTGAACGAGACCAGCGTCCGCCGCCTGCTCGACGGTGTTCTCGACGTGCTCGACGCGCGTGCCGGGCACGGTGGGAGCCCGGTGCCGGAACCGGCCGCGGTGCTCGCGAGGATCGCGGCGGCGGCCACCCGGCTCACCCGCGCGAGCCACGGCGCGTTCGTGCTCGTCCCCAGCACGGCGGCGGACCAGGGCGGCGAGGGCTACACCGACGTCGTGACCGTCGGCCTCGGCGCGAACCCCGCCGAACCCGTGTGGTCGCGCGAGCGCACCACCGCCGGAAAGGGTCCCTCGGAGGCGAAGCCGGAGCGGCTGCTGGTGTCCGGTAGCGCCACGAACGGTGCCGGACATCCGCTTCCCGGCGGCTTTCCCGCGACGACATCGGTGTTGCGGATGCCCGTGTACGTCGAGGACACCCTGTTCGGGCAGCTGTTGCTGGCCGACAAGCTCTCCGGCGGCGACCACGACGGCGCCGACGAGCGCGGGTTCACCGAGCACGACGAGGACGCCGTCGCCGGGCTCGTGACCGCGATGGCACCGTTGATCGGCATGGCCTCCGCGTACGGCAAGGTCGAACTGCGGCTGCGCTGGCTGACCGCGGCGCAGGAGATCACCGGCGTGTTGCTGCGCGGCGACGATCCCGCCGCCGCGCTACGGCTCATCGCCGAAAGGGCGCGCATCGTGTCCGGTTCGGCGGTCGGAGCGATCGCCAGACCAGACGAACGCGCTGACCAGCTGGTATTCGACGTGGTGGCGACAGAGGGCCCGGTACCGGCCGACGCGAGCGGACTGTCCGTCTCGGTGCGGGGTACGGCCACCGGGCAGGCGTTCACCACGGGCGAACCGGTGCTCGTCCGCGACTACGGCACGCTGGCCGCGACCTACCAGAGCGGCTGGTCGGGAGCCACGATGCCGGATCTGGTGACCGCGCTCGACTCGGCGATCGCGGTACCGCTCACCGTCGGCGACCTCCCGGTGGGAGTTCTGCTGGTCGCCAGGGGACATGGCACGGTGCCCTTCGACGCCGACGACGTGCAGCTCGTGCGCATGTTCGCCAGCCAGGCCGCGCTCGCGCTCGAATTCGGGAGGGCCGAGCAAGACCGGCACAAGCTCGCCGTGTTCGAGAATCGCGAACGGATCGCACACGATCTGCACGATCTGGTGATCCAGCGGCTTTTCGCCGTCGGCCTCGGTCTCGAAGGGCTGGGAAAGCTCACCACGGACGCGAAGGCCGGCGCTCTGGTCAGCGGGTTCGTCCACGATCTCGACCGGACCATCAAGGACATCCGCAACAGCATCTTCTCGCTGCAACATCCCGTCGAGGCTCCCGGTGGCGTGCGGGCCGACCTGCTCAGGCTGTGCCTCGGGCTGCGTGGCACGCTGGGGTTCGAGCCGAGGTTGTCGTTCGACGGCCCGCTCGACACGGCCATCCCCGCCGCGATGCGGGCCGACCTGCTCGCCGTGGTGGACAAAGCCCTCACGCACGCGGCGCGGCGGGCCGAGGCGACCGCGGCGACCGTCGAGGTGGTGGTCGACCGCGCGGGCCGCACCCTGACGACGACGGTGGCCGACAACGGTGCCGCCCACCCGGGCGAACGGGCGGGACAGGACGGTGAGATCGCCGAACTGGAGGTACTCGCCGCCGACTGGGACGGCACGTTCTCGATCGGCGGGGTCCCCGGTGCGGGCACGGGGCTCACCTGGACGGTGCGGCTGCCCCGACATGACGCGCGAACTCAGGGAGGACACGCATGACCATCTCGGTGTTCCTGCTCGACGACCACGAGGTCGTGCGCACCGGCCTGCGAACGGTACTGGAAGCCGAGGAGGACCTGCGCGTCGTCGGCGAGGCGGGAACCGCCGCGGAGGCACTGGCGAGGATCCCGGACACGCGCCCTGACGTGGCGATCCTCGACGTCCGCCTCCCTGACGGAGTCGGCGTCACGGTGTGCAGGGACATCCGCGCCGCCATCGAGCCACCGCCCGCGTGTCTCATGCTCACATCGTTTTCCGACGACGAGGCCCTTTTCGGGGCGATCATGGCCGGTGCGGCCGGTTACCTGCTCAAACAGATCTCCGGCGCGGCCCTGATCTCGGCCGTGCGCACGGTGGCCAGCGGCGGGACCCTGCTCGACACGCACCTCACCGACGCGATGCTGACGAAGCTGCGCGGCGAGCGCGAGCCCGACCCGCGTTACGCGGCATTGAGCCCGCAGGAACGCAGGGTGCTCGATCTCGTCGCGAAGGGACTGACCAACCGGCAGATCGCCGCGGAACTGGTACTCGCGGAGAAAACGGTCAAGAACTACGTGTCGTCGCTGCTGCACAAGCTGGGGTTCGAACGCCGCACCGAAGCCGCCGTCTTCGCGGCCCGGCGCCGTGGGTTCGGCGACGAGACGTCCCGGCGTTAGCTGGGCCGTCACTCACCGTCGTGGTGCGGCGCGGGCCGCGGGCGCCCCGCTGTCACCGCCCGCTCGCCGGTGGTTCCCGTTGTCCCCGCTCGTGCCGTTTCCGTTGCCCGGCGGGGGCCGCAGCAGCTCGGCCTCGCGGCGCCGGGGACTTTGCGGGACAGGACCGGCCGCGTGTCCCACCCGCATCAGCAACTGCGGGCGGCCCGGCAGTCCCAGTGACGTCGCGAGGCTCGCGCGGACCTCGGAAAGGTGCAGCGGCTGGGTTTGCACCGCCGCGACGAGGCCCATGTCGACGGCGGCCAGCCAGGTGCGTTCCATCGCCATGCCGACCCGGATGTGATCGATCCTGGTGTCCCCCGCCGTGCCGAACACGAGCACCGTCTCGCCCGCCAGCCGCTCGGCCAGCGTCTGCCGGTCGGGTACCGAGGTGCGGGCGCGCACGATCCCGGCCCACGGCAAGGTCGAGGCCGGCAACGCGCTTCCCGCGATGCCGACCCCGTGTTCGTGCGTGCTCTCGTCCCTGATCGTCCACAGAGCGAGTTCGCGCTGGTAGCCGCGGTCGGCTCTGGCCGCCACACCCGCGTACTCCAGGACATCGGCCAGCGCGGCGAACTCCGCGTTCCCGTGCAGCGGTTTCACCGTGACGCCCTCGAAGGAGGCGGCGGCGAGCAGATCCTTGCGGGCGTAGCCGGACACCGCCGTCGCCGCGAACCGGTGCCGGTAGCTGCGCCGCCGGGCGATGGCCGAGTACCGGTGCAGGTCCACATCCGTTGGCACGCGCGAACCGGCGACGAGCAGCCTGGCCACGACGGCGGGGTCGCCCGGTTCGGGAAGCAGCCGCAGATCGGTGGCGACACCGAGCACGTGCATGCCCAGTTCGAGGTGCTCGACGGCGGCACCGCAGGAAATCGACCTGTCCCTGCCAAGCGGATCGTGGAAGGGCAGCGCCAGGTCGGCACGCTCGTACAACGCGGCCTGCCCGTCGGCCAGCTCCAGCGACCACGGTTGCGTGTTGTGCACGGAAGGGGCCCTCACCACCGCGCGCGCGAGCACGTCGGTCTCACCCGCCGACCATTCGTGCCGCTCGCTCATGACTGACACCATCCCGGAAACCCGGCGGCTTCGCACGATACGGAAGTCCCTTGCGGCAAGGGACTTCCGGCCTCAGTCAACCGGCCACGCTGCCGCTCACCCGGTCGATAGTGCCGAAAGTCCCCCGCGCCTGGCGACTTCTGGATCACCTCGTGGCCGCCGTGCCGGGCTATGGTGTTGGGGTGACGATCCGCGTGTTCCTCGTCGACGACCACGAAATCGTGCGCCGTGGTCTTGCCGACCTGCTCGCGGACGAGCGGGACATGGAGATCGCGGGCGAGGCGGCGTCGGTGAGTGAGGCGCTGGCCAGGGTTCCCGGTTCCGGCGCCGACGTCGCGGTGCTCGACGTCCGGCTTCCCGACGGCAACGGGGTCGAGTTGTGCAGGGAACTGCTGTCGGTCGTCGCGGGCCTGCGTTGCCTGATGCTGACCTCGTACGCCGACGACGAGGCCCTTTTCAACGCGATCATGGCCGGGGCTTCGGGGTTCGTGCTCAAGCAGGTACTCGGTTCGGACATCGTCTCCGCCGTCAGGACGGTCGGCACGGGCGGTTCGCTGCTGGACAGCCGCACCACGGCGGCGCTCATGAGCCGCATCCGCAGGGAAAAGGTCGAGGCCGATCCGGTCTCCTCGCTGTCGGAGCAGGAAAAAGCGGTGTTCGAGCTGATCGGTGAGGGGATGACCAACAGGGAGATCGCCGAGCGGCTCTTCCTCGCCGAGAAGACGGTCAAGAACTACGTGTCGCGGCTGCTCGGCAAACTGGGGATGCAGCGACGGACGCAGGCCGCCGTGCTGGCCACCGAGCTGCGCAAGTCCGGTGGCGGGAAACCACCTCAGGAGTAGGCACGGCGGGACTACCCGAGCGGTACCCGCCAGCGCATGATGGTTCCTCCGTGCTCGCCGGAGACCACCGACACCGTCCCGCCGCTCTGTTCGGCTCTGCGCTGGAGGTTGTCGAGCCCGCCGCGGTGACCGCCGCCGGAGATGCCGACGCCGTTGTCGGCGACCTCGATGGTCAGTTCGCGCGGGTTGGCGTCGACGGTGACCACGATGTCGTCGGCCCCCGAATGCCGCAGCGCGTTGCTGAGTCCTTCGCGCAGCACCGCTTCCGCGTGCTCGGCCAGTGTCGGTGGCACGAAGGTGTCGACGGCACCCGACACGCGCATCGAAGGCGACACCGTCGCGTCGGCCGACACGTCGGTGATCACGTCGAGCAGCCTGCGCCGCAGGCTCGCCGGGCGGTCGGTTCCCGCCGTGTGCAGGTCGAAAATGGACGTACGGATTTCCCGCACGGTGCGGTCCAGTTGCTCGACCGAGTGCTGCACCCTGTCGCGGGCCGGCTGATCGGTGATGCGGCGCAGGGTGCCTTGCAGGCTCATCCCGGTGGCGAACAACCGCTGAATGACGTGATCGTGCAGATCCTGCGCGATCCGGTCCCGATCGGCGAGCACGTCGAGCAGTCGCTGATTGCGTTGCTTCTCCGCGAATTCGAGCGCGACGGCGGCCTGGTCGGCGAGCGAGGACAACATCGGCAACTGTTCGGCTCCGAAGCCGGCCTCCCCTTTCGCTCTCGCCACGATGAGCACGCCACCGGCGCCGGAGGAGCCGCTCAGCGGCACGGCGACGGCTGGGCCGAAACCGGAGGAACCCACCTTCGGCTCGT
The DNA here is from genome assembly GCF_002240355.1 of Prauserella marina. Taxonomy (GTDB): domain Bacteria; phylum Actinomycetota; class Actinomycetes; order Mycobacteriales; family Pseudonocardiaceae; genus Prauserella_A; species Prauserella_A marina. Next base: position 3,742,032 of record NZ_CP016353.1, read on the forward strand.
CGGGAAGCACCGCGGCGAGGTCGGCGAGCAGCCGGGGTTCCCCCACCCGCATGGCTTCGGCGATCTCCGATCGTCCCACCGTGTCCACGGTGATGCCCAGCAGGCCGGCGGCCCGCTCCCCCGCCACGACGCCCACCGAGATGAGTTCCGTGCCCTCGTCTTCGGCCAGCAGCAGCAACGCGTCGCCCGCCTCGGCCAGTTCGCATACGCGCCGCACGATCAGCCGCAGCGTCGCGTCGACCGACGCGCCGCCGAGCAGTTCCCCGTTGATCTCGGCGACGGCGCCGAGCCAGCGTTCCCGCGTGCGCGACTGTTCGAACAACCGCGCGTTGTCGACGGCGACCCCCGCCGCGGCTGCCAGTGCCTGTAGCACCACCTCGTCGTCGGGCGTGAACTCGGCGCCGTCCCGCTTCTCCGTGAGGTAGAGGTTGCCGAACACCCGATCGCGCACGCGCACCGGAACACCGAGGAAGCTGTGCATGGGCGGATGGTTGCGGGGAAAACCGACCGAGGCCGGATGCCGCGAAAGGTCGGCGACCCGCACCGGCGTCGGCTCCTCGATGAGCACGCCCAGCAGTCCCTTGCCTTCCGGGAGGTGCCCCATCCGCGACCTCGTCGCCTCGTCGATGCCGACGTAGACGAACTCGGAGAGACCGCCTTCCTCGGAGAGCACGCCCAGCGCGCCGTACTTGGCGTCGACCAGTTCGGTCGCCGCCTGCACGATGCGCTGGAGCGTCGAGTCCAGTTCCAGCCCGGTGGCGACGGCGAGCACGGCGTCGAGCAACCCCTGCAACCGGTCCCTGGTCTTGACGATCTGGGCCAGCCGCTCCTGCACCTCGTGCAACAGCTCGTCCAGTCGCAGCCCGGCGAGTCCCTCCGAGGCGGGCTCGCGCCGCGCCGCGTCACCGGTCCCCGGGTTCTCGGGCATCCACTCTCCGTCCGTCCCGCTGCCCGCCGTGACGCCGGAGCCACCCGGCCGGGGTGCCGTGTCGGGCAAACGTGGTATCCGGGGAGATTATCCCTGCCGCGAGCCCGGCTCAACCGGTCCGCGTTCACCGAGGCGCAGCAAAAGCTGGGGACTGCCGCTGAGTCCTCTGCCGCGTAACACGCGCCTGCGGAATTCGCGGAACTGGAAAGGACCGGTCCTCGGTTCAGCGGTCAAGCCTCGTGCCGAGGCTGCGAGAGCGCAGTGCTGCATCGCGACCCCCGCCGCGACCTGGTCCCTGCGGCCGTCCGCCGCCGTGACGATGAGCAGCCCCGGTTCGAGGGGCTGCTTGCGGTTGCCGGGGGCGAACGCCGAAACCGGCACCACGCTCACTCCCTGGCCGGTTCCCGCGCACACCAGTTCGTCTACCAGCGCGGGGTCGAGTTCTTCCGGGTCGAGCGTTCCGCGATGCCATCGCCTGCCGAATCCCGCCTTGAACCAGCGCACGTCGCGCGCCGAGGGCCGGTGCCTGGCACGCGCGCCGACGGTGGCGACGAGCTCAGGGCGCGCCGCGTCGCCGAGCATCATGATTTCCGGCAGCCAGCCCAGCACCCGCACGGCGACCACGACACCGGCCAGCGCGGCGCCACACGCGATGACCCTGTCCCTTCCAGCTCCCTCGTGGTGCCAGCTGGTGGCGTGAAACCGTTCGTGCAGCTCGACGTCGTGTTCCCACATCCGCAGGGTCCAGGCGCTGCCCACCCCGCAGTGCAGGGCGGTGCGCGCGGCGCTGGCGAGTACGCCCTTCTCCTGCGCCGACCACACGTGCCGGGTACCGGCAGCCAGCACCGGGCTAACCGTCACGCCACCCACCCCATCTCGTGACCTCGTCGACCGTCCTGCGCGGAGTGAGCCCGCCCGGATAGCCGAAGCCGAACCGCAGCACCGTCTGCGGGAATTCGTGTTCCCCGAGCATCGAACGCAGTTCCTCGCGCACTGAGCCGATCTCGATGGGCTGGGCGAGGAACGAGGCGTTCAGGCCGGCGGCCGTGGCGGTGAGCAGAACCCGCTCCATCGCCTGCCCCGCGCGCAGCGTGTGCCGCCGCGTGTCACCGGTCGTGGTGAGCACGCCGACCAGCGGCGCGCGTTCGAACTCCCGCTCGTGCCTTTCCGTACTGTCGGCCGCGTAGTCGCGCAGCGCGAGCAGTCCTTCCCTCAGCGCACGCGGACCACCAGCCGAATAGGGGACCCCGTCGCGCCTGCCGTCGCCCTCGTGAGTCCAGGCCCGCAGCTCCGCCCGGAAAGCGGGGTCGCCCGACTGCTCGTGGTCGGCCCTGCGCAGCAGCACGGCGAGCCGGTCGAGCCGTGGCTGTTCCAGCAGGATCAGCCGCGCGCCTTCCTCCGCGGCTGCCACGGTCAGGGTGTGCCGCACGTGTGCGGGCACCGTCCTTTCCTCGAAGGGCCTGCGATTGGTGTGCCTGCGGCCGATCATCCTGGCCAGCCGCAGTTCCTCGGTGGTCGGTGTGCGCTGGCCCGCTTGCCGGACCCTGGCGAGCAGGTCGGGCACCGCCTTGTCCGGCAGCAGTTCGACCGTGCTCGCCAGCGTCTCCGCCGCGAAGGCGAGCCGCAGGTTGAGTACGGCGGCACCGCAGGCCAGCAGTGCCTCCCTCCCCTCGGGATCGGCGACCCGCAGCACTCGCGCCCGGTCGAGCAGCACGTCGACGTCCCCTTCCTCGACGACGAACCGCCACGGCTGGGTGTTGTGCGGAGAGGGAGCCCTGACCGCGGCCCGCAACGCGGCCTCGACGGCGAGGCGTGAGCGGGAGTCGGCACCGGGTATCGGGTCAGCCATCAGCCCTCCAAGTCGCGGTCACCGGTGGAGGTGAACACCTCCCTCAAGCATCGACCGGATACCCCGCCGCACGCAGCGGTCAGTCGTCCCCCGATAGCAGGGCATTAGGTCCCTGTTCAGCTCGCTGACCAGGACGAACACCCGCCTGGTTTGACCTTGTGACTCGGCGGCGGTGATCGCGGGACGCCGACGGTCCCGTGGTCAGTCGGCGGGCCGGTGAATGGTGGTGGCGCTGGTGACTCCCGGTACCGATTCGGCGAGCAGGGTCGCCACGTGCCGGTCGGCCGCATCGTCGTACTCGTCGACGATGCTGGCGACCCCGTCGCGCACGGCCACGGTCCACCGGTCCGCTCCCCCGTAGATCATGAGCCGCCGACGCACATCCCTGGCGATCGTGGTGTCGTCGCGGGACAGCGCGCGCACCACGTCTCTGCGCGTCACGATTCCCACCACCCGCTGACTGTCCACAATGGGCATCGCGTGAAATCCCTCGGTCAGCAGCACCGACACCAGCTCCGCGATGTCCGCTTTCCGCGAGCGTGACGACGCGGGGCTGGTCATCACCTCACCGACCGTCGTCGGCGGTACCTGCCTCACGGCTGGCCTGCCGCCCCTGACTCCGGGCGGGATCTGATCGCGCAACAGGTCGGCCTCCGTCACGATCCCCGTCAGCCGCTCGTCGCCCGCCACCACCGGTAACGAGGTGAACCCGTGTTCGGAGAGCAGCCGGGCCGCCTCCTTGACCGTGGTCTCCTCGGTCACCGTGACCACGGGGCGGGACATCAGCTCCTCGGCCCGCATCTACGCGGCCCCGTCCGTCTCGGCCCGGCCGGTACCCGCTGGCGGGCGGACGATGGCGACAGGGCACGGCGCGTGCGTGACGAGCGCCCTGCTCGTCGACCCGAGCAGCATGCCCGTGAACCCCCCTCGGCCCCTGCTGCCGACCACCACCAGCTGGGCCCGCCCCGCGCGCTCCAGCAGCGCGCGCACGGGCCGTCCGCGCTCCACGACCGTCTCGACCTCGACGCCGGGGAACTTGTCCTGCCACAACGCCACCTGCGCGTCGAGCACCGCCTTCTCCTCGGCGTCGACGTCGGCGGGATCGACGGAGAACGGGTACATGCGCAGTGTCGCCTCAAGGGTCACGTCGTTCCAGGTGTGCACGGCGATCAGCCGGACGCCTCGTGCCGAAGCTTCCTCGAACGCGAACTCCAGCGCGTTGAGGCTCGCCTCCGAGCCGTCGACCCCGACCACGACGGGCCCCTTGACCGGAGGCTGGTCGCTGGGCTTGGCGCCGCGCACCACCGTCACCGGGCAGTCGCCGTGCGCGGCCAGCGCGACAGCCACCGACCCGACGAGCATGCCGGTGAATCCGCCGAGCCCCCGCGAGCCGATCACCACGAGCCGCGCCCCCGCCGACTCCTCGAGCAACGCGGGCACGACCTCGCCTTCGAGCAGATCGGTTTCCACCTCGACACCCGGCGCTGCCTGTTCGGCCGCCGTCCTGGCCTCGTCGAGCCAGATCTGCCCCTGGTGCCGCATTCCCTCCCTCACCTCGGGATAGGTCGCGAGGAACCCCGGATAACCCCGCATCGGCACGAAGTAGGTGTGCACGAGGCGCAGCACCTCGCTTCGCGCGGCGGCGTCCCGCGCCGCCCACACCGCCGCGTTCACCGCTGAGGGTGAACCGTCCACACCGACGACGATCTTGCTCATCACCATGTCCCCTCACTCTTTGTGTTCGTCTTCCCCACGTCGTGGGACCTCGAAACTGGCTGTCACCCACCCGGCTGACGGCGCACGATCAGCACCGGGCACGGTGCCGAGTACACGAGCGCGTTGCTCGTCGAGCCGAGCAGCATTCCGCTGAATCCACCGCGTCCCCTGCTGCCGACGACGAGCAGCTGCGCTCGCGCGGCGGGTTCGAGCAGGCCGCGCAGCGGCCGGTCTCTGCGCACGACCCGCTCGACGGACACCTCCGGGTAGCGCTCCTGCCAGCCCGCGAGCCGTTCGGCCAGCACGAGGCGCTCCTTGGTCTGGATCTCGTCCCATGCGAGCCCTTCGGTGCCGAGGCCCTCAAGACCCGCCATGGCCGCGAAGGAGGCGTCGCTCCACGCGTGCACGGCGATCAGCGACGTCCCTCGTACAGCCGCCTCCTCGAAGGCCGCGGCCACGGCGGCCTCACTCGTCGAGGAGCCGTCGACGCCGACCACCACCGGCCCCTCGGCGGGCGGCTCGCCGTCCTGCCCCCTCCCCCTGACGACAGCGACCGGGCACGGGCCATGCGACACGAGGGCGACCGCGACCGAGCCGACGAACGTCCCGGTGAGCTCCCCGAGTCCCCTTGTGCCGAGTACGAGCATCCGCGCGGCGCGGGCCCGCTCCCGCAGGATCGGGACCGGGTTGCCGATGTGGAACTCCGTGCTGACGGTCAGTTCTCCCGCACCGGCCGCCGCGAGCCTGGCGTGTTCCTCCGCCTCGGCGAGGCGCCGCTCGCCTTCGGCCTCCAAACCGGAGAAGTAGCCGGCAGGGGGGCCGATTCCCGCCCCGTAGGGCACGGGCATGAGCATCGTGGACACCAGAACCAGCGGCGCGTGCCGCCGTGCGGCAGTGCGTGCCGCCCACGCCGTCGCCCTCAACGCCGAGGTGGACCCGTCGACACCTGCCAGTATCGGAGCATTGCCGTTCACGATCGTCTGCCCTCCTCGGCGATCACTCGTTCATGGTGACCGCATCGCGGCGGGCGCGCGTAGGTCGAAAGCCCTTCGTGGGAGGTACCTACAGCCCTGTCCGGCTGGCGCCTCCCCCGCGCATGGTGGATGCGCACGGAGGTGACAGCACACTCCCGGCCGACCGGAGGTCGCGATGAACGACCGGCGAACGCAACAGCACGTCGAGGGCGCCCCGTGCCCGGTCTGCGGGGTCCCCGTCGGCCGCCGCCCGCCGTACGCGCCCGAGCACAGCCCGATCGACGACCCCATGCTCACGACGCCCTCGGCCAAGCTGTGCGCCGTCGCGCTGGAAGGTCAGATCAGGGTCTTCGACGTGCCCGTCGAGGCGAGCGAGGGCTTCGGCGGCGCCGTGGCGGCCGGAATGGACGACGACGGGTCGGTGCGGGGCATGGTCGGCCTCGCCGAGGACCTCGACGACGACCTGCGCGCCGACGTGCTCGCCTTCGGGATCGCCGTGCTGGCAGGGGCGATGAACGTGGTCACCCGCAGCCCCAACGGCTACCTCGCCATCGGCAGGACGCGGTTGCCCGCGGCGCCGACCGGTGTTGGTCACCTCGCCTGGCACATGGCACGCACCTGCGGAAGGGACACACCGTCGGCGACGTTCGAACTGGTCAGCCTGTGATCCGACGGCCGTCCCGTGCTCACTGCCCCGGTCCCCTGGTCCCTCCCGAACACCGCGATGCCCGTTCACTCGTCAGCGCAAGGCAGGAAACGAACCCGGTCGGCGCGCGCGGGAGGACGTACCGTGCGGGAAAAGGCGCCGGACCGAGACCGCGGTGAGGGGCGAGCATGAACGGGCACACGACACCCGTCGAGCGCATGGGCGGCGGAGACCTGATGACCCTGGCTTCCGACCTGGGTGACCCGCCCATGCAGATCGCCGGAATCCTGGTACTCGATGGAGGGTCCGCGCTCAACGCCGACGTGGTCGCTGCCGCCGTCGCGGAAAGGGCGAGCGGCATCCGCCGGTTCCGGCAGCACCTCGTGCACGCGCCCGCCGGGCTCGGAAACCCTTACTGGGCCGATGATCCCCGCTTCGGCATCCACCGGCACTTCCTGCACGTGCACTGTCCGGCCCCCGGCGACGACGAGGCGTTACTCGACATCGCCACGACCTCGGTGACGCGGAAGCTGCCCCGGGACCGGCCATTGTGGTCGGTCACGTTCGTCACCGGGCTCGCGGGCGGCGACGCCGCGCTGGTGTTCGTCATGCACCACGTACTGACCGACGGGGTCGGCGGGCTCGCCGCGCTGACCAGGATGGCCGACGGGACTCCGGCCGAGGCCGATCCGGCGTTCCCCGCGCCGAAGCCGCGCGCGGTCGCGCTGTTGGCCGACGCGAACCGGAGGAGACTCGACACGCTGCGCACACTGCCGAAGGGAGCCGGCAAACTCAGGCGCGGTCTGCGCGAACTACGACCGCGCGGAGTCACGCTGGCTCCGCGCGGTTCGCTCAACCAGCCGACCGGCCCGCGCAGGCGCTTCGCCGTCGCTCGCGCGGATCTGCGGGCCGTGCGCGCCACCACCCGCGAACACGGTGGGATGCTCAACGACGCGGTCCTCACCGCGGCGACCGGCGCGCTGCACACGCTGCTGGCCGCACGGGGCGAGGAAACCGGCAGCCTCGTCGTTTCGGTGCCCGTGTCCACCCGCAGCCGCGACCCCGGTGCCCGGCTCGGCAACCACGCCGTCGCCGTGCCCGTCGAACTGCCCACCGGAGGGAAGACCATCGACCGGCTCGCCGCGATCGCGTTGCTCACCAGGGGCAGGTTCGGTTCCGCGCGCGGCGCCTCCGTGGCGCTGGTCGGCCCGGTCTTCCGCGGCCTCGCGAGGCTGAAGCTGTAGCGCTGGCTGGTCGACCACCAGCGCATGCTGTCCACCTCGGTCACCTATCTCAGGGGCCCCTCTGCTCGGCTGGCCTTTCTCGGCACGCCCATCAGCGAGGTCATTCCACTGTCGACGGTCAAGGGCAACATGACGGTCTCGTTCGTCGCGCTGTCCTACGGCGGCAGGCTCACCGTGACCGCGGTGACCGATCCCGAACGGGTCAGGGACCTGCCCGTGCTGATGGCGGGACTGCGCGACGAACTCGCCGTGCTGTCGGCTCGCGGCACGGCAGGCAACGGAGCCGGGAGCGAAAAGCCTTCCGGCATGAGGATTCCCGGCCCGCCGACCGTGGCATCCTGGAGATCCGGCTGGGATACCGGCCGGGACGGCAGCCGAAGGGAGAGTCCATGACCTCGGAACAGGGTGGCAACACACCGATCGTGGCCGGTGTCGACAGCAGCGAGGCCGCGTTGCACGCCGTGCGATGGGCGGCGGCGACGGCGATCCTGCACCGTGCTCCGCTGCATCTGGTGTACGCGGCCGGTTTTCCCGACCTCTACGTCGGGGAGACGATCCAGCCGCCCGAGTCCTTCCGGGAGGAACTGCGCAAGCAGGGCTGGGAGTTCCTGCGTACGGCCGAGGCCGCTGCCCGCGAGGCAGGCAAGGTCGACATCCACTCGCGCTTCGAGACCGACCCTCCCATCCAGGTGCTGCTGGGCGTCTCGGCCTCGGCCCGCATGCTCGTTCTCGGCTCGTCCGGCCGCACCGGCCTGACCGGGCTCATCGTCGGTTCCACGACGCTGGCCATGGTCAGCCACGCCCGCTGCCCCGTCGTGTCGGTCAGAGGTGACTACCCCGACGTCCCCGCGCGCGACCGGCGTCCGGTCGTGGTCGGCATCGACGGCAGCCCGCTCAGCGAGCGCGCCATCGGCTACGCCTTCGACGAGGCCGCCTTTCGAGGGGTCGACCTCGTCGCGGTGCACACCTGGAGCGACGCCGACAACGAGGTGTTCAGCCAGGCCAGGATGTACTACGACTGGGAGCCCATGCGGGACGTCGAGGAACGCAGGCTCGCCGAGCGGCTCGCGGGCTGGCAGCAGGACTATCCCGACGTGAAGGTCACCAGGGTGCTGGTTCAGGACAAGCCCCGGCGCGAATTGCTGGAGTGGAGCGGGAAAGCGCAGCTCGTCGTCGTCGGCAGCAGAGGACGAGGCGGCTTCCGGGGGATGTTGCTCGGCTCGACCAGCCAGGCGCTCGTGCACCGCGCCGAGTGCCCGGTGCTCATCGTGCGGCCGGACAAGAACACCACCACCGGTGCCGCGCGCGGCACGGACGAGCGGGTATGACGGAACCGGCCGCACCGGTCGCGGTGCACGAAACGCACATCGGCGTGGTGTTCCTGCTCGGCGGGCGCGCGTACAAGCTCAAAAAGCCCGTCGACTTCGGGTTCGTCGACTTCAGCAGTCCCGCCAAGCGCAAACACGCGTGCGAACGCGAGGTGGATCTCAACCGCAGGCTCGCTCCCGACGTGTACCTCGGTGTTTCCGAGGTCTCCGGCGTGAACGGAGAACCGGCCGGCCATCTCGTCGTGATGAAGAGGATGCCGGAAGACCGTCGGCTCACCGATCTTGTCGCCTCGATGTGCGCGGGAACGGCCGACGAGTGGACCGGCGAGATCGTGCGCTCACACGTCAGGCTGCTGGCCCGCATGATGGCTTCGTTCCACAGTGGCGCCGACCGAGGCGAGCCCATCTCCGAACAGGGCACGAGGGACGCGATCCTGCGCCGCTGGCGCGAGAGCTTCGATCAGGTTCGCGATCTCGGAGTGCTCGATCACGACGTCGCGGCCGAGATCGAGCGACGGACCGAGGATTTCCTCGCCGGAAGGCAGCCGTTGTTCGCGAGGCGGATCGCCGAGGGGAAGGTCGTCGACGGGCACGGGGATCTGCTCACCGGGGACATCTTCTGCCTCGACGACGGGCCGAGGGTGCTGGACTGCCTCGAATTCGACGACCGGCTGCGCTGGCTCGACGGTCTCGACGACATCGCGTTCCTGGCGATGGATCTCGAACGTCTCGGCGCCACGGCGCTGGCGACCTCGCTGCTGGAGGACTACGCGGCGTTCGCCGGCGATCCGGCACCGTCGTCGTTGCGTCACCACTACATCGCCTACCGCGCCTTCGTCAGGGCCAAAGTGGCCTGCCTGCGGGCAGGGCAGGGTGACGAGGACGCGGCGAAGGAAGCACGCGAGTACGCCGGTCTCGCGCTCGCTCACCTGCGGGAAGGGCAGCCGAGGCTGATCCTCGTCGGCGGCCTTCCAGGAACGGGAAAATCCACGCTCGCCGCCGGAATCGCCGACCGGCTCGGCGCGGTGCTGATCGGCAGCGACCGGCTCAGGAAGGAACTGGCTGGCCGCTCGCCGGCCGACGACGCCTCCTCGGACTACCGGGAAGGTCTCTACTCCGCGGAACACAGCGAGCACACCTACCGGGAACTGGCGCGCAGAGCAGGGGAACTACTCGGGCAGGGCGAAACCGTGGTGCTCGACGCGTCGTGGATTCGCGCGAGCGACAGGGCAGGCGCGAGGGAGGTCTCCTCCGCGACACACAGCACGCTGACCGAGCTGCGGTGCGTCGCGCCTCCCGAGGTCGGCGCGCGCCGCATCGCCGAGCGTGCCGAGGCCGCCGGGGCAGCGCGGCCCTTCTCCGACGCCGACGCCGCGATCGCCGAGGCGATGTCCGCCGACGCCGACGACTGGCCCGGCGCGGCCGACATCGACACCACGTCCTCGCCTGCCGAATCGCTCGAAGCCGCACTGACCGTGCTGGCGGACGACAAGCCGGAGTGTCCATAGTGGACTCTTCGCCGTCGCGTGTTCGTCAGGACACGAGCAGGATCCACACCGGCCCTTCGGCGACGCGCAGTGGCTCACCACCTGCCGTCGTGAACGTCGTCGGCGCCTCGGCGGCCGGTCTCGACCAGGTTCCCTCGAACTCCTGGCCGTCGCGCAGCACGGTCACCGCTCCGGTGCCAACCGTCTCGGCGACCGGCGACACCGCTCCCGCCACGTCCTCCACATGCGCTCCTGCCCTGACCGGGACCTGTTGCACCACAACGGTCGCCGCGCCGACCTGACCGTGACCCACCGATTCCACCGGAGTCCCGTCGAGCGCGACGAGCCACCTGCCCTGTTCGGCCGACCAGCGGAAGTCGTAGGTCGCCGCGGGGAACCGCACGGTGTGCTCACCGGAAGCCCGCCCGCCCTCTGGCGCGGGACCGGTGCCGAACGTCCTGGCCGGCGAGCGGCCGTGACCGGGTGGCAATTGGTCGGGCCGGACGTACAGGTTGTGCGGCAGCGGGCGAGCGGCCTCGCGGAAGTAAGCGCCGGGAATCTGTTCCGAGGTCGCCGAGTCGACGGGGGATTCCTGTAGCAGCGCCAGGATCTCCGGCGCCGCACCGGAGAAAGCGAGCGTGGGACGGCCGAACTGGGCCAGCATGTCGATGTCGGTCTCCCTCGCGCTGCGCACCGGGCCGACGACCGGAGGCAACCTCGTCGAATAGACCGCCGCGAGCCGGGTCAGCCCGCCCTCGACCGGCTCGACGAACACGGCGTCCGCCTCGGTCAGCCCGGTCTGCGGCCTGGCCGGCGCGACGTTGTCGATCTTCACGACGACGACCCGCTCGCCGGGTTCGGCAGGGGCTCCCGGTTCGGTGCTCTCCGGCGGGTTGCCTGGCCTCGCCGGTCCGGCGTCTCGATCACGCCCGGTCAGCAACAGGGCCGCGACCCCCGCCGCGACCACGACGAACACCGCCACCGCGACCAGCAACTGGCGAACCGGTTTGCTCGGCATGTCGGTACACCTTTCGCACTCCGCGCGGCTTACCCGCGACTACAGCAGAAGGTGGGGACCGGTGGCAGCTCCAATCGGCCGCTTCGAGCGAGCTCAGACCAGTACCGCGGCGCCATTCACGCGGTCGGCGGCCAGATCGGCGAGGGCCTGGTCGGCGGCCGACCGCGGGTAGCGGGTCACGCTCACTCGCAGCGGATGTCGGGCGGCGAATCGCAGGAACTCCATGGCGTCTGCCCTCGTGTTGGCCGTGACGCTGCGGAGCCGGCGTTCCTGGAAGAGGTGCCGCTGGTAGTCGAGTGGGGGAATCTCGGTCAGGTGGATACCGGCGACCGCGAGTGTCCCTCCTCCGTCGAGCGCCGCCAGCGCGCTCGGTACGAGCTCACCCGCCGGTGCGAACAGGATGGCGGCGTCGAGCCGTTCCGGCGGGGTGTCGGCGGACCCCTGCGCCGAGGCCGCGCCGAGTTCACGGGCGAGCTCTCTCGCCCGAGCGCCGCGGGTCATGACGTGCACCCTCGCCCCGTCCGCGATCGCGACCTGCGCGGCGAGATGGGCGCTCGCGCCGAACCCGTAGATGCCGAGCCTGCCGCCCGGAGGTACCTCGGCAAGCCGCAGAGCGCGGAAGCCGATGATGCCGGCGCACAGCAACGGCGCGAGTTCGGCGTCGTCGTAATCGTCGGGAAGCCGCAGCGCGTAGGCGGCGGGAACCGTGGTGTAGTCGGCGTACCCGCCGTCGGCGTCCCAGCCGGTGTAGACCGAACGGGGGCACAGGTTCTCCGCACCACGCACACAAAACCGGCATTTCCCGCAGGTGTCCCGCAACCAGGCGGCACCGGCCCTGTCCCCGATGGCGAACCCGGTTCCCGCACCGGCGCCCTTCGCGACCACCTCGCCGACCACCTCGTGACCCGGCACGACCGAAGCCTTGTGCACCGGAAGGTCACCCTCGGCGACGTGCAGGTCCGTCCTGCACACCCCGCACGCGCGGACCCGCAGCAACAGCTCCGCGTGACCGGGGGTGGGCACCGGATCCTCGGTCTGAACCAATGGCCGGGTCTCGACGGCGCCGGGAACCCGTACGTGCCATGCCTTCATCAGCGGGGCGGAGATGGTCATCTCACCGCCCTCCCCCCTGTCGCGGAACCGGAGGAGCCCGGCCGTCCCGGGCTCCGTTGGCGCCACGCGCGGATTCAGCGTCTGCTCCATTGGCGTTCGACCCTCGCCCATTCGCGCGCCCACTGCGCGGCCCGCATCCTGGCGAGCACGGCCCGGAAGGTGAAGAAGATCAGGCAGAACACCATGACGAGCCCGAACCACAGCGACACCGCGACACTGACCCCGTCGGTCGCGGCGCCGACCTTGGTGGCCGGCGGGCTGGTCAGATCGCCCGAATTGTCCAGCCATACGGGTATTTTCGTGCCCTTGGCGCTGCCCCGGTAGGTGGCGAGCGTGCCGACGCGCTCCGTACCGTCCGGCAACCGCCAGCGAGCCTGCACCTTGACGGTCTCGACGTCGCCCGCCGGGGCGGTCACCGGCGCGTCGGCCAGCAGTTCCGCGGTGGCCTTGTGTTTGAGTCCCGCCTCGCGCTGGACGTCGGTCAGCCTGGCGGCATAGGTGTCGCTTCCCGCCGTCGCCGCGATCGGCAACGCGATCAGCGACAGCAACAGCAACACCACGAGCAAGCGCCCCTCCAGCCGGTCGCCCCTGCGCGCCAGCGGGTTTCGGCCGGGATACAACCGCCGCCACAGCCGTGTGGCCCTGCCGCCGGAGCGGTCCCGACCGGACACATCCATCACACCCGACCCCCTTCGCCCGGCGCCCCACCCTCGCGAACCGCACCGGTTGCGCGGGCTTCTTCCGCCCACCGCGATCCAGTATCCCTTGCGGCAGCGCGATTGCGGCAACGAATAGTGTCGCCGCGACACACGAACGTGTCCCTGAGGGCGGTTCGCGGGGTGGCCCGCGCCGACATCGCCGTCCGGGCAAGCGTCTCACGGGAGCCGGTCCGCGCTGCCACCGACCACGCGGAGCGGGACTCCGTGGCGGGCTTCACACCACAGGCCGTGATCACCACGGCCAAGGGGACGGGATGCCTCGCGTTCACCGTAATGGACTAGCGGGTCAAGGCCCTCAACCGTCCACAATGTACTAAGCCGATGGGCGCGCCACTAGTGCCGGGGGCGCACGATCGCCACCGGGCACGCCGAGAGCCGCAACAGTGCCTGGCTCACCGACCCGAGCAGCGCCGTGTCCCTCCCGGCGACCATTCCGCGCGCATGCGAGCCCACCACCAGCAACTGTGCGTAGCGCGCCGCTTCGAGAAGCGCGTCAGCAGCCCGGTTTCCCCGTACGGCCAGTTCGTGAACCACCACGTCGGGGTACTTGTCGCGCCAGCCGGTGACCTCGGCGTGCAGCGCGCGGGCCTCCCCGTCGGCGACGGCGCCGGGCCGGTCCGGCGCCGTGGCCGTGACCGTCCGGGCCGATGGGACGCTCGGTGCCGGTGGGGCGGCAGGTGCGGGATGTGCCGGGACTTCCGCGTACCCCCGCACGAGTTCGTCCCAATCGGCGCCATCGAACGGGTCGTCCCATACCCGTACGGCCAGCAGTCGCGCGCCGCGCGCGGAGGCGGCCTCGAACCCGAACGCCAGCGCCTGCTCGCTCAACGGAGATCCGTCGGTACCGACCACGACCGGGCCGGCGTCGGCGATGGTGTCCTCGCGCACGACGACGACAGGACAACGCGCGTGCGCGGCGACCGTCACCGCGACCGATCCCACGAACAACCTGCGGAAACCACCGAGCCCCCTGGTGCCGACCACGAGCAGGCTCGCGGCACCCGACTCGTCGACGAGGGTGTCGGCCGCACCGCCGAAGCAGACATCCCAGTCGACGTCGATTCCCGGCGCCTCATCGGTGGCGGCCGCCCGCGCGTCGGCGAGCCAGTGCCGCCCCGACTCCGCCCACGCTGAGGCGTACTCCCTCGGCGGCACCATCGGGATCCGGGGGTTCAGCGGCGGCAGATCGCAACTGTGGATCAGCCGCAGCGCCGCGCCGAGCCGGAATGCCTCGCGGGCAGCCCACCTGACGGCGGCCAGCGCGGCTGCCGAGCCGTCCACGCCCACCACGATGGGCTGCGCCTCGATGGGCTCGGCCTTCACCATGTCGTCATCGCCGTTCATCGCTCGCTGTCCTTCCCCGCTGTCGCGGCCCTCGGCCACGTACCGGATCGGGTCGTACCGTGGCGGGACGTGGTGGCAACACCGTCCACGGTCCTCGCGTCATCCGCCTGCCGGTAGGGACCTACTGCCCTGTTCGGCGGTCCGCGAGTCCCCCGTCCACCCGCGCGAGTCCCCCGTCCAGGGCGGCGAGATCCGCACCCAGGACGACGAGATCCGCGTTCGGAACACCGGCACGACTCCGGCCCGCGCAACTCCCGCGGCCCTGGACCCCGTTACCGCCTCCGCGAGCCGGAGGCCGGGCGACGGCGTGCAATAACGAACCGGCCAGACCGCTTTACACCCCTTGGCCCGTCCCAGGAGACTGCTTCGGGCACACACCGGCCGGTGAGCGCGGGCGACCGTCCGGCGCGGATTACGCTGGGTCATCGGCAGCCACACGAATGAAGTACTGGGGGTTCCACCGTGTCCGAACCGGGCTCTACCTCGGACGCCGCGCCGGATCCGGAACCCGGCCCGGAACAGGAACCGGCCGAAGGGCGAAGCGGCACCGACGGACAGAGCAGCACCGCCGCGACCGCTCCGCGCCGTTCGGTCGCCGCCGCCGTCACCTCGGCCGCGATCGCCCTTCCCGTCGCTGCCGCGTTCCTGCCCTCACCATCGGACCTGACCGCGACCGCGCTCGCCGGTGGCGGCCAGCCCGTGCCGCTGCCGGAGGGGACGGCGACCGCCGCGACATGGGACCTGCTGTTCGTCGTCATGTGCGGTGTCGCGCTGTGGCTGGGTACCACGGTCGCGCTGTGGGTCGCACGCACGCCGAACGCCATCAAGCTATCGCGATACGCCAGGATCGCCACCGTCGTCGTCGTGATCACCGGACTGCTCCGCGACCTCGTTCTGCTCGCGGTGACCGGATGGCACGGCATCGCACCATGGGCGCTGGAAGTCGCCACGGCCGCGACCGTCGTCGAGTTCAGTGCCATCCTGTTCGCCGGTCTCGTCGCCGCGACGGCCGTCGTCGTGGTGGTGTGGCGGGGCATCGCGCACACCCAGCGCGAACTCGCCGGACAGGCCGAGCACGACATGGACACCGTGCCACCGGCCCCGTTGGAAAGCGACGATCCGCCCGTCCACGCCGGAGACCGTCGCGGCGCCCATCGCTGGCACTCCGCCTACACCGTGCCCGGCGTCGATCCCGAAATGGTCAACCAACGCTGGGACCGTGGGGAACACACCACGGGGGTCTGCCTTTCCGGCGGCGGCATCAGGGCGGCCAGCGTCGCGATGGGCGCGCTGCAATCGCTGCGGGCCGAACTGCTTTCCGCCGACTACGTCGTTTCGGTGTCCGGTGGCGGCTACACGGCGGGAGCGTTCCAGCAGGCACTCACCGGCGCGCCGCCGCCCTCCGGACTGCCTGGCGAGGTCGTGCGAGACCCGGAAACCGTGTACCAGCAAGGCTCGGCTGAACTCGATCACCTCAGGCGGCACTCCAGCTATCTCGCCGACACGCGAGGACAGCTCATGGGCGCGCTCGGCAGGATCGCCAGAGGACTGCTGCTGTCTCTCACCGTCCTTTTCGGACCGGCGGTGGTGTTCGGCGTCGCCTCGGGCTGGCTCTACGCTCAGGTTCCGCTCACCGACGTGAGCCTCGCGCCGTCGCAATACCCGGTGCCGAGGCCCGGCGCGCTGTACGCCATCGGCTTCGTGGGCGTCACCACGTTTCTGCTTGCCCTCTACAGCCGGGGTGCCGCGGAACGCAGAGCGTTCTCGGCCCGTCTCGTTCCCGCCTTCGGCGTGCTTGCCGCGCTGATCGGCGTCGTCACGCTCGGAATTCCGCTGCTGGTGTGGCTCGCGGCGTGGCTGCTCGACGTGTCGGGTGAGGTGCCAGGAGTGCTCGGCCCTGTCGGCACCGTGCTGCTGACCTACGCGGCCGCCATCGCGTCGATTTTCTGGCGCAGGCGCGCGATGCTCGGCCAGCGGGCATCCGGCCTGCTGCGGCTGCGCAAGAGCGGAGGCGTTCCGGCCGCCGTGCCCAGCGGGATGCTGCAACGCCTGCTCGTCATGGCCACCACCGGGGTGCTCGTCCTGGTGTGGTTGCTGCTGTTCGCGGGTTCGGCCACGACGCTCGGCGAGCCTGCCGCGCTGTGGTCGGCCGCCGTGGTCGGCGCGGTGGTTTTGGTGCTGGGCGGACTGTTCGACGTGACATCGCTGAGCCTGCACCCGTTCTACCGGGAACGGCTCGCCTCCGCGTTCGCCGTGCGCACCGTGCGCAGGGACAGCGACGGCCAAGTGGTCGCCGTGCCCTACACCGCTGCCGAGCGCACGACTCTGTCGGCATACGGCGTCACCGCCGAGGGGGTGCGATTCCCCAAGGTGGTGTTCGCCGCGGCGGCCAACCTCACCGGTGAGGCGAGGACACCTCCAGGGCTCGGCGCGGTGTCCTACACGATGAGCGCCGACTGGACCGGTGGCCCCGACATCGGCTGGGTGCGCACCACCGACCTCGAACGCGCGGTGACTCCCCGGTTCCGTCGCGACCTCACCGTGCAGGGCGCCGTCGCGGTCAGCGGCGCGGCTTTCGCCTCGGCGATGGGCAGGTCGAGCAAGTGGTTCCAGGCACTGCTGGCCGTGTCCGGCGCGCGACTGGGCGCGTGGCTGCCCAATCCGGCCTTCGTCAGACACGCCCACCAGGCGGCCGAACGCGGCGACTGGGCATTCCCGTGGCTCCCCCGCGCCCGGCGCCTGCCGTATCTGGCGAGGGAAGTACTCGGCCTGCACCCGCATCGTGACCGGCTGCTGCACATCAGCGACGGCGGCCACTACGACAATCTGGGTCTCGTCGAGTTGTTCCGCCGCCGCTGCACCCGCATCTTCTGTGTCGACGCCAGCAACGACGCACCACCGACCGCGACCACCTTCGCCGAGGCACTGACCCTCGCCCAGCAGGAACTCGGGATCCGCGTCGAACTCGACGAGCCGTGGACCACCGAGCAGGGCACCGGCGAGGTGTGGGAAGGCGGCGAATCACTGGCGGGAAGGCTGTCGCGTTCGCCACTGATCACCGGCACCGTTCACTATCCCGCCGAAAGCGGGCTCGCCGGAGGCGTCACGGGACGGCTCGTCGTCGCGAGGGCGTTGCTGTGGAAGGACCTTCCCTACTCGCTGCTGTCCTATGCCATGCACAACCCCGAGTTTCCGAACGACAGCACCGGCGACCAGTGGTTCGACGACGCGAAGTTCTCCGCCTACACGGAACTGGGCAGGCGCATCGGCGACGCGGCGAAAGCGGCGGCCGGTGACTCGGCGGCCCGCTGAAGCACCGGTGCTCACCGGACCTGGCACGAGCGCGGGACCGGCCGTGCCGGGCTCGGGCCATTCCCGCCCGGCACCCGCCGGGCGAGTGCGGATCTCGGCGGCGGGGACTCGCCGATAAGTGGCATTGATGGGCGGCAGACAGATTATTTGTTGGGGACACCGGGGCCGGGCTTTCTACGCTGATCGACATGCGAGTTGCAGTGGCGCGGGTCGCGGACTTCCAGCCGGGCGAGCGGCGCATCGTGCGCGTCGGCAGGCGGTCCATCGGGGTGTTCAGGGTCGGCGAGAAGTTCTACGCCATCAACAACCACTGCCCGCATATGAGCGGCCCGCTGTGCCTCGGCCGCACACTGCCCCACTTGAGCTCGTCAGGACCGGGTGATACCCGGCTCGCCGAAGACGACACGCTGCTCGCGTGCCCATGGCACGGCTGGGAGTACGACCTCGCCACCGGCCAGTCCTTCCTCGGGCCCGGCGAGAAACCGGCCCGCGCCCTCGACGTCTCCGTCCAATCGGGACACACCGTCAACGAGGACGCCGTCATGCGTTTTCCCGATCGTGTCCCTGGCCCCTACGTCGCGGAAACCTTCACCGTGGACGTCGAGGACGATTACGTGATCGTCGATACCCGGCAGGGAGGAACATCGTGATCTTCGACGCCGACATCCATCCCGCGATCCGGCCTGCCGATCTGCTCTCCAGGCTGCCCTCGCCGTGGCGGCGCCGGTTCGAACTGTTCGGCACGCGAGCCGTCGCCCCGCCGATGGTGTATCCCCGCGTCCGCAACGGAGGAATGCGGCTGGATTCCTGGCCTGCCGGCGGTCTTCCCGGCAGCGACCTCGACCTCCTCCGCGAGCAGCTGCTCAACGATTACGACATCGGTTTCGGTGTGCTGATTCCCATGCAGGGCCACACGTTCGGCGCCGAAGAGCCCGAGTACGCCGCCGCGTTGTGCCGTGCCCTCAACGACGCGGTCGCCGAACTGTTCCTCGACAAGGAACCACGGCTGCGTAGTTGTGTCTGCGTGCCGCACGAGTCGCCGCGCCACGCCGTGGCCGAGATCGAACGGCTCGCCTCCGACGAGCGCTACGTTCAGGTCCTGTTGCCCACCGGCACGTCCAGCCCGCCGGGGGACAGCAAGTACCTACCGGTGTACGAGGCCGCCGCCGAGGCAGGTCTTCCGGTCGCCTTCCATCTCGGCGGCGTCGAAGGGCACCGAGGCGACGGCTGGCCGTCCTTCTATCTCGAACAACACGCCTGGTACGGCAACTCGACGGCCATGGTGGTCACCAACCTGATCTGCGCAGGTCTTTTCGAGCGGATACCCACGCTGCGCGTGGTGCTCGTCGAGGGCGGCATCTCCTGGGCCGCACCGCTGATGTGGTCACTCGACGACGCGTGGGCGCTGCTGCGCGAGGACGTGCCCGCTCTACGGCACGCCCCTTCGGCCTGCTTCCGCGAGCACTTCTGGTTCACCACCCAGCCCATCGAAGAACCCGACGACCCCGCGCGGCTCGTCGCCGCGCTCGAACACACCGGCATGACCGACCGCATCGTCTTCTCGTCGGACTATCCACATTGGGACTTCGACTCCCCCTCCGTCGCGCTGAGGGATCTGCCGAAGGACCTGCGCACCGCCATCATGAGCCACAATGGACACCGGCTGTACGGAGGAGAGTCCCGGTGAACGGCAAGAACGATCAGGGCACCGAGACGACGGCGGACCGCATCGACACCGACGTGCACTGCGCACCGGCCTCCTTCGCCGACCTCGAACCGTACTTCGCCCGCTACTGGCGCTCCTACATCGAGGACGCGAACCTCACGCTCTCCCCCACCGCCGGTGGCGCCTACCCTCCCGGCGCCAGGACGACGGGGCACGCGGCGACCGATGCGGGTGCGCTGCGCGAGCACGTCGGCGACCTCAGGTACGCGGTGCTGACCTGTGTGACCCCGTTCGACGTGAGCCGCAATCCGTATTTCGAGGCCGCGCTCGCCTCAGCCGTCAACGACTGGGTGCGCGCGGAATGGCTGGAGGGACGACCACGCCTGCGAGGCAGTATCACCGTGTCCACCATGGACCCCGCCGCGGCGGTCGCCGAGATCGAACGGCTCGGTGACGACGAACGGTTCGTCCAGGTGCTGCTTCCGGTCAGGGGCAACGACGTGCGGTACGGGCACGTGCGCTACCAGCCGGTGCTCGCCGCGGCTGCCGAGCGGGATCTGACGGTCTGCCTGCACGCCTGGGGCCGGGTCGGCAACGCGCCGACCCCGAGCGGTTTCACCCACAGCTATCTGGAGGACTACCTCGCCAACGCGCAGATCGCGCAAAGCCAGATCGTCAGCCTCATCGCCGAGGGCGTCTTCGAGCGTCTTCCCGGACTGCGGGTGTGCCTCGCCGAATGCGGGTTCTCCTGGCTGCCGCCGTTGCTGTGGCGCTTCGACAAGGAATGGAAAGGCGTGTGGCGCGAGGTTCCGTGGGTCAAGCAGCGGCCGAGCGACTACGTGTACCGGCACGTCAGAGCCACCACCGCATTCGCGCACCTCCCCTCGGACGAGGGCGAACTCCGCGAAGCGCTCACGGCCATCCGGCCCTCGGACTGGCTCATGTACGCCAGCGATTTCCCGCACCGGCACGGCGAAGGCGGCAGACGGCTGCTGTCGGCATTGGACGGCCCGGACAAGCAGGCCGTCCTTTCCGGCAACGCGCTGCGCTTCTACCGCGGCCTCACGGCTGCCGGTCCCCGCTGACTGTTTCTTCCCGCTCAGGCCACGCTGTTCAGATACGCCATGGCCTGCTCCGGCTCGAAGAACCAGTCAGCGAGCGAGGAAGGATCGTTGACCCCGTTGGTAAAACGGTCGGCGACGGCCTGATTGGTCACCGCCGTACCGAGAATCGCCATCACGTGTTCCGGCGGCGGGCCGAGCATCGTGTTGGTGAACCTGGTGACGTACTGGGCGTGTTCCCAGTAGGTCTCGAAGGTGCGGTGCATCCATTCCTTGTCGAATGGCAGCTCGCCCCTGGACAGAATGCCTTGCAGGTAGTACTCGGCACACCGCGCCGCGTTGTTGGATCCCTGCCCCGTGATCGGGTCGTTGGCGACGACAACGTCGGCCATGCCCATCACGATGTGCCCTGACGGCAGCTCCCCCGCCGGTTTGCGCACGACCGGCGTGTACCCGCCGACCAGCGTCCCCCGCGAGTCGGTGACCGTCGCGTGCTGGAAACGCTCGTACTCCCAGGGAAGGTGCTTCTTCATCCGGTCGAGCTGGCGGGCCCAGTGTTCTTCGGCGTCGGGCCGGTCGCCGAACGCGTCGAAAGGACCTCCGTGGTGACCCGACATGTAGACGATGTCGCAGGGACCGCTGAGCGTGTACCCGGGGATGTTGATGTTCTCCCCGATACCGGGAACGATGTTCAGCCACACGTCGATCGCGCCTGGGCGTTCCCGCCTGGATTGCGCTCCGTGCACATAGGACACCGACAGCGCGCGTTGCGGCTTGGTGAAGACCGACCGCGAATCGTCCCTGTCGAACAGTCCCACCAGTTCGCCCTTGCCCGCGGCGACGATGGTCAGTTCGTACATGCCCGCGAGGCTGTTGAGATCCGCGGTGGTGACCCCGTGGATGACGACCTTGCCGCCCCGCTCCTCGAACAATTCGAGCCAGGTCGCCATTTTGACCCTCTGGTCAATCGATTGGGCCGGACCCGGCCACGCACCGGCGAAGTTCAGCGCCCGCTCGCCATCGGGCCCCGCGACCGAAACGCCTTGGTGCGTGATCCGCGGCGCCACGTCGTCCCAGAGATTGAGCTCATGTTTGCGCTCGATCTTGAGCGCCTCGTCGAACATGCACTGGGTGGACATCACCCGGCTCGCCCGGATCTCATCCGGGGTTCGAGCCGACATCATCGTGACGTCGTACCCGTGCCGTTGCAGTGTCAGGGCCAGTTGCAGGCCGGACTGTCCCGAACCCACGATCAGGATCTTCCGCATCAGCGCAGGTTCCTCTCGTTATTTTGTTGTGTGTCGGTCAACTACGCACGCTCGCAAGGTACTCGGCCGCCTTGGCCGGATCGAGGAACCAGTTCTGGTAGTCCGAGGGATCGCTGAATCCGTTGGCGAAGCGGCGGGCCACTTGCGGGTTGGCCCCAGCCTCACCGAGGATCTCCATCACGTGCGGTGGCGGCGGCTGCAACATCGCGTTCGTCCACTGTGTCACGTGCTGGGCGTAATCCCAGTAGCGCTCGAACGTCGCGTTCTTCCATTCCCTGTCGTAAGGAGCGTCACCCCGTTCGAGGATGGCGTCGAGGAACACCGCCGCGCACTTGGACGCGTTGTTGGATCCCTGGCCCGTGATCGGGTCGTTGGCCACGACGACGTCGGCCATGCCCAGCACCGTATGTCCCGACGGCAGCTCGCCGACCGGGTGGCGCACGACGGGGGTGTACCCGCCCGCGAGCGTGGCCTTGTCGTCGGTCAACTCGACGTTACGGGCCCTCTCGTACTCCCACGGCAGATACTGCTTCATGAAACCGAGTATCCGGTCGAGGTGCTCCTGCGGGCCCGGCCGGTCGCCCCAGCAGTCGAGCGGGCCGCCGGGGATTCCCTCGAAGAAGAGAATGTCGCAGTTCCCGCTCAGCGTGTAGCCGGGAATCATGAACAGCTCGCCGACACCGGGGATGATGTTGAACCGCACGGCGGCGTACTCGGGGTGCTCCGGCCTTCGCTCCAGCCCGTGCACGTAGACGAGCGACAACGCGCGCTGCGGGCTGGTGTAGGGCGAACGTTCGGGGTTGCGGTCGAACAACTCGACCAGCTCCCCCTTGCCAGCAGCCACCACCACGAGGTCGTACATTCCCGCGAGCTTGTCGAGATCGGCCGTCGTCACCCCGTGGATGATGAGCTGGCCGCCCTTGCGCTCGAACAGTTCGAGCCAGCCGGCCATTTTCACTCGCTGGTCGACCGACTGCGCGTAGTTGTCGAGTTTGCCGAACCAGTCGAGGACCCTGCTGCTGTCCGGGCCCGCGATCGAGACGCCGAGCCCGTCGACCCGAACGCACTCCCGCTCCCACAGGTTCAGGTCGTGGTCGCGTTCGTGCTGCAACGCGTCGTGGAACATGCACTGGGTCGACATGACCCTGCCCTTGCGGATCTCGTCCGGTGTGCGGGCCGACATGACCGTGACGTCGTAACCGTGCTCACGCAGGGTCAACGCGAGCTGCAACCCGGACTGACCGGCTCCGACGATCAAGATCTTACGCATGTGCTCGTACCCTCCCCGGTTCCGAAAGCTCAGCCAGCGACAACGTGTACGAGACGAGCTCACGCAGCGCGGCCGCGGTCGAGGCGGGCTCCCGCGCGTCGCAGGTGATGAGCGGGATGTCCGGGCTGAGCGCGAGGGCGTCCCTGATCTCGTCCAGCTCGTGGTGGATCTCGCCGTCGAACCTGTTGACCGCGACGATGAACGGGAGGTCCGAGTCGTTCTCGAAGTAGTTGATCGCCGCGAACGACTGATCGATCCTCGCGGTGTCGACGAGCACGATGGCGCCGAGCGCGCCACGGGAAAGGTCGTCCCACAGGAACCAGAACCGGGCCTGTCCCGGCGTGCCGAACAGGTACAACAGCAGGTCCGAATGCAGCGTGATCCTGCCGAAGTCCATCGCGACGGTGGTGGTCGACTTCCCGCCGCCGGGCGGAAGGTCGTCCACCCCCGAGCCCGCTTCGGTCATCCACGCTTCGGTGTTGAGCGGAGGTACCTCGGAGACGGAGCCGACGAACGTCGTCTTGCCGACGCCGAAACCGCCTGCGATGACGATCTTCGCGGAAACCGTGAGCAGACCGGCGTCGGTTTCTCCTTCCGAGGGCTCGACCGCCCGCTCAGACCGGTAGCCGCTTGAGTCCATCGAGGATCCTCTCGAGTACATTCCGATCGTGCTGGTAGGCCGCCGCGGTGGGGTGGATATAGATCGCCCCCTGCGCGGCGAGATCGCTTACCAGCACTCGCACCACGCCCAGCGGGATCGTCATCACCACGGACAGCTCCGCGATGGACACCCTGGTACGGGCGCGTTCGTACAACAACTGCGACTCCGGCATGAGGGAGTCGCTCAGGCTCGGGTCGTAGTGCGGCACCGAGACAAGCGTTTCCACAAGCAAGTCGTAGCGCGGTTTCGTCCGCCCCCCGGTGAGCGCGTACGGCCGGATGCGCTTGCTGCGCATTTTCCGGTGTGCCTGCGCTGAGGAGTTCTCTTGAGACACAGTGATCACATCCTCGCCCGGGTCAAGCCTGCGAACGCCGTGCGGTGAGCACGCGGCGCAGGTCGGCACGGATCTCGGGGGTCAGCGCGTGACCGGCGTTGCGGACGAACTGGGTCATCTCGTACGCGACGACCTTCATGTCGCAATCAGGTCCGGTCAGCACCGCGAGACCGGCGCCGGAACCGATGCCCATGAACAAGAAATAGCCTTGCGAGAGCCGGATGATGATCTGCTCGCAGGTGCCCTTGTCGAACAACGTCGCGCTGTTGCGGGCAAGACTGAGCAACCCGCTGGCGATGGCGGCGAGCTGCTCGGCGTCCTCATTGCTGACCTCGTCGGACGCGGTCAGCGGAAACCCGTCAGCCGACATGATCAGCGCGTGCGTGACGCCATGGACCTTGCGGACGAAATCGTTGATCAGCCAGGAGAAGTTCTGGGTCTGTGCGCTGGAGTCGATGTCGGGTGTCACTGCTGCTTTCCCTCAGTGCTCGTGTCGGCTTCGCCACTGCTGCCCTCGCCACGCTCACTGTGCGCTCCACGGGCGTCGTGCTCGTCTTGGGCCGCCTGCTCGCCGTCGCTGAACGCGCCGAGGTCGGCGAGCAACTGATCTTGTCCCGCCTCGTCGATGGCGTCCAGGTCGCCGGACAGCGCGGGCGCGGCCTCGCCTTCCTTGTTTCCCGTGGGGTTCTTGAGACTCTTCGACACTCGCCTCGGCAAACCGCTCGCCGTGGTCCCGCCGATGACGGGAGTCGGTGACGGCCTGCGCCGGGGAGCAGGTGCCTCGTCGGCGGACCTGCTCGGCGTGCGCCGGGGAAGCCCGCCGCCGGTCGCGCCCTGTTCGTCGTGCGAGGACGGGGATGGAACCGGGGCAGGCAGCGATCCGGAGTTGTTGTGCACGGGTTCCTCGATGTGCTCCGGAAGCCAGTTGCGCGCGTGCCTTCCGCTCTGACCGAGCACCACGGTCTGCGCGCCCGTCCAGCTCGCCTCCGGCAGTTCGGCGACGAGCGAAGAGGGAACCAGCACCGTCGCCGTGGTGCCGTGCGGAAGCCTGCGGTCGAGCGAGACTCGCATGTCGTGCCGGACGGCGAGCCTCCTGACGACGGCGAGCCCCATGTGCCGCACCGAGTCGTCGTCGAGCACCGGCGCGTTGGCCAGGCGGTTGTTCAGCTCCTCAAGACGTTCGGGGGGAAGGCCGATGCCCTCGTCCTCGATCCGCAGGAGCACGCTGCCCTGTTCGGTGAGGTGCGCGCTCACCCTGACCAGCGAGTTCGGTGGTGATTGGTTGGCGGCGTTGTCCAGCAGTTCGGCCAGTAGCCTGCTGAGGTCCTCCGCGGCGAAGCCGACGACTCCGAGCGACACCACCCTGCCGATGGTGATGCGGGAGTACTGGTCGATCGACGACATCGCGCCGCGCACCGCGTCGACGAGGGACGCCGTGTCGGCCGAACTGTCGCTGGCGTCCCTGCCCGCGAGAACCCTCAGGTTCTCGGCGTTGCGCCGCAACCGGGTCGCGAGGTGGTCGAGCCGGTAGAGCTGCCCGAGCCGTTCCTCGTCTTCTTCCTTGGTCTCCATCTCCTCAAGCTGGGACAGGAGTGAGTCCACCAGGTTGAGGTCGCGAAGAGCGATGCTCGCGCAGATGTCGACAAGGGCTTCGGGTGTGTGCTGGGCGGACTCGCCTGCCACGACGGGATCCCCTGGCTGTCCGGCGGGCACCGCGCCGATGGCCAGCCGGTCGGGAGGTTCGTGCCTCGGGGGATCGAGGATGTGTGCTGCCGCCACTCGCGAGCGGTCCAGCAGCAGTCGTGAGCGGTCCAGCAAGTCTCGCGCTCTCGCCCGCCTCGCCATGCAGTCCACTACTTTCTTTTTGCGTACGGGCCTATATCGGTTCGGTCACCCCCGTGACCGACGCAGCTATGCAAGCAGACCTTGCGGCCGTTGTCCACAACCAGTTCAAGTTCAGTTGCCTACGGTGACCCCTGGTTGTTCGCTCAGTCAGCAACAGCCGACATCGACAGCCCGGGAAACACCAACAACGACCGCCCTGCCCCGAATGCGCGCTTCGGTGTCACCAGGATTTCGCATCCATGCCACCGGAAGTGACCGAACGCGACGAAGATCACCAGCGAACCGGGTCCCGTGCCGCCGCACTGGCTAACCCTTGACTCGAAGGGCCTGCCGCCACTGATCGCCGGTCTACGGAGAGCAGAACGATCGACTGCCCACCCTGGATCGACAACAGCGGTGAGTACTTGGCAAGATACGGGCCTTCGGGCGCAGCTTGCAGCTCGCGTGGGACGCGACCGTGGAAGGATCCTCTGTGAACCGCCAGACCGCGCAGGTCGACGACCTTCGGCTCGTCGCACTGCCCAGCGCCGTCAACTGCACCGACCTCTTCGTCCGCTTCTCGCTGACTGAATGGTCGTTGCCGGTCATGTTCGACGACGCGACGAAAGCCGCGCGGCTGCTCGTGCAGGCCGTCGTGGACACCACCGACGCGAGAGCACCGGGTTTCGTGACGGTGCGGCTCCGGCTTTCCGGCGACTGCCTGGTGGTCGAGGTCGAGGACGATCAGCGGGCCAGGGTCCACGACGCGGCTCCCCAGGTGCCCGGTATGCGCACCGGCGCCGTTCCCCTTGAGGGAAGGGGCAAGCTGGTCTGGTGCGAGGTGCCGCTTCCCGGCGGGGTCAGCGCCGACGCCGTCCGCCTTCCGCACAGGGGCGACCGGCGCTCGCAGATCAACGAGTACACCCAGCAGCCGGAGGCGAGTCCCGGCGGCGCGCGCCACTCCGGCGAGCAGGCGAGCCCGCACGGCGCGCTGCCGCCGTGGCAGCAGCAGCCCCCCGGCGTCGACCCCGCGCTCGTCGACAGGGTTCTCGTCGGCCTCAAACGACAGGAATGGTGAGCAGGCCGGCCGCCCGCTGACGCCATCCGTCCATTATGGACGATCAGAAGCGGGGCGGCGTTCACCGGCAGGGACCCCGGCCTTAGAGTCGGGGCGTGTCCACTGACTTCATCGCGGCGTTCTACGAGTTGTGCGCTCGCCGCAGAGACGTGCGCACCGAGTTCACTGGTGCCCCGCTCCCCGAGGACGTACTGCACCGGATACTCACCGCCGCGCACGCGGCGCCCAGCGTCGGACTGAGCCAGCCGTGGGACTTCGTGCTCGTGCGCGACAGGGCGACGAGGCAGCGATTCCGGGACCACGTCCACGAGGAACGGCGCCGGTTCGCCGGCGAGCTCAGCGGTGAGCGCGCCGAGACGTTCTCCCGCATCAGCGTCGAGGGCATCATGGAGTCGACGCTGTCGATCGTGGTCACCTACGATCCGCGGCGCGGCTCCCCTGCCGTCCTCGGCAGGCACGCCATCGCCGACGCCGGGTTGTACTCGGTGTGCCTCGCCATCCAGAATCTCTGGCTCGCCGCGACCGCGGAAGGGCTCGGCATCGGCTGGGTCAGCTTCTACCGCGAGGACTTCCTGCGCGAACTCGTCGGCATTCCCTCAGCCGTCCGGCCGGTCGCGTGGCTGTGCGCCGGACCGGTGAGCGAACTGGCTGAGGTTCCCGACCTGGAACGGCACCGCTGGCGCGAAAGGATGCCGTTGGCGGCCGTCGTGCACGACGAGCGCTATCCCGCCGAACCGGCCACCGCCCCCACGGACGCCGCGGCGCGCAGCACGGCCTCGGCCGAGCGGTCGACGTCGGACTCCTTCGTCGACCAGTTGGACACCGACACCCGGATGTAGCGGCGTCCGCGCCAGGTGGTGCCGCCGAGCCAGCAGGTTCCCTCGCGCTGTACCTCGGCGATGACCCGGTCGGTGTGCTCGTCGGAGGAGAAGCGCACGAGTGCTTGGTTGAGCACGATGTCGTTGCCGATCTCGGCTCCGCCTTCGGCGAGCGCGGAGGCGAACCTGCGGGTCAGCGCGCAGGTTCGGCCGACCAGTTCGGCCACCCCCGACCTTCCCAGCTCGCGCAGCGCCGCCCACACCGCGAAACCCCGCGCCCTTCGCGACGATTCCAGGGTGAAGTCGGCGAGCGCGGCCTCGCCGCCGGAACCGACGAGGTAGGCGGCGGTGTAGGACACGGCGGCGGCGTGTGCCTCGGGGTCGGCGCAGAAGGCGAACCCGCTGTCGTAGGGCACGTTGAGCCATTTGTGCCCGTCGCAGGCCCAGGAGTCGGCGAGTTCGACGCCGTCGACGAGCGTGGCGGTGTCCGGGTTCGCCGAGGCCCACAGCCCGAAGGCACCGTCGACGTGCGCCCAGCCGCCGTGCTGGTGCAGCAGGTCCGTCGCCGCGCGAAGGTCGTCGCAGGCGCCGGTGTTGACGTTGCCTGCTTGCAGGCAGCCGATAAGGGGACCGCTGCCCTGGTCGAGCACCCTGGCGAGGTCGTCGAGGTCGATCGCGCCGGTGGGATCGGCGCGCACCTCGGTGACCGCACTGGTCCCGAAGCCGAGCAGCCGCAACGCCCTGTCGATCGTGGCGTGCCGTTCCTCGCTCGCCACGATCCGGACGGGCGGTGCCCCGGCAAGCCCTCGCGACTCCACGTCCCAGCCCGCGTCGGCGAGTACCCTGTGCCTCGCCGCGGCAAGCCCGACGGTGTTGGCCGCCTGTCCTCCCGTGACGAACCCCGTCGACGCGGTGGCGGGAATGCCGAGCAGCTCCTTGAGCCAGCGTCCCGCGCAATGCTCTGCGGCATCGGCCGCCGGGGAAAGCACCCTGTTGAACGCGTTCTGGTCCCAGCCGACGGCGAGCAGGTCGGCCGCGGTTGCCGAGGGGAGGGAGCCTCCGGTCACGAACCCGAAGTACCTCGGCCCCGCCGTCGCGACCAAACCCGGCTCCGCGGCGGCGCACAGTGCCGCGAGCACCGTGTGCGGCGGGCTCGGCCCGGCCGGCAACGCCGAGCCGAAACCGGCCCGTAACGCCTCGGGCTCCACCGGGGCGGCCACCGGCCGTTCCGGCAGGCTCGCGAGGTAACGCGTGATCTCGTTGGCCGCGGTGCGCAACAGTTCCGCCGTCTCCACCATCTCGCTCACGCGACCGACTCTACGCACCGGAGGACGCTGTCCGCAGTGCTCAGTCGCGTAGCGCCGCCCTGATCAATTCGAGCGGATGCAGTGCCCCGCGTTGCGTCCCGTGCGCGATCTGCTGCCTGCACGAGACCCCGGTCGCCGCGACGATCGTGCTGTCGGGTTCGGCGGCGACGGCTGGAAAGAGCCGGTCACCGCCCACCCGCATCGACAGTTCGTAGTGCTCGGCCTCGAACCCGAACGAACCGGCCATGCCGCAACAGCCCGCGTCGAGGTCGGTCACCTCGGCTCCGGGAATGCGGCGCAGCAGTCCCGTGGTCGCCGCCGTGCCGACCTCCGCTTTCTGGTGGCAGTGGCCGTGGAAGAGGATGCGCCTTTTCGCGGGCCACCGTTCACCGGAGAGCACCAGATCGCCGTCGTCGATCGCCTCGGCCAGCACGTCCTCCAGTTGCCGTACCCTGTCGGCCACCTCGCGGGCTCTCGGATCGCCTTCCAGCAACGACAAGGTCTCGTCGCGCAGGGTCAGCACGCAGGACGGTTCGCAGCCCACGATCGGCGCACGGGAACCGGCGAGCCTCGCGACCAGCGCGCCCGCCTTCGCCTTCGCGTCGGACACCAGGCCCTTCGACAGGCTCGACCGCCCGCAACAGCCCTGGCTGACCAGGTTCACCTCGTACCCCGCGCGTTCGAGCAGTTCGACTGCCGCCCTGCCGATCTCGGGTTCGGTGTAGGTGGTGAACGAGTCGGCCAGCAGGAGGATCGGTCCTCTTCGGCCTGTTCCGCCCTGAGAGCGCCGCCGGAACCAGGACACGAGGTGCCGCCGGTGAAATCTGGGCAACGGCCGGGCCGCCGTGATCCCGAGCCGCCGTTCCAGCAACCGCCGCAACACCGGGATTCTGCCTGGCAGGTTCGACAACGGCGCGGTGGCGGCACCGAGCCGGTTGAGCGACCTGATCGCGCCGAACACCCGTGACCGCAAGGGAATGCCGTGGGTGTCGTGCCGCTGCGCGAGCGCCTCCGTCTTGAGTTTGGCCATGTCGACGCCGAGCGGACATTCGCTCTTGCACGCCTTGCACATCAGGCACAGGTCGAGCACGTCGTGAAGGCGCTCGTCGCCGAGCGCGGCTCTCGGGTCCGGTTCGGACAGTGCCTTCACCAATGCGTTGGCTCTTCCCCTCGTCGAGTCCTCTTCGCGCAGCGTGGCCATGTAGGACGGGCACATCGCGCCGCTGTCGCTCTTGCGGCACAGGCCGATGTTCATGCACCGGTCGGCGGCGCCGCGCATCCCGCCGATCACCTCGAAGTCGAGGTGGGTCCGCAGCGGCGCGGCCTTCGGCAGCGCGGGATCGCGCAGGTTCTCGGTCATCGCGGGGGCGTCGACGATCTTGCCGGGATTGAGCGTGTTCCCGGGGTCGAACAGCCGCTTGACCTCACGCATGGCCTCGTAGAGTTCGGGTCCGAACAATTCCCTGTTGAACTCGCTGCGGGCGAGGCCGTCGCCGTGTTCGCTGGAATTGACTCCACCGTATGCGGTCACGAGGTCCTTGACCTCTTCGGCGACCGCCCGCATCGTCTCGATCTGGCCGGGTGCGGTGAGGTCGACGAAGGGCCGGACGTGCAGGCAGCCCACCGAGCAGTGGCCGTAGAACCCGGCTCGCAGGCCATGTTTGTCGAGGATCGCCGCGAATTCGGCCGTGTATTCGGAAAGGTGCCGGGGATCGACGGCGGTGTCCTCGACGAAGGCCAGTGGCCGGTTCGCGCCCGAACTGGCCGCCATGAGCAGACCCAGACTCGACTTGCGTACCTTGAGCAGCGACGCCTGTTGCGCGGGGGTGACCGCTTCCAGCGTGTGGTAGCCGTGGCCGTGCTCGCGCCACAGTTTCGTGAGCCGGTGCAGGCCGTCGAGCAGGCGCGCTTCGTCGTCACCGCTGAACGTGACGAACAGCAGCGCCTCGGGATCGCCGACGAGGATGTCGCCGAGTGCGGCATACTCGATGCGCTGCCTCGAAAGGTCGAGAATCGTGCGGTCCATGAGTTCCACGGCGGCGGGATCGCATTCCAGCGCGTCCTCGGTGGCGGCGATCGCCTCCCTTGTCGAGGCGAAGTGGCCGACGGCGATCACCGTGGCACGGGGCTTTGGCACCAGATCGACGACGGCGCTCGTGGCGACCACGAGCGTTCCCTCGGCGCCGACCACGAACTTGGCCAGGTCGAAGGGCCCCTCACCGGCGAGCCGGTCGAGCCGGTAGCCACCGGCCCTCCGCCAGAACTCGGGAAAACCGGTGGTGATGGCATCGCGGTGACCGGCGACGATTCCCGGCAGCTCCCTGTACAAGGCCCCTTCCAATGTGGACATCCGGGCTTTCGCCGCCACCTCCTCGGCGGTGCGCGGCGCGAACGTGGCCGTCGAGGCGTCGGAGAGCACGATGTCGAGTGAGCGGACGTGATCGATGGTCATCCCGTAGCGCACGGAACCGCTGCCTGCCGAGTTGTTGCCGATCATGCCGCCGAGCGTGGCGCGGTTGCTCGTCGAGGTGTCCGGCCCGAACATCAGCCCGTACCTGGCCGCCGCCCTGTTGAGCTGGTCCTGCACCACTCCCATCTCGACTCTCGCCGTGCGGGCCTCTGGATCGAGTTCGCCGATGCGATGCAGGTGCCGCGAGAAGTCGATGACGATCCCCGGGCCGACGGTCTGTCCGGCGAGACTGGTACCCGCTCCCCTCGGCACGACCGGAACCCCGCATTCGCCCGCGATGGCCACGGCGGCGGCGACGTCGTCGGCGTCACGGGGGAACACCACTCCCCTCGGCGTGATGGCGTACATGCTGGCATCGCGCGAGAACACGTGCCGGGTGTAGTCGTCGAAGGCGACCTCTCCGGCGATTTCGGTACGCAGCCGTTGTTCGAGTTCCCTCGTCAGCGTGTCCATCACGCCGCCTCCAGTACGTCCAGCGCGGCGGTGATCCCGCCATGGCCCACGGGAACTCCGGCCAGCGAAAGGCCCATCTGTACCCCGCTGAGCGTTCCGGCCAGCGTCAGATCGTTGAAGTGCCCGAGATGGCCGATGCGAAACACCTTGCCGCGCAGCTTGCCCAGTCCCGCGCCGAGCGACATGTTGAACCGGTCGAGGATGATCGCCCTGATCTTGTCGGCGTCGTGCTCGCCGGGAACGAGCACCGCGGTCAGCGCGGGCGAATGGGCCCGATCGTCCAGGCACAACAGGTCGAGGCCCCACGCGCGCACCGCGGCCCTCGTCGCTTCCGCGTGCCGCAGGTGCCGCGCGAACACCTGGGGAAGGCCCTCCTCGTCCAGCATGCGCAACGCTTCCCGCAGTCCGTAAAGCAGGTTGGTCGCCGGAGTACTGGGGAAGAAGCCGGTCCGGTTGGCCTCGATGACCGGTCGCCAGTCCCAATAGGACCTCGGCAGCCGCGCGGTTTCCGCCGCCCGCAGTGCTTTGTCGCTGACGGCGTTGAACCCGAGGCCGGGCGGCAACATCAATCCCTTCTGCGAACAGGAGATCGTGACGTCGACACCCCATTCGTCGTGCCGGTAGTCGACCGAACCCAGCGAGGAGATGGTGTCCACGAGCAGCAGCGCGGGATGCCCGCTTTCCCGCAGCGCGCGGCTGACCGGCGGAATGGCACTGGTGACGCCGGTCGAGGTCTCGTTGTGCACGACACACACCGCGGCGATCTCGTGGGCGGTGTCGGCGGCAAGGCGCTCGGCGAGCGCGTCCGCGTCGACGCCGTGCCGCCAGTCACCAGGCAGGAAATCGACGGTCAGGCCGAGGTTCGTCGCGAGGTCGCGCCACAGTGTGGCGAAATGACCCGTCTCGAAAGCCAGTACCCGGTCACCAGGACTGAGCGTGTTGACGAGCGCTGCTTCCCACGCGCCGGTACCGGAACCGGGATAGACGACGACGGGATTCGTGGTGCCGAATACCGGTTTCACGGCTTCGAGAACGTCCGTGGTCAGTGCGGCGAATTCGGGTCCTCGATGGTCGATGGTGGGCGCGGACATCGCCCGCAGCACCCTGTCGGGAACGTTGGTGGGGCCGGGAATTTGCAGGAAGTGCCGGCCGATCGGCTGTGCCATCGGATACTCCATTGGTCTATTCAGGACTCTTGACGGTCAATTGTGTCGCGCGCCATACTTCCTCGGTGCGAGACCACGCTTTCGCATTACGGAATCCATGGATTTTCTGCGCCCGCGAGCCAACGTCTGCCTCCAGGAGCTTCGATGTCCATCCAGATATATTCGATCATCGGCCTGGTTCTCATTTTTCTCCTCGCGACCCTGCGCTCGGTGAACATGGGAGCGGTTGCCTTTCTCGGCACCTTTCTGATCGGAACCTTCATATTCGATGAATCCGTGGACGATTTGTTCTCCGGATTCCCCGGTGACCTCTTCGTCGTCTTGGTCGGCGTGACACTGCTGTTCGCCATCGCCAAGGCAAACGGCACCGTCGATTGGCTCATCCAGGCCGGTGTTCGTGCCGTGCGCGGGAGAATCGCCCTCATTCCGTGGGTGATGTTCCTCGTCACGAGCCTGCTGACGATGGTGGGTGCCGTCGTCCCCGGCGCGGTGGCCATCATGGCGCCGATCGGGCTGAACTTCGCCACCCGCTACCGCATCAACCCGATGCTCATGGGGCTGCTGATCATCAACGGCGCGAGCGCGGGCGGCTTCTCGCCGATCAGTATTTTCGGCAGCATCACCAATGGCGTCGTCGAGCGCAGCGGACTTCCCGGAAACCCGGCGCTGCTGTGGATCAGCTCGTTCCTGTTCAACGCCGTACTCAGCGTCGTGGTGTTCTTTCTCTTCGGCGGCAAGCAACTCCTGCGGCGCAGGATCTCCACCGAGCCAGGCGCGCCCTCCGACAGCGACGACGAGGACGTATCCGGCGGCCCGGTTTCCGGCCCGTCCGGCGGCACGGCCACCTCGACGAAGCAACGCACGACCAGCAGCACCGAGGTGAGCACGCTCAACCCGCAACGCGTCATCACACTGGCGGGCCTCATCGTGCTCGCGGTGGGCGCGCTGGCTCTCGAATTCGATGTCGGCCTGCTCGCGCTGAGCATCGCGACCGTCATCTGCCTGCTGTCGCCGCGGGACACCAAGGGCTGCGTGGCCGAGGTCGCCTGGCCGACCGTGTTGCTGATCTGCGGCGTGGTGACCTACGTGGGCCTGATGGAACGGGTCGGCACCATCGAATTCCTCGGCGACAGCGTCGCGGGTATCGGGGTGCCGCTGCTGGCCGCGTTCGTGATCTGCCTCATCGGCGCTGCGGTGTCGGCATTCGCCTCCACGACCGGCATTCTCGGCGCACTCATCCCGCTTGCCGTCCCGTTCCTGCTCACCGGGCAGGTCGGCGCCGTCGGCATGATCATCGCACTGGCGCTGTCGTCGTCGGTCGTCGACTCGTCCCCGTTTTCCACCAGCGGCGCGCTCGTCGTCGCCAGCGCGCCGGAACAGGTACGCGACACCGTGTTCCGGAAGCTCATGATCTGGGGCATGAGCATGATCGTCGTGGCTCCGGTCGCGGCCTGCCTGATCTTCGTGATTCCCGGCTGGTTGTGACCTGCCGCGTGCCCGTCGACATCGCTGCCGGTGTCGGCGGGCACCGGCCCCCCGTTGCCCGGCTAGACTGCGAGAATGAGCGAGGGCATGCGCACCGTACTGTCCGCTTTCCGGGTTCTCGAAGAGGTCGCCTACACCCAGCCGGCCGGAGTCGGCGAGCTGGCGCGAAGACTGCGTCTTCCCAAGAGCACCGTTCAGCGCGCGCTCAGGACACTGTGGACGGCGGGCTGGATCTGCCCCGACGGCGCGGAGATCACCCGCTGGGTGCTCACCACCCGCGCGCTGCACATCGGACAGCGGGCCATCGCCGACCTCGGCGTCCGCGACGCCGCCGCGGCGATCATGCAGGAACTGCGCAGGGAAACCGGCGAGACCTCGCACCTCATGGTGCGCGAGGGCGATCACGCCGTGCTCATCGAGCGCGTCGAGACGACCCACCCCATCCGCGCCGTGATCCCGCTGGGCAGCGCCGTCCCGCTGCACGGCTCCTCCAACGGCAAGGCGATGCTCGCGCAACTCGGCAAGGACGAAGTGACGGCGATCATCGGCGACACGCTGGAGCGCTACACCGACAACACCATCGTCGAATGGGACGACTTCTTCGCCGAACTGGACAGCGTGCGCGCGCTCGGCTACGCCTCGAACGTCGGTGAATGGCGCACCGACATCGCGGCTGTCGCCGCCGCGATCTTCGACCACGAGGGCGCTCCGATCGCCAGCATCTCGGTGTCCGCCCCTGGCAGCAGGATGACCGAACAACAGCGGCAAACCTATGGCGCGCTGGTGATCGAGGCGGCCAACCGCATCAGCGCGACCCTCGGCTACCGGCGGCCCGCCGATGGCGACGAAGACCACGGGCCGCGGTGACGGCCCCAGGGACGTCGCCGCCCGCGTTCCGATCGTGGGCACGGGAACTCACCGGCCCCGCCACCGGGGCGCTCGTTTGCCGACGAAAGCGGCCACTCCCTCCGCGAAATCCGCGCTGCCGTAACACATTTCCACCAGGTCGTCGCCGTCGGGAAGGTCGTGCTCCCGCAGCCTGCGGATCGCGGTCTTGCTCGCCAGCATCGTGAGCGGGGCCTGACCGGCGAGCTGATCGGCCAGCTCCCCCACCCTGCCGGTGAGCCGGTCCGGTTCGACCACTTCGGACACCAGCCCGCAGCCGAGCGCCTCGCGCGCGCCGGTGAATCCCGCCGTCAGCAACAAAGTACTCGCCCTTCCCGCGCCGACGAGGTGTACGAGGCGGGCGTAGGTCGCCATCGAAAGACAGTTGCCGACGGTGCGTGCGATCGGAATGCCGAACTTCGCGTCCTCGGTGCACACCCTGAGATCGCAGGCAGCCGCGATGGCGAGTCCTCCCCCTGTCGCGTAGCCCTCGATCGCCGCGATGACCGGTACCCGCACGCGTTCCAGCCTGGCGAGGACGCTCTCGATCCTGCGCTCGTAGGCCAGTCCGTCCCGCGCGCCCCGGAATTCGCTGAACTGCGCGATGTCGGTGCCCGCGACGAACGCCTTTCCACCGGCACCACGCAATACCGCCACCCTGACGTTCTCGTCGGCGTCGACGCGTTCGCAGAAGTCGACGAGTCCGTCGTACATGGCCCAGGTCATCGCGTTGCGGGCGCTCGGCCGGTTGAACGTGGCCACGGCGCGGGATCCCGTGAACTCGGTCAGCAGCTCGTCGGTCATGGCCGTCCTTCCCTCGTTCTTCGCCTCGGGTAACCGGGTCTCAGCCCACCGCTCCGGTGGAGCGCAGCGCTTCGATCTCCTCCGCCGAACAGCCGGCGGCGGCAAGGACTTCGTCGGTGTGTTCGCCCAGCGCGGGCGCGACCCTGCGCACGCTGCCAGGGGTCGCGCCGAGCTTGACCGGAATGCCAAGCGAGCGCACCGTTCCCTCCCTCGGGTGCTCCAGTTCCAGCACCATCTCGCGGGCCAGCGTGTGCGGATCGGCGCAGGACTCGGCGTAGTCCCGGATGGGACCGGCCGGCACCCCGGCATCCAGCAGCTCGTCGACCCAGACACCGGTGTCCTTGCGCCGCAAGGTGACCGACAGTTCGGCGGCCAGCTCGTCCCGCCGCTCCACCCTGTCGGTGTTGGTGCGAAACCGTTGGTCGGCAAGGAGATCCTGACGTCCGAGCACCTCGCACAGCCGCGACCACAGCCGGTCGTTGTTGGCGCCGATGGTCAGATAGCCGTCCCGGGTGCGCAACGCCTGATACGGGGCGTTGACCCGGTGGGCCGAGCCGAGCCGCCCAGGGGCCGCCCCCGTCGCCCACAGTTCCGACGTCTCCCAAATGGACAGTGCGAGCGCCGCGTCGTAGAGCGACGTGTCGATGGCCTGCCCCACTCCGGTGACCTCGCGGGAAAGGCAGGCGCTCAGGATGCCGATCACGCAGAACAGGCCCGCCGAGAGATCGGCGACCGGGACGCCGCATTTCACCGGCTCGCCGTTCGCGTCGCCGGTGACGCTCATGATGCCGGACATCGCCTGTGCGATGAGGTCGTAGCCGGGACGCTGGGCATACGGCCCGGTCTGCCCGAACCCGGAAATCGACGCGTAGACCAGTCGTGGGTTGAGCTCACGCAGTGACGCGTAGTCGACGCCGAGCCTCGCGGCGACTCCTGGCCGGAAGCTCTCCACCACCACGTCGGCGGTGGCCGCGAGGCGGTGGAAGACAGTTCTGCCCTCCTCGGTCTTGAGGTCGAGCGCGATGCCGCGTTTGTTGCGGTTGACCGCGAGGAAGGCGGCGCTCTCCCCGCCGGGAAGCCGGTGGCCGGTCGCCTGGCGCGTCGCGTCGCCCCTGCCGAGGGGTTCGACCTTGATGACGTCGGCACCGAGGTCGCCGAGGAGCTGGCAGCAGTAGGGACCGGCCATGACCTGCGTCAGGTCGAGCACGGTGAGGTGTTCCAGGGCGAACGGCATCGGGCTCCCCGCACCAGATCTTCCGTGCCGTGTATCGGCACGGCTACTTATTTTACGGCACGACTGTACGAGTGCCGGAACCAGCCGGTCAAGGGAGTCGCGCGCCACCGCGCGCTGCGGCATCGTGGCCGCATGACGTTCGAGTCCATGACACGGAAGCGGCCGATCGCGGGGGCGAGCGCCGTGAGTATCGGCGGGCATCGGGTGCGGTTGCTCGATCGCGCCAGGATCTACGCGTGCGGGGTCACGCCCTACGACGTGACCCACGTCGGGCAGGCGGCCACGTTCCTGTGGGTCGACACGCTGGCACGGGTGCTGCGCGTGCTCGGCGTCGAACCACTCGTCTGCCGCAACGTCACCGACGTCGACGACGTCCTGCACGACGTCGCGCGACACCGGGGCACGCCCTATGACCAGCTGGCCTCCTTCGAGCAGTTCGAATTCGAGGGCGACATGGCCGCGCTCGGCGTGCGGGCGCCCGATCACGCTCCGGTCGCGCACGGTTTCATCGACCCGGTTCGCAGGCTCGCCGCCGCCCTCGTCGAATCGGGAACCGCCTACGCGCGCGAGGGGTCGGTCTACTTCCGGGGAGCCGGGGTCGCGGACAGGGCGGGGCTGGACGAGGAAACGGCGCTGCGGCTCGCCGAGGCCAACGGCGGAAGACCGGACGATCCGGCGAAGGACCATCCACTGGACGTCGCGGTGTGGCAGGCGGCCGAACCCGGCCACCCCGCGTGGAGTTCCCCGTGGGGCAGGGGCAGACCCGGCTGGCACGCGGGGTGTGTGGCCATGGCGACGTCGGTGTTCGGGATCGGGGTCGACATCCACGCGGGCGGTGCCGATCTGCGGTTCCCGCACCACGCCTATCACGCGGCGATGGCCGAGGCGCTGACCGGCACCGCCCCGTACGCGCGGGCGTGGCTGCACGCGGGGACGGTGCGGGTCGGCGGCGTGAAGATGGCGAAGTCGGAGGGAAACCTCGTGGCTGTCCGGGATGTGCTCGCCGAGCATCCGGCTCCGGTGCTGCGACTGGCCGTGATCGACCGGCCGTGGCACAGCGACTGGGACTACGCCCCTTCGGTGCTCGACGCGGCTGCCGGGCGGCTGGCGAAGCTGTACCGAGCGGCGGGGCGGCCGGGAGAGTCGGATGAAGCCGTGGTCGAGAAGCTGCGGCTGCTGCTGGCCGATGAACTCGACGTACCGGCCGCCATCGACCTCGCGACCGAGGTGGGCGGCAGCGCCGCCCGGCTCCTGGTCGCCACCATGGGCCTGACCTGACCCGCGAGTCCCCCGTCCAGGACAGCGACACCCGCACCCAAGGCGCCGAGATCCGCGCTCAGGTCACCGAGTTCTGCATTCAGGTCACCGACATCTGCACTCGGGTCACCGACATCTGCATTCAGGTCACCGAGACCCGCGCTCGGGTCGCCGAGATCCGCGCTCCGAGACCTGGCGCGCGAACGCGACACTCGGCGTGCGGAACGCGGAACTCGCGGTCCCGAACGCAGACCTCGGCATCCGGAACGCGGATCTCGCGAGCCTGAGCGCGGAACTCGGCGTCAGGGACGGGGGACTCGCGCGGGTCCGCGGCACTCAACCGGCGGAAAGGCCGTGCACGACCGGTTTCGTCGCGGGATAGAGATCGAGGTAACCGCGATGAAGTTCGTCGTAGCGCTCGCGCAGAGCGGAATCGGGGACGCGGATCTCGCGCACCGGGTTCCACAGCGCGACGTCGGGCGCGCCGATCGCGCCCGCCGCGAGCAGCGCCGCGCCGTAGCAGGCCCCGATGGTCACCGAGGGGATTTCCTGCTCGATTCCGGTGACGTCGCTGACGATCTGGGTCCACAGCCCGCCCTGGGTTCCGCCACCGACGGCGACGATCCGCTCCAGCCGCGCGTCGGCGTCCCGCATCGCCGCGATGTTGTGCCGCACCCCGTGCGCGGTCGCCTCCAGCGCGGCCCGGTACAGGTCGCCTCGCGTGTGTTCGAGGGTCAGCCCGGCGATGACTCCGCGTGCGAGAGGATCCGCGATCGGCGTGCGCTCGCCCGCGAAGTACGGCAGCATCAGCAACCCGCCAGCCCCCGGTCCCGACCGGCTCGCCTCGGCGAGCAGTTCGGCGTGGGCCGGGCCGCCGAAGAGGCCACGCAGCCATTCGGTCACCGCTCCGGAGGTCGCCATTCCGCCCGCGAGGTTGCGGGTTCCCTCGTAGGCGCCGACGGTGCTCCACAGGCTCGGCATCGTCAGCCTGCGCTCGGTCGTGGCGATGAGGAACATGGTCGTGCCGTACATGATCATCAGGTCGCCCTGGCGCTGCGCGCCGACGCTCACCGCCTCCGACCACGCGTCGATGGTGCCGGTGATCACCGGGGTTCCCGCGGCGAGTCCGGTTTCCCTCGCCGCCGTGGCGGTCACGGTTCCCGCGACGTCGCCGGGCCAGCGCAACGGCGGCAGGTCGAGCCACGGCGCGACCCGCTGGGCCCACGGTTCGTACCATTCGAGTTCCCGCGAGTCGTACAGCGGCACCGACTGGCTCGCCGAGTGATGGTCGAGCACGTATTCGCCGGTGAGCCGGGATACTAGCCAGGAACTGGGAAGGTACAAACGTTTCGCCCTCGCGGCGATGTCCGGTTCGTGCTCGGCGACCCAGGCGAGCTTCGGACCCACGGCCTGGGTGGACAGCAGCGAGCCGCACCGGTCGAGCACGGCCCGCTCACCCAGTTCCTCGCCGAGCGCGGCGATCTGCGCGGTGGCGCGGGTGTCGACGCCGTAGAGGATCGCGGGCCGTAACGGTTCTTCCGTGCCGGGCTCGCCCCCTCCGGTCAGCGCGACGCAGGGACCCATCCCGCTGACGCCGACCGCCCCGACGGCTCCGTTCGACCCGCCGGTTCGCAGGAGTTCGGCAGTGATGCCGGTGAACTCGGCCCACCACACCCGCGGATCCATCTCGACGTGTCCCGGCCGAGGGCGGGACACGGTGTGCTCGCGCACCGCGGTGCGCACCACGGCGCCGCTGTCGCGGTCGACGAGCACGCCTTTGGTACTCGATGTCCCGATGTCGACGCCGATGACCATCGGCTTGGCTGCCGTCACACTCGTCACGGCCGTCATGTCACCACACGAGAGAGCGCGCTACGCGGGCGCCGTCCCCGTCAGGTCGAGGTCCACGGTGACCTGTCCTTCGCCGGTGAGGCTGACCTGCCGCACCGACGGCGCGTACAGGCTGGTGACGACGGTGTACTCGCCGGAGGGAAGGCCCCGCAGTTCGTAGCGGCCGTCGGAACCGGTGACGACGCTGGAAACCTGTTCGCCGTGCGCGCCGGTGACCGTCACGGTCGCGCTCGCGAGCCCGGTGCCGTCGGGTGCGGTGACCCTGCCGTGGATGCGGCCGGTCGCGGTGAGCGTGAAGTCCCTTGCCACACCGGAGCCGTTGAGCGCGATCGACGCCGCCTCCGGTTCGAATCCCTTCGCGGTGGCGACCACCGTGTAGCTGCCGGACCGAAGCCCGGTGACGGCGAACCCGCCGTCGGCGCCGGACCGGGTCCTGCTGATCTGCCTGCCGTCCGGCCCGGTCACGGTGACCACGCCGCCGTCGATCCCGCCGCCGCCGGTTCCCCGCATCGTGCCGGTGAGCGAGCCCGCCGGAGCGGGTTCCTGCTCCACCTCGGCCGGGGCGGGTTTCTTCCTTCCTGGCAAGAACGACGCGACGACGAGCGCGGCGAGCGAAGCAACGGCCGCGATCACGAGCACGACCTGGAAACCGTCCCGCGAGGGCACGGCGGTTCCGCCGACCGTCATGGTCATGCTGGCGAGGATGACCCCGGCGACCGCGCTCGACACCGACGTGCCGATCGAGCGCATGAGTGTGTTGAGACTGTTGGCCGCCGCGGTCTCCGACACCGGAACGGCTCCCATCACCAGCGCGGGCATGGCGCCGTAGGCAAGGCCGATCCCGGCGCCGATGATGCTGGAGGCGATCACGAGCTGCCAGATCTCCGACATCAGCACGAGGGTCAGCGCGTAGCCTGCCGCGACCACGACGGCGCCGGTCATCAGCGTGACCTTCGGGCCCATGGTGCGCGAGATCCTCGCCGAGACCGGCGCCATGGCCATCATGACGAGGCCGTTGGGTGCCATGACCAGTCCCGCGGCGAGGATCGTCTGCCCCATGCCGTATCCGGTCGCCTCGGGCGCCTGCAACAACTGTGGCAGCACCAGCGACATCGCGAACATCGCGAAGCCGAAGACGATGGAGGCGATGTTGGTCAGCAGCACCTGCCTGCGCGCGGTGGTGCGCAGATCCACGAGCGGCTGCCGGGTCCGCAGCTCCCACCATCCCCAGACGAGCAGCACGACGACGGCGCCGCCCAGCAGTCCGAGTGTCAGCTCGCTTCCCCAGCCCCAGTCCGCGCCTTTGGAAATGGCGAGCAACAAGCACAACAGCGCGATCGAAAGGCCCAGCGCTCCCGGGAAGTCGAACCTGCCGCCGGTGCGCACCTTCGACTCGGGAACGACACCGAGCACGAGAGCGGCCGCGATGGCGCCCAGCCCCGCCGATCCCCAGAACAGCATGTGCCAGTCGGCTTTCTCGGCGATGAACGCCGCGGCGGGAAGGCCGAGCGCTCCTCCGACGCCGAGGGACGCGCTCATCAGCGCGGTCGCCCCACCGAGTCGTTCGGGCGGCAGTTCGTCCCTCATGATGCTGATGCCGAGCGGGATGACTCCGGCGGCGAGGCCCTGCAACGTCCTGCCCGCCACCATGGGAGCGAGGGTGTCCGACATCGCGCACAGCACCGATCCCGCGATCAGCATCAGAAGGCTGAACAGCAGCATGCGCCGCTTGCCGTACATGTCGCCGAGCCTGCCGACGGTCGGGGTGGCCACCGCGGCGGCGAGCAGCGTCGCGGTGATTGCCCACGAGGTGTCGGCCGGTGTCGCTCCCAGCAGCGAGGGCAGTTTGGGTACCAGCGGGATGACCAGTGTCTGCATGAGCGAGACGACGATGCCGCCTGAGGCCAGCACCGCCACCACGGCGCCCGGCCGCACCTTGGGCGGCTCCGGCACGCCGTCGACGGCATGGGTCATGAAGGGGGACTCCTGTTTCTTTCGCCAGAGCCGATACATTAAGTCAACTGATTGACTTAACATAGCAGGACGAGGTTGGCCTCCGGAAAGGCCGGGGCGCCGAACCGGGCAGGATGTGCGGAGAAACACCAGGAGAACCGGACATCCGAAACCGTGAGGATGTTCGAGGATGATGCGGTACCGAGCGGACGAGGGACGGGAGGCGGTGACAGCCATGGCGGCCACGCCCCACAAAACACCGGAAAAGGAACAGACGGGAAGGGCACACGCCACCAGAGACCTCATCGTGGCCACCGCCGAGCGGCTGTTCGCCGAGCACGGAGTCAACTCCGTGTCCAACCGCCAGATCGGGGCTGCCGCGGGCCAGGGCAATACGACCGCGGTCAGCTACCACTTCGCCACCAAGGCCGACCTGATCCGCGCGATCCTGCGCAAGCACGACGAACGGATCGACGTCGTGCGCGAGGCCATGGTCGCCGATGCGGCCGGCTCCACCGACGCGCGGGACTGGATCGCCTGCCTCGTCGTACCCCCGGCAACGCACCTCGCCGGACTCGGCACCCCGACCTGGTTCGGCCGGTTCGGCGCCCAGGTGGCGACCGACCCCGCCCACCGGCGGATCCTGCGGGAGGAATCGTTCAACTCCCCCTCGACGATGCGCGCGGTGACCGAACTCGACGCGTGCGTTTCCGGGCTGCCGCCCCGGGTTCAGCTCGAACGGCGGGACATGGCACGCCAGCTCATGGTGCACGGGATCGCCGAGCGGGAGCGCGCCCTGGCCGAGGGCACCGCGACGCCGAGGAACAGCTGGGCGGAAGCGGCGAACGGGCTCACCGACGCGCTCGTCGGGCTGTGGCTGGCACCGGTCACCGGCTGACCTCCGCGCGCGCCGGTCCGTCCACACCGGACTCGGCGAGGACACGGCCATCGGGCCTGGCGTTTCCGCGCTTCGAAGCACCCGGCGCCGCGAATAATCGCGAGAAACTGTCGGTTCCCCCGACTACACTGATCAAGGTGGCTGCATTGTGGCCATCCCGCCGCCACCGCAGTCGGCGCCGACACACGTCGGCAAGGATCGGCCTTCCACTTCTGGTGCCAACACATCAGCAGGCAGCGCCAGCGCGCGATGCCGGAGGCGGCCTTGCCGAGCCCGGCCCGCACTCCGATTCCGCCCCTGTGAGGTAGTTTTCCATGATCGACACCGCGAGCGCGACGCCCGCGGCCTCCGACCCCAGACCCGCGCCCGCGCGAGCGGGCATGCTCATCGGCGTGCTGGTGGCCTCGGCCTTCGTCATGATTCTGAACGAGACGATCCTCAGCGTCGCCCTGCGCGACCTGACCGTCGACCTGGGTGTCTCCACCACCACCGTGCAGTGGCTGACCAGTGGGTTCCTGCTGACGATGGCCGTGGTCATCCCGACGACCGGATTCCTGCTCGAACGCTTCACCCCCCGGCAGGTCTTCATCGTCTCGCTCACCCTGTTCAGCGTCGGCACGTTCGTGAGCGCCATCGCCCCCGGATTCGCGGTACTCCTGGTGGGGCGCGTCATCCAGGCCTGCGGCACCGCGGTGATGCTGCCGCTGCTGATGACCACGGTGATGCGGCTCGTGCCGCAGGAGCGGCGCGGCGCCACGATGGGCACGATCACCATCGTCATCGCGGTCGCGCCCGCGCTCGGCCCCACCATCGGCGGCGCCGTGCTGTCGGGACTGGGCT
The DNA here is from genome assembly GCF_002240355.1 of Prauserella marina. Taxonomy (GTDB): domain Bacteria; phylum Actinomycetota; class Actinomycetes; order Mycobacteriales; family Pseudonocardiaceae; genus Prauserella_A; species Prauserella_A marina. The sequence continues at coordinate 3,786,293 of NZ_CP016353.1, forward strand.
GGCGGTGGATGTTCTGGATCGTGCTCCCGCTCGCCATCGCCGCCCTGTTCATCGGCGCGACCTGGCTGCGGCTGGACAGCAAGACCAGGTCGGTACCGCTCGACGTGGTCTCGGTGCTGCTCTCGGCCCTCGGATTCGGCGGGCTGCTCTACGGCCTCGCCTCGATCGGCGAGGGAGGCGGCGGTGAGCACCTCGTCCCGCCATGGGCTCCCATCGTGGGCGGCGCTGCCGCGCTCGCCGTCTTCGTCTGGCGGCAGCTTCGCCTGCAACGCGGCGACAGGGCCCTGCTGGACCTGCGGCCGTTCACGCACCGCAGCTTCACGGTGGCATTGAGCCTGACGGCGCTGCTGTTCATGTGCCTGCTGGGTGTCGCGTCGATCATGCTGCCGCTGTACCTGCAAACCGTGCTCGACACCGGCACGTTCGTCAGCGGGCTCGCCGTGCTGCCGGGAGGTCTGATTCTCGGACTGCTCGGCCGCCCTGTCGGTTCGCTGTTCGACCGCTATGGGGCACGCCCGCTCGTCGTTCCCGGCGCGATCGCGATGGCGACGGCGCTGTGGCTGTTCACCCTGCTGGGCCCCGGCTCACCGCTGGCGGCCGCCATCGCGATCCACATCCTGCTGATGGCGGGACTCGGCCTGATGATGACGCCGCTGATGACCGAGGCGCTGGGCTCGCTGCCCGATCAGCTCTACTCCCACGGCAGCGCCATCCTCGCGACCCTGCAACAGGTGGCCGGTGCCATCGGCACGGCGGTGTTCGTGTCGGTCGCCGCGCTCGGCAGCGCGCCGGGAGCGGGTGCTCCCGACGCCGGCGGTCTGCGGGCCGCGTTCCTCGTCGCGGGTGGCATCGGCACGATCGCCGTGCTCATCTCGCTACTGGTACGCAAGCCCTCGGTCACGAAGGAACCGGAAAAGGCACTCGTGGCCTGACCCGTTCGCGGAGAGACCGGCAGGCTACTTGACACATCCTGTCAAGTAGCCTGCTAGGCTCGCCGGTGACCCGGCACGAGAGGCGGATACCGGTGAACACACGCGCCCTGCCCGAACCCGGCACGTCGACGGCGACGCACACCGCGATCGCGAGACAGCTGACCGAGGACGCGGCGACGGCGTTGCTCGACCCGCTCGACACGTTGCTCGGCCGCGAAGGCCCGTCAGCGGAGGTCACCGCGCTGCGAAACCGGCTGTCGGCCGACGCTGAGATGTGGGCGGCGCAGGTGACCGGCGCGGACGAACGACTCGCCGAGGACACGATGTCGAGAATCGTCTCGGCGCTCTACCTGCACGGCACGGACTTCGATCCGCCCGCGGCCTGGTGGGCCTCCCCGTTCGGCAGGCTCGTCGCGCGCCGCTTCGGGCATCCCACGGCGACGGCCGTCCCGCTGACCGTCGCGGCCGCCATGCTCGGCATCACCCGGCAGGGCGTTCACGATCTGGTCAACCGCGGCAAGCTGCACCGGGAGCCCGGCGGCCATGGCGTTCTCGTCAGCTCCGTCAGGCAGCGACTGAATCCGGCGTGAGTGATTCCTGGCGCGAGCGGGCGTTGGCGGCACTGAGCGCCGAGCGGATCGCGCGGCACCCCACCCCGCTGCGCCGCTACCCGCTCCCCCTCGACTGGCCGGTCTCGCTCTACGTCAAGGACGAGACCACGCAGCCGACCGGAAGCCTCAAGCATCCCTTCGCCCGCGACCTCATCGCCGACGCCATCGAGGCGGGAAAAGTCGGCGCCACGACCCGGCTCATCGAGGCGAGCAGCGGCAACATGGCCGTCGCGTCGGCCTACTTCGCCCTGCTGCTCGGGCTGCCATTCACCGCGGTCGTCCCGCACACGACCGGCGCCGCCAAACTGGCGAGGATCGAGAAGTACGGCGGCACTCCGCACCGGGTCGACCCTCCGCTCGCCGTCTACGAACGCGCCGCGGAACTCGCGAGCGAGACCGGCGGGCACTATCTCGATCATCTCGGCACCATCGCCGACAGCGTCGACGCACGGCTCGCCGATCGCGATCACGGCCTCGCCCCCGCGATTCTCGCCGGCCTGCCGGAGGGGACTCCGCCGGAGTGGATCGTCGTCGGCGTCGGCAGCGGCGCCTGTTCCCGGGCGGTCGGCGGGTATCTGCGGCGGCACGGCTACCCGACCAAGGTGGCCGTGGTCGATCCGGAACACTCGGCCTACTTTCCAGGCTGGGCCACCGGCTGCGCCGACTACGCCACCGGAATGCCGACCAGAATCGAGGGAATCGGGCGCCCTCGCATGGAACCGGCTTTCGATCCCGCCGTGGTCGATCTGGTGATCCCGGTTCCCGACGCGGCGAGTGTCGCAGCCATGCGCCACCTCGCGGCGACGGCGGGGCTGCGCGCCGGCCCCTCGACGGGGGCCGCGTTCTGGGGTTCCTGCCATCTGCTGCACAGGATGCGGCAGTACGGGACGCGTGGCTCCGTCGTGATGGTCGCCGCCGACGCCGCCGATGCCTACACCGGCACCTACTACGACGACGCGTGGACGATGGCGAAAGGCTGGGACCTGGCAACCCCGGCCGCCGCGCTCAGCCGGTTCCCGCGCACCGGGGCGTGGCCGGACCAAGGCTGATCCGCGTCGCGTCCACTGTGGATCGCCGAGCCGCTGTCACCGGGATGACACCGCGTTGCCACCCGCGCGCGCGACGGTGGGCTCACCGTGGGGAAACACTGTGGGGACCCCGGAACCGGAAGCGGGTAAGCGTGTTTTTCAATAACTTGGCGAAAATCGCGATCGTGGCGTTCGCGGCGGTGTATCTCGGTTCGCTGGGTGCGGGATCGGCGAAGGCCGAATCCTCGCGCGCCACCCAACCCGCTGCCGCGCCGGTGGTGTGCCAGCCGTGGGAATCGCCCCACGTGACCACCTCGTCGCTGGTGCCGCTCTTTCGCTACGAGGGCCCGGTGCCGAACGGGCGCATGGTCGAGACCGGCGGTCGCTTCGGTGGCGAATTCTGCGTGTCGATGAGCTGGAGCAGCCCGCAGCAGGGTCAGTTCTATCAGCGCTCGGACGGCCAGTGGGTCAGGGCGGCCGACGCCCGCCCACTCTGACGGCGTTCCCGCTCCGCTCCTTCCGGGAGCGGGGATCTCGGCGACTTGGGTGCGAGACTCACCTGATGAAGCGGAAAGCGGCAACGTTACTGGGTCTTGCGGCGGCGACGGCGGTCATCGGCGGGCGGATCCCTCGCACGCGACAACGCCTCGCCGCCGTGGCACCGGACCTGCGAGGCCCCGCGTTGTTGTGGCTACCCTTCGAACTGAGGTCACGCACCCTGCTGCGACTGCTGCGGCTGGCTCCGGCACCGGCGACGCCGCTGGTTCCCGGGGTGAGCGTGTCCCGGCGAGACACCGGCGACGGCGCGGAAAGCGGCACAGGTATCCACGTCTACGAACCGGCCGACCGGACTCGCCCCTCCGGCGCGCTGCTCTGGTTGCACGGCGGGGGCTACGTCATGGGATCTCCGGTCAGCGACCACACGCTGTGCGGCCGGTTCGCGGCGGAACTGGGAATCCTCGTCGTGAGCGTCGACTACCGCCTCGCTCCCGAACACCCCTTCCCCGAAGGGCTCGACGACGCCGTCACCGTGCTCCGGTGGTCGCGCCGCCACGCGGGCGAGCTGGGTATCGACCCGGAGCGGGTCGCCGTCGGAGGTGAAAGCGCGGGTGGCGGCCTCGCCGCGGCGCTTGCCCAGCGAGCACACGACGAGGGCGATCTTTCGCCGTGCTTCCAGTTGCTGGTCTATCCGATGCTCGACGACCGGACCGCGCTCGACGCCGCGCGTGAGCCCACCTTGGTCTGGTCCCCCTCGGCCAACCGGTTCGGCTGGAGCTCCTACCTCGGCCACCCGCTTTCGGCTGGGGAGACCCGCCCCTACGCGGTTCCCGCGAGGCGCGCGGATCTCGGCGGTCTCGCACCGGCGTGGATCGGGGTCGGCGATCTCGATCTCTTCCACGACGAAGACGTCGACTACGCCCACCGGCTCGGTGAGGCCGGGGTGGACTGCCTGCTGGAGGTCGTGCCGGGGATGTACCACGGCGCGTTGTCGCTGGTGCCCGGCGCGCCCTCGGTCACGGCGTTTCGGGCCAGCGCGATCCGTGCACTGGGCGCGGCGGTGAACCCGCCACCGCCCGTCAGCCAATCAGCAATTTGCAAGACATGAACCCGATTCCAATGCGAACATGGCCTGGACGTCGGGGTTCTCGTGGTCACACAATCAGGTGGTAGTTTGCAATTTGCGGTGTGAACCGCGCCTGGCAACCGTTAGACAAGCTGGGTGCCGATCAGTTCCGCGTCAACCAGGGAGGCCATGTTGTCCGGTGTCGCCGAAGCCGGGGATCAGGCCATCCGCCGCGGTACGGCCGGCGACGCGGAGAACACCCCCGCGCTACGCGAGCTCTACGATCAGCTCGCGGGCACGATGTGCGCCGTCATGGGCTCCACGGACGTCGTCGAAGAGCTGGGCAGGCTCCGCAGCGCGCTCACGGCCGCCGCGCCGGCATTGCGCGCCGTCTCCCCCGACGTGCTCGACACGATCCAGGAGGGGCTCGCCCAGCCCGACCCCAGAGTGCTGATGAGCGCGCTGATCGCCGCACGGCGCCTGCTGTGCCGGGTACTGACCCCGCAGCGCTGGGGAAACCGGCTCACCGCCGCGGAGCAGATCCTGTGGGCACGGTGAGGCGTTCCGGTTCCGCGCGCAACGCCGGACGTTGTGGGCCGGGCACGTGGAATTCGGCCGGATTCGGCGCTGGGGACTTTTCACCGAACTAGTTAGCCGCTATAACTAACGATCACGGTGGCGCCACCTCGACACCACAGCCAGAAACCCGTGCCACGGCACGGGTTCTTCGCAGAGTCCGAGGAGTTGCCGTGCCCGCACCACGACGTTCGTGGCTGGCCGTCGTCACCGGGGCGAGCGTGCTCGCACTGGTGGCCGCGACCACCCCGGCCGTGGCTCAGCCCGCCCCGCAAGCGGCCCCCGCCACGGAGCAATGCAGTGACGAGCCACGGGACCTGCCCGTTCACGAGTTCACCGACCACCGCGAACTCGGCGTCGAACTCGCCCGCATCGAGCGGGTCAGCGACGGCGCCGTCGACGTGACCGAGGTAGGCAGAAGCAACAGGGGTAAGGAAGTCTGGTCGGCCCGCGTCGGGACCGGCCCCAAGGCCGTGCTGATCACCAGCGAGATCCACGGCAACGAGAAGACCGGCACCGACGCGATCCTCCAGCTGCTCGACTGGGTCGGAACCAGTGACACCGCGAAGGCGAAGCGGTGGCGCTCCGAGCTGACGATCGTGGCCGTCCCGAAGATGAACCCCGACGGCGCCGAACTCGACCGGCGTGGCAACGACATGACGTGGGACGAGGTGACCGCCAGGTTCCCGCAGCTACGCGGAAGCGAACCGGCGTGGAACTACTACACCGAACCCCGGCAGGGCGACGATTACTCGCAACTACCCGGATTCGACGTCAACAGGGACTACAACCCCGATCTGTCCTATGAGCCCAAGGCCGAGGACTTCCCCGGTTCCTCCGCGGACACCGGCTGGTACATCACGCCGGAATCGCGCACGGTCCGCGACGTGTACAAGGGACTGGTCGCCGAGTTCGGCAAGGTCGACACCTACGTCGACCTGCACCACCAGGGCGCCTGCTATGTGATGCCGGACGACCCGAGCCGGTTCGTGACCATGTCCATCTCCGGCAAGTTCGTCGACGACCCGGCCACGATGCCGGGATACGAGCAGTACGCCGAGGACTACGACCTCGACTACTCCAAGCGGCTCAACGTCGCGATCTACAACGCGTTGCAGGGAAGGGCCAACGGCAACCCGCTGTTCGGCAACATCACCCTGTATCCCCAGGACACCAACCTGCCGGGAACCGGCCTCGGTTCCTTCGCGCTCAACGGCAGCGGCGCGGTGCTGTTCGAGGTACGCGGCCAGACCCAGACGCTGGGCCAGAAGTACCGCGCCCAGCTGACCAGGACCGTCTACATCGGATTGGAAGGGATGCTGTCCTCGCTCGCCAGCGGTCAGGTGGATCACCTCGATCCCGCCGTCTACGACACCATCCCACCACGGGGTCCCAGCATCGGCAGCAGCGGCACGGACACCCGCACCGCGGCAGCCGAGGCGAATCCGGAAGTGCTGGAAAACTAACCGCACCGACAGCGAAGGCGGGGGTGGCCACCGATGTGGCCACCCCCGCCTCGCCTGTCATTCCCCGCCGCCGCGCGACAGCAACCGGCGGGTTCGCTGGGGAATCTCCGGTGGAAGCGTGCCGACGAGTTCCGCGACGGTGACCGCCGCCAGACTCGCCCGCCATGCCTCGTGCGCCGCGCGCATCGTCGTGGCCAGCACGCAGGGTTCCAGGCAGTCGGCCGCGGGTACCGCTCCGCGTCCCTGCTGCCGGATCTCCCTGCACTGATAGGGATCGCCGCGCCCGTCGATGGCCTCGACGATGTCGAGGACGGTGATCCGCGTGGCGGGCAGCGCGAGCCGGAAACCGCCCCGGGGTCCCGTCGTTCCCGAGAGCACCCCTGCCTTGACCAGGTGAGCGAGCTGCTTGGCCAGATAGGGCACCGGAAGACCGAAGTGTTCGGCGAGCTGGCTCGTGCTGACGGGCTCGCCGCCGAGTTGCGCGAGCGCGGTGGTGCAGTGCAGGGCCCATTCGGTGCTCTCGGGCAGCTTCATACCCTCAGCATATAGCTGCTATTGTGGATCCGTTAAGTCGGCAATAGCGCGGGAGCAGAGGAGCTGTCATGCGAGTCGCGGTCATCGGAGCCACCGGACGGATCGGAGCGCTCACCACCGAAGCCCTCGTCGCGGCGGGACACGACGTCGTGCCGGTCAGCAGAAGTCATGGCATCGACGTGCGTGAGGGAACAGGCCTCCGCTCCGCGCTCGACGGCGCGGAGGCGGTGATCGACACGACCAACAGCACCGCGACCGACGAGGCCGAAACCGTCGGGTTCTTCACCACGACGACACGGAACCTGCTTGCCGCGGAACGCGAAGCCGGGGTAAGGCACCACGTGGTGCTGTCGATCGCCGGTGTCGGCAACGTCGGCGGGAACGCGCACTACGCGGGCAAACGCGCTCAGGAGGCCGAGGTCGCCTCGGGCGGCGTTCCCTGCACGATCGTTCCCGCGACCCAGTTCCACGACTTCGCGGCGATGGTCGCGTCGTGGACCGAGGCCGATGGCGTCGCGCGGATCGCGCCATTGCTGGTGCAGCCGATCGCTCCAGTCGACGTCGCCGCAATTCTGGCCAGGGTCGCCACCGGCGCGCCCCAGGGACGGCATGCCGACGTCGCGGGTCCCGGTACACAGGACCTGGTGGACATGGCACGGCGCACCTACGCGGCGCGCGGCCGGTCCATCACACTGGTGCCGACCTGGCACACCGGAATCTTCGACGTCACGATGGCCGGGGACGTACTTCTTCCCGCGCCCGGCGCGGAGATCGCGCCGACCTCATTCGACACCTGGCTGGACGACGAGAAGCGCGCCCGGCGGTGACGGTATGTCCACAACGGACTCTCAGCGGCCGATCTTGAGCTCGCGAAATTCCGGCAGCGCGGCGAGCCTGAGCGTCGCGTGCCACAGGTCGAGCGCACCGGTCCCGTCCGGTACTGCCGTGATGACGGGACCGAAGGCGGTGTGCCGAGCCCCTTCCGGCGTCGTGATCGACAGGATGGGCGTGCCCACCTCGGCTTGAATCCGGCTGACGCCCTCCTCGTGGGAGGCCCGCAGTTCGGCGTCGTATCCGGTGGAGAAACCGGACTCCACAAGGCTTTCCGGGAGGTCGCAGCGGCGAAGGGCGTCGGCGATGTCGCCGAACCATTCCCGGTCGGTCCCGTCGGGATCGGTCCACAACGCGGTGTGGAACTCGCCGAGCGCGGCGTGGCCGTGCCCGGTCTGCACGGCGGCGGCGATGCGGGCCGGAATCCACAGGAACCCGTCCTCGTCGCCCTCGGGGTCGACGTCCTTGCCCTCGTTGAGAATCGACAGGCTCATCACCCGCCAGCGAATGTCGAGCGGGATCTCGTCCGCGACCGTCACGAGCCATCGTGCCGTGACGCGGGTGAGCGGGCAGGCCGGGTCGAGCCAGAAGTCGGCGGCCCACCGGGGTGAGTCTCCGGCGGTGCTGGTCGTCATGGTTTCCATCCTGCCACCACGAGACAGCGCCGGGCCTGGTCATCCGGCGGCGGGGTAGGCGCCGTTCTCGTCGTGTGACTCCGCGCCGACGAGTGCCGGGGTGAACACGCAGATGATGCGCAGGTCGGTGACCGCTCGCAGCAGGTGCCGGTCGTGGCCGTCAAGGACGTACATCGTTCCCGGTGAGACATCGTGGGACCGGCCGCTGCCGAGATCGACCACCACACCCTGGCCCTCGACGCAGAATACCGATTCGCTGTGATGCGCGTACTGGATCAGCAGTTCGGTACCCGCGTAGATGGTCGAGTCGTGGAACGAGTAACCGAGCCCTGCCCCCGCGAGCAGCAGCCGGATGCTGCGCCAGCCGGGCCCGTGCACGTCACCGGCCGTTCCGATCGTGTCCGCGAGACTCGTGACATACATGACGCGTCATCCTTTCGTTGCTCCGGTTACCGCCAGGGTCACGAGGGCGCGAGCGAGGGCAACAGGCGCCCGTGAAGCGAGCGCGCCAGCGCGACACCGGCCGCCTCGTCGTCGGCGAGGTGGACCTCGACCCGCTCGCCCTCGATCCCGACAACCGGTATTCCCGCCGGGCCGCCCAGCGCGACCCCGCGGCGCTCGCACACCTCGCCGAGATCGACGTAGCCGCCGATCACCAGCACGACCGGTCCTTTCCTGGTATGTGCGGCCAGCGCGTTGATTCCCTCCGCCGCGAGTTGCGCCGCGGTCTCCTCGGCCGAGGAGACGCTCGGGCTGGTGAAAGCACGTGACAGCCGGTTGAGCACGACCGCGCCGGGCTCCTCGGCGGAGTCGATGCCCCCGATCACCGACCCTCGCCGGTAGGGCGGGGTGTTGGCCGCGCAGACGATCCGAAGACCATGGCGCGCGGCGAGGCGCACCGCCTCGGGGTGCAGTACCTTCGCGCCGTAGCGGGTGAGCCGCTGAGCCAGCGGGTAGGCGACCTCGCCGAGCAACCGGCTTTCCTCCACCACCCTGGGGTCGCAGCTGTACACACCGTCGACGTCGGAGAAGATCTCGCAGTGGGCGGCGCCAGTCGCGACGGCGGCGGCCACGGCTGACAGATCCGAGCTGTTCTTGCCCAGCCACGTGGGGCGTCCGCTCTCGTCGCCGGCCTGCCCGCCGGGTAGGACGACACAGCTGCCGCGACGCAACGCATCCCGCAGTGGTGCCGGGTCGATGCCGCTGAGCGTTGCCCACAGCGGGGATCCTCTTGTCGTGAATCCGGTCGCCTGACCGGTCAGCACCTCGGCCACCCGCCCCTCGGCGTCGAGCGCGGCCGCCAGCAGCAGGGCGCTCATCGTGTCGGCCATGGGCAACAGGCTCACCAGCGCGTTTTGCCCTGGGACCGCGCACGCGGCGTGCACCCGTTGCCTGAGCCGCTCGGTGTCACCCGGCATCGCGCTGACGACGACGACCTGACCTTCGCCTGATTCGGCCGCCCTGCGCCGGATCATCGCGGCGACCTCGCGGTAGCGCGACGGCGTCGCGAACGTCGAGCCGCCGAACTTCAGCACGCTGACCGCGCTTCCTGGGTTCACAGCTTGCCTTTCTCGCGGAGCAGTTCGGCGATCTGGATGGCGTTGAGCGCGGCACCGATCCGGAGGTTGTCGGCCACGAGCCACAACCAGACGCCGCATCCGTCCTCGGAAACCCTGATCCTGCCGACGTGGACGCGGTCCGGATCGCCGTTGTGTCTCGGCGTCGGCGTGCTGACCGGGTCGGTCGATTCGTGCACGACGACGTCCGGCTGGGCGGCCAGTTCCGCGATCACCGCCTCGCGTTCGGCAGGCCGCCGGGTGCGGATCCACACCGCTTCGCTGTGCCCGTTGACGACGGGAACCCGGACACAGGTGGCCGTGACATCGAGTTCCGGTGAGGCGAGGATCTTCGCCGATTCCTGGGCCATCTTGCGTTCCTCCACGGTGCCTCCGTCGTCGAGGACCGTGTCGATGAACGGGATCACGTTGAAGGCCAGCCCCGGCGGGAACTCCTTGACCGGTACCGAATACGGCGGGCCCGCGAGCTGCGATCGGGCGTCCTCGCGCAACTCCCCGATTCCGGAGTAGCCACCGCCCGAGGCCGCCTGGTAGGTGCTAACGACGACCTGCTCGGCTCCCCACTCGCGTAGTACCGGTCGCAGCACCCTGACCAGCGGGATGGTGGAGCAGTTCGGATTGGCGACGATCCCGCTGGCCGGCCGCCGGTCCAGTACCGAGGCGTTCACCTGTGGAACGACAAGCGGTGTGTCAGGGTCCATCCGGAACGCCGCGGTGTTGTCGATCACCAGCGCGCCCTCGGCCGAGGCACGGGGTGCCCAGATCCGGCTCAGTGCCGTGCCCGCGGAGAAGAAAGCCACGTCGACGGAGCCAAAATCGACGTCGTCGATCTCGCGCACCACGAGTTCGGCGCCGCCGAACTCGACGGTCCTGCCTGCCGAGCGCGGCGAGGCCACCAGTTCGAAGGACGCGTAGTCGAAGCCGCGTTCCTCGACGAGCTGGAGCAGGGACATACCAACGGCACCGGTCGCGCCGACGACGGCGACGCGGGGCGCGTCGCTCGCGTGCTGGGGACGATCACTGGCCATTCCTCACACACCTTCGGCAGTAGCAGGGGCATCGGTGTCGAACCTTCGCCGTACATGGGCGAGCATCCGCAGCAACTCGGCTGAGGTGACGCGCTGAGCGCGGGCGCGGGGGACGAGGTGGCTGATGGGCATCGCACCGGGGTCGGCCCAGATCAGCCGTCCCCGCTCGTCGATGCCGGATCTCGCGACGTTCGCGTTGTCAGGGTGCAGGCAATAGGGCACGTCGAGCACGCCCCCGCGGAACGCGCGGACCAGCGCGCCGCCGACCGTGTCGGCAAGACCGAGCACGGTGTCGATCAGGGCCCGCGCCCTTTCCTCGATCCCGGTGCCAGCGGGTGCGGGGGGCCTGTCCCGCTGGGCGAGAGCCGCGTCGTGCGCGTGGCGCAGCGCGGCGACGTTCTCCTCGATCGTCGGAATGCGCGTCGCCTCGGCGACCGTCTTGACGATCACCCGCTCGCAGCCCGCCGCGGCAGCCAGCCGCGCGCTTTCGGCGAGCAAACCGAGCGCGCCGCGCCTGCTCGCGGGGTACACGCCCATGTAGGTGTAGACGACGACGTGCCAGCCGACGTCGGCGGCGAGGTAGCTCGACGCGAGCTCCCGCAAAGCCAGCAGCGCTTCGAGGTCCTGTCCGAAGTGGACCTGCTGGGCATAGCTCAGCGACACGTCCCTGATCCCATTGTGCTGAAAGAACAAGGCTTCGAGCACACTGATCGCGACGAGCAGGTCGGGAGGGCAGAGCTGCCCGAGCAGACAGCCACCGAACGTCTCGACGTGTCCCTGGTACGCGCCGAGCAGCGCGCACGAGCGCTCCCACTCCTCGGTCGCGACGTCCAGCGGAACCCTGCTGTAGGGCAGGCAGTAGGACACCGGGCCTCCCTCGGTGACCGTGATTCCCGCGTCGAGCATCACCTCGAAGATCTCGAAGGGCCGCGCGGAGCCGTGCCGCATCTGGATTCCGAACCCGGGACCGGCGACATCGGCGAGCAGCTCACGGGTCCGTCGCGCGCCGTGCGCGACGATCGGGTACCCGTTGAGGGTCCTGCCCTCTGCCAGCGCCGACCGTGCCCTCGCGTGCTGATTGGTGCGGGTGAAGCTGTCCAGCGTGATCGTGCCGACCGTGGGAAGTCCGCTGTCGCGCACCGCGCGCAGCCCCCGCCGCATCAGGTCGATGTCGGAGAAACCCATCCTGCATTGAACGACGAGGCCGTCCCTTTCCACCGGAACAGGACTTCGCTCGGGCGGCGAATTCACCTGATACCGCTCCCCCGCCGAGTAGTCGGCAACCTTTCAGCAACGCCGGAAAACTGTTTCAGGTAATCGATGAAATCACCGACTGGTTGCTCGGGAGAAAACACGGCGTCTACACCGCTGGACAGCATCTCTCGATTTTTCCGGTTTTCGAGAAATCCTTCAGTGGTGAGCTTTCCGCCGACGACGATGCGCATTCCGGCAACCTCTGGCCGCGCCCTGACGGCGGCCGCGCACGCGGGGATCTCGATGGCGCCGTGACCGTTGACGCTGCTCAGCACGAGCAGGTCGGGCGCCGTGGCCACGCATTCGCCGACGACCTCGCGGAACGGAACGCACGGGCCGAGGTTGTGCACCACGAACCCCTGCTCTTCCAACAACAACTGGAGATAGACCAGGTTCCAGGTGTGCGCGTCGGACGGTGTCGTGGCCACGACCGCCACCGGAGCGGGCACGATCCGCTTCTCCGGCACGCGGCGTAGCGGATCTCGCACCTGTATCGCACTCAACACGAGTTCTTCCCATCATTCACGATGAATGAAGCGCCTTACTCCATTCATTCTTCCGATAGGCATCGACGAGTCAAGTGAAGCGTTGTCAAGTTTCCAACAAATCTCGGTCAACTATGTCAAATTGTCGAATATCTTCTTGCGTCTTCCCCGTCCTGGTCCACACCATGGTGACACCAGCAACGGATCACGGCGAACAGGAGTACCGGCAGTGAATCAGCGGCTTTCCGAGTCACCGGTCGCCCGCCCCTTTCGCATCCCTGGAGCCGACCGGCCCGGCGATCTGCGTTTCGCCTATTTCAACCTCAAGGGGCACCCTCGTGGCGAATTGATGCTGCATCGCCTGATCGGAGCGGGGTTCGTGCCCAGCCTTGTCATCGACGAGGACTCCCCGCTCGCGGCGGGGCTGCTCGCCGCTCAGTTCCGCCAGCTCGGCCAGGTCGCCGCTTTCACGCCGCCGACCCCGCTGGAGACCGTGTGCAAGACGCTCGACATCCGGTACGAGACGGTGGGCAACCACAACGACGCCGACACCGTGGCCGTACTGGCGGAGGCCGCGCCTTCCCTCGGAGTACTCGGCGACACGCGGATCATGCGGGCGCGCGTCATCGACGCGCTGCCGCACGGGATCGTCAATGTGCACCCCGGTCTACTGCCCTCCGTCCGCGGCAACAATCCTTACCTGTGGTCGGTCGTGCACGGCCTGCCCCAGGGCGCGACGGCGCACCTCATCGACACCGGTGTCGACAGGGGCCCGATCATGTTGGCCAGAGAACTGGAACTCACGGCGGGCACAACCCTTCCCGAGCTGATCCACACGATCAACACACTGTGCGCCGATGTCGTCGTGACCGCGCTGAGCCAGCTGACCTCGGGTACGGCGACACTGACCGAGCAGCCCGCCGACGACGCCGTCACGTTCAGGGAGGCAAGGCCGGAGATCTGGAGCCTCGTCGAGACGATCCTGCGCGAACGCGCCGGCGCGGCGGCGCGGCGGTGACGGCCGCCATGAACGACACGGACGTCTTCGCCATCGAATCCGAGGTTCGCGCCTACAGCCGCGCCTGGCCGGTCGTGTTCGACAGCGCGCGAGGCAGCACGCTACGCGCCGAGGACGGAACCCCTTATCTGGACTTCTTCAGCGGAGCGGGTGCGCTGAACTACGGGCACAACAATCCCGTGCTCAAACGAGCGCTGCTGCGCTACCTCGAACGTGACGGTCTCACCCATGCCCTCGACATGCACACCGTCGCGAAGCGGGACTTTTTGCGAGCACTCAAGGAAATCGTGCTGAATCCGAGAGGACTCGACTACACGATCGCGCTACCCGGCCCCGGCGGGACCAACGCGGTGGAGGCCGCGCTGAAACTCGCCCGCAAGAACACCGGACGGCACCAGGTTCTCAGTTTCACCAACGGTTTCCACGGGATGACACTCGGCGCGCTCGCGGTCACCGGGAACACGGCGAAACGCGCCGGCGCCGGGCTGCCGCTGGGGTACACGACTCCGCTCCCCTTCGGGGACACCACGGGGAGTGGGGAACCGGATTTCGGTTACCTCGAACGGCTTCTCGGTGACTCCGGCAGCGGTCTCGACCGGCCCGCGGCGGCGATCGTGGAAACCGTCCAGGGCGAGGGCGGCCTCAACGCGGCCTCGTTCGCGTGGCTGCGAGCGCTGCGCGAGATCTGTGACAGGTACGGCGTCCTGCTCATCGTCGACGACATCCAGATGGGCTGTGGCCGCACCGGACCGTTCTTCAGTTTCGAGCCGGCCGGGATCGTCCCCGACATCGTGTGCCTTTCCAAGTCGATCAGCGGCTACGGCTTGCCCATGGGCCTGCTGCTGTTCGCCCCCGAACTCGATGTGTGGGCGCCGGGCGAGCACAGCGGCACGTTTCGCGGCAGCAGCCCCGCCTTCGTCACGGCGGCGGAGGCACTGCGCGCCTTTTGGCTGGACGACACGCTCACGAGGAACACAGCGAGGCTGGCGGGGCGGCTCTCGGCCCGCCTGGGGTCGATCGCCGGTTCCCGTCCCGGCGGTGCCGTCGCGGTCAAAGGCAGGGGCCTCGCCGCCGGACTGGAGTTCCGAGGAGGCGACGTCGCGGAAAAGGTGTGCGCGCTGGCCTTCGAGCGCCGGCTGCTGCTGGAGACCTCCGGACCGCGCGACCAGGTCGTCAAGCTGCTTCCGGCGCTGACGATCAGCGACACCGAATTCGAGGCGGGGCTGGACATTCTGGCGAGTGCCGTGGCCGACGCGGTGTGAGAAGCCGCGCCGAGGAACCAACACGCGAATACCGGAAACACAGTGGCGGCAAGGAAGGTGAGGTATGGCTCAGCCCACGCTCAACGACACGTCCGACAGGTACCCGACCCGCACCGGCGAGTCCGGTGGGCGAATTCCGCGCACCGATCCCTCGGTGTGGGGGCACGATGTTCCCGGACCGGTTTCTCCTGACGAGCTCCAGGTCTACGACAGGGACGGGTACCTGTCCCTCGGACAGGTACTGGCCGAGGAGGAGATAGCCCGGTGTCTCGGCGAGATGAATCTGCTCGCCGCCGATCCCTCACTCCAGCACGATCCCCGGCTGGTGCGGGAGCACCGGTCAGGACACGTGCAGTCGGTGTACGAGGTGCACACGCTCAGCGCCTTCGTCGCGGAACTGGTGCGCAGGGAGTCCATCGTCGGCGTCGCCCGCCAGATTCTCGGCTCGGAGGTGTACGTGTACCAGAGCCGCATCAACTACAAGTCGGGTTTCGTGGGCGGGCCTTTCTACTGGCACTCCGACTTCGAGGTGTGGCACGCCGAGGACGGAATGCCGGCGCCGAGGGCGTGCAGTATCTCGATCGCGCTGACGCCCAACGTGCTCACCAACGGCGGCCTGATGATCATGCCCGGTTCGCACACGAGTTTCGTACCGTGCACCGGCGAGATTCCGGCCGATTTCTCCGGCAGCCACAAGCCGGAGCTGAGTGATCCTCCTGAGGAGGCGCTGACACGGCTGGCCGACGACCACGACATCAGGCTGCTGACCGGGCCCGCCGGATCGGCCACGGTTTTCGACTCGAACTGCATGCACGGCAGCAACGGCAACATCACGCCGCGGCCTCGGTCCAACCTGTTCTTCGTGTTCAACAGCGTGCACAACGCGCTGGGCGAGCCGTTCGCGGCCGAGGGAAGGCGGCCCGACTTCTACGGCACCCGCACCGTCGTTCCCGTCGAGCCGAACTACCCGCACCAGCCCATCGCGCCCTGAAGGCACAGAGAACACGGAGAACACAGTGGATACTCGCACCGGAAACAGGATCGGGCTCGAACCGCTCGACGCTCCGCTGGGCGCCCTGGTCACCGGGGTCGATCTCCGGCGGCCGCCCGGCGAGGAGGACGTGCCGGTCATCGAGGAGGCGCTGGAGCGATTCGGCGTGCTCATCATGCGGGGACAGGACATCACGCCGCGGCAGCAGGTCGCCTTCTGCGAGGCGTTCGGCGAACTGGATCTGCCGCCCAGAGTGGAGGACCGGCTCGACGGCGAGGCGAACATCTTCGTGATCGGCAACCCCGACGACAAGGCGGTGGTCTTCGCTCCGGACACCGGCCAGGAGGCCGAACCGCCGTGGCCCGACCTGGAATGGCACGCCGACCAGTCGCAGTACCCCGTCCCCACCTGGATCAGCATGATGTACGGCGTCTCGGTACCGCCCGACGGCGGCGACACCCTGTTCGCCTGCACCTACTCCGCCTACGAGGCGCTCGACGAACCCACAAGGCGGCGCTACGACGAGGTGACGCTGCTGCATTCGATCACCGGCATCAACGACTACCTCAGGCAGCTCGGCAAGACCGGCACGATCAGCGAGGCCGAACTCGGCAGGGAACACGAGGAACCGCAACGCTGGCCGCTGGTACGGACCCATCCCCGCAGCGGGCGCAAGGCACTGTACTTCGGTGCGAGGGTCAGTGTCGGCGCCGTCGGGCTGGACGCCGTACAGGGCCGCCGGTTGATCAGGGAGGTGACGGAACTGGCCAGCAGGCCGGAGTTCGTCTACCGGCACCGGTGGCGCGGGGGCGATGCCGTGCTGTGGGACAACCGGCGGGTCGTACACGCGGCGACCTCGTTCGACACGGCACGGTACCGGCGGGTCATCCACCGCACCACCGTGCGCGAGAACACGCCCATCCGCTGAGGAGTTTCCGGGTAACGAGGGGACACCATGGTCGCCATCCGCACCAGTACGGCCTGGACCGGCTTCGCTCCCACCGACCCGGCTCCATCGGGAACCGTCGGGTTGCTGGCGCTGGCCACGGACGCCTACATCGAGTACGACCTGCGCGGGCTGCTGCCACCGGACGTTGGCATGTGCACGACGCGGATCGCGAACGTCGAACCGCTGACCGTCGGATCACTGCGCGCGACCGCGGCCGACGTCACGGCCGCCGCGGAGACAATCCTGCCGGGTCAACCACTCGACGCGCTGATCTACGGCTGCACGGCCGGTGCGGCGATCATCGGCCACGACGAGGTGGCCGGGTTGCTCGGGGCGGCGAAGCCGGGCGCGCACTGCCTCACGCCGGTCGGCTCGGTCAGCGCCGCGTTGCGCGCGCTCGGCGTGACCCGGCCCGCCGTGCTCACCCCGAACCTCCGGCAAGTCAACGAGTCCATCGCTGGGGCGCTGACCGGGGAGGGATTCCGGCTGACGGGGCTCACCGGTTTCGGCATCAGCCAGGACTCCGACATCACGCGTATCCCGCCGGAGGCGATTGTCGAGATCGCGAGCCGACTGTGCTCCCCCGGCACCGACGGGCTGCTCATCTGCTGCACGTCGCTGCGCTCCACGCCGGTGATCGAGGAGCTGGAATCGCTGCTCGGGCTGCCCGTCGTCACCAGCAACCAGGCGCTGGCGTGGGATGTCGCGAGGCGGCTCGGTGCCGAACACCGGCCGCCCGGCCCCGGTTCGCTCTTCCGCGCTTCCGGTGAACCGGTACCGGCTACGGCGCTGGTTCCCGCCCGGCCAGTTCCTGGCGGATGAGCCGTTTGGCCAGCTTGCCGTAGCCGGACTTGGGCAGCGCTTCCCAGCGCGGGAATTCCTTGGGCTGCTTGTATCTCGCCACGCGGCTGGCGAGCCAGTCCTGGACTTCGCCCGGTTCGACGGTGATTCCCCGCCGCGCGACGTACACCGCGACGCCGACCTCACCCACACCGGATCGGGTACGCCGACTATCGCCGCTTCGGAAATACCGGGATGCAGCAACAGTTTCTCCTCGATCGGTGAGGTACAGTAATCCGGCCTCGTCGAGGAAACCCAGGTCGTGTCCGACAAACCCGTAGCCCGCTGCGCGGGGCCAGCGTGTCCCCTCGCCGCGTTGTCGGAAAGCCCGAGTACGACCCGGTACGAGGGCCTTCCAGTCCTACACCACCTTGCGAGGAACCACGCTGATCCCCCGTCGCGGAACGTGGCGGTGTCCGTGACGGGATCGCCGGGGTAGCCCTCGCACACGGCCGGTCCCCGCGACGCGCACCGAGCGCGCCAGGTTCACCGCTCGCCGCGCCTCACGACCGCTCCAGCACGGTGGCGTAGTTGGCGACGGCGACGCCTCCCATGTTGAACACGGCGGCCCTTTCCGCCTTGGGCAACTGCATTTCTCCCGCCTCGCCCGTGAGCTGCATCGCGGCCATGATGTGCTGGGACACGCCCGTCGCGCCCACCGGATGCCCTCTCGCCTTGAGCCCTCCCGACACGTTCACCGGAAGCGCGCCCTCGCGCTGGGTGGTTCCCTCGGCCAGAACCTCGCCGCCCTTGCCCTGCGAAGCCAGCCCGAACGCCTCGTACTGCAACAGTTCGGCGAGGGTGAAGCAGTCGTGCAGTTCCATCAGGTCCAGCTCTGTCGTGCGCAGGCCCGCCTCGGCGAGCGCGGTGTGGAAGGCGGTGGCCGCGCCGTCCCACCGCAGCGGATCGCGGCGCTCGCTCACCGGCAGGGGTTCGTTGGCCTGTGCTCTCGCCGTGACGGCGACGGCCCTGCGGGCCCGCCGCGCGAGCGGGGGTGCCGCGACGACCAGTGCGGCGGCCCCGTCGGACACCATCGAACAGTCGGTGCGCAGCAACGGTCCCGCGACCCTCGGGTTGCGCTCGGATTCGGTGGCGCAGAACTCGAAGCCCAGGTCCGTGCGCAGGTGTGCGTAGGGATTGGCGACGCCGTGCCGGTGGTTCTTCGCCGCGATCGCGGCGAGCGCCTCCCTCGGGTCGCCGAACCGGTCCGCGTACCGCGCGGCCAAGGCTCCGAAGACACCGGCGAAGCTACCCGCCTCGGCTTCGGTCTTCCGGTGGGTCGCGCCGAGCAGCACGTCGTCGAGCACATGCGGGACCGTCGCCGTCATCTTCTCCGCTCCGATCACCAGCGCCGCCTTTCCCCTTCCCGCCTCGACGAAGTCGAGCGCGGCGAACAGCGCGGCGCTGCCACTCGCGCAGGCGTTCTCCACCCTGGCGGCCGGGATCCTGGCGAGCTGTTTGTTTCCCGCGCCGACGAGCGCGGCCTCGAAGCTCTGCTTCGAGAACCCGTTGTTGAACACGCCGACGTAGATGCCGCCGATGTCGGCGGGTTGCAGCCCGGCGTCGGTCACCGCCTCCGCCGACACCTCGGCGATCAGGTCCTGCACTCCCTCGTGTGGCAGCCTGCCGAACCTGCTGTGGGACCAGCCGATCACGCTCGGCGTCGAGCTCATCGTGACCTCCGTTGCCGTGCTGCTCAGCCGCAGCGCATGGACAGTCCGCCGTCGACAGGCAGACACACACCGTTGATGTAGGCGGATTCGTCGGAAGCGAGGAACAGCGCCGCGGAGGCGACGTCCCACGGCGTGCCGACCTTTCCGGTGGGACTGCTGGCGTCCCGTGCCGCCAGCGCCGAGGGCCGGTCGCTCGCACCGGCGACCACCTGCCCTGTCACCAGTGGCGTGTCGATCAGCCCTGGTGCCACGACGTTCGCTCGCACGCCGTCGGCGGCGTGCCGCAGCGCCACCGCGACGGTGAATTGGTTGACGGCGGCTTTGGCCGCACTGTAACCGGGATAGCCGTAGCCGGTGTCGCGGATCGCCGCGATCGAGGAGACGTTGACGATCGCGCCGGCACCCGCCGCGATCATGTGGGGCAACACGTGTTTGCAGGTGAGGAACATCCCGGTGACGTTGACCGACAGTGAGTCCCGCCAGTCGGCGAGGTCGAGGTCCACCACGTCGCCGACCCGCGCGACGCCGACGTTGTTGTGCAGTACCGAAGGGGTTCCCAGTTTCCGTGCCACGGTGGCCACGGCGGACCGCACCTGCTCCTCGACGGTGACGTCAGCCCGCACCGCGATGCCGGTGCCGCCCTCGGCCTCGATGCGGGCGACGGTCAGGGCGGCCTCGTCGCGGTCGATGTCGATGGCCGCGACCCTGGCTCCCTCGCGGGCGAAGGTCAGCGCCGTGGCCCTTCCGTTGCTCATCGCGGCGCCGCTGGAACCGGCGCCGAAAACGAGCGCGACCTTTCCGGCGAGCCGCTCACCCATCGCCTGCTCCCCCGTCGTCCCGGATGAGCAGCAGTTCGAACGTGACGGCGACCAGATTGTGCCCGCGCAGCAACCTGCCCGCGTGCACGACACCGTGCCGGTCGACCAGTATCGCCGACAGCGCGGCCTCGCCAGCGGCATGGCCCGGCCGCACCTTCCCCGCCACGGCCACGACCTCGGTTCCCGGTCCGTCCACATGCCACACCGTCGCCGCTCTGCACAGTCGCGCGCCGACGAGGCTGCCGAGCCCGGCCCGCACGGTCGCACCGGGGAAACCGTGTTCGGCGCTGATCTCCTCGGCCGCGACGCTGAGGTCCTCCCCTGGCCGTACCCGCGAGATGACGACGTTGCCAGTGGGGTGCCGCACTGCGGCGGGTGCCGGGGTGAAGGCGGGCATGCGCGTCTCGGAGTCGGTCGCGCTGGTCAGTTCGACACCGGGCAGGGTGTGCACGACCACGTATACCGGAACGTCGCCGGTCGTGGTGTCCTGCCACAGGTGGCCTCCTCCGAGGGTGCCGTCGGCGTCGAGCCAGCTCGCGTGACAGTGCAGGAACGGCTTTCCTTCGCGGCGGCCGAACGTGGCCGAGGCCGCGAGCAGTTGCGCGGGAGTGCGCGCGTGCCGGGTCGGGCTGTAGGCCACGGCTGCCGAGCCGTCGGTACCGGCTTCGGGAACGCAGTAGCTGACGCGGCTCAGCGTGCCGCCCATCAGTTCGATCTGCGCGCTCGCGCAGCCGGTGCGGCCGACGACGGAGATGACCGCGTCGAGCAGCCGGGTATGAGGCGGCAGTGTGGCGTGCACGGTACGGGACCGCGCGGCGACCGATTCCCTTCTGCGATCGGCCATCGGGCCGGGGTGCCGCAGCGGCCGGACCGGCGCGGGGATCAGCATCGCCGCTCCCCGCGCGGGGGCGGCGACGAGACATCGAGGTTCAGACCAGAGTGCGGGTCCGTGATCGGTTGACAGGTCATGGTGCCTCCCGGTCGTACACGCGAACGAGGGTGGGTCCGCGTCGGCCGAGTATTCGCGCTTGTCCTTCGTCGACGACACCGCGCACCGTCGAGTATTCGGCCTGCCGCTTCCTCCGGAAAGAGAAACCGCCTGGTCGTCCCCTTTGCCAGCGGGAGCCCCAGCCGCCAGAATCTGGTCTGGATCACCGCGAAACGAGCCACGAAGGGGGTAGTGCGGCCACCGGCCAGCACTTGACCGGCATGGGAGACAACGGGCTACAACGGATCGTCGACACGCTCGCCGAGCGGATCGGCCGGTCCGTCGCGATCAACGATCCTTCGGCTCACCTCATGTGCGCCAGCAAGCACTTCGGCGACGAGGACGAGGTCAGGGTGCACGCGATGCTCCAGCGGGAGGCGGGCGGTGCCGTCATCGATCACATGCTCGCGCAGGGCATCACCCGCTGGGCCGAACCGGGGATCATCCCTCCGCGCGACGATTTGCGGATGCTCGCCCGCTTTTGTGTGCCGGTGCGCTGGGAAGGGCTCCTGCTCGGGTTCCTCATCGTGATCGGACCGGAATCATTGTCGGCGGAGCGGGTCGAGGCGATCACCTCGGCCGCGTCGTCGATGGCCGCCGTGCTCTACCGCGACTTCCTCGTCGAGGACGCGGGCAGGACGGCGAGGGAGGAGGCGGTACTCGGGCTCGTCGGCGGCGTGCCCGAACGGAGGATCACCGCCCAGCGGAGGCTGGAGGAGGACGGCTGGCCGCGCTCGGCGCCATGGGCGGTGGTGAGTGTGGTCGACGTTCTCGACGGCATGGCCGCTGCCGGTGGCAGTGGGCGCGCGCCCGCCGAGCTGGCGTTGCGCACCGCGCTGGAACCCCTCGTCCGCAAGGCGGCGCGCGCCGCCTTCGCCGTCGACGGCGACAGGGCGATCCTGCTCCAGCTCGACCACTCCCCGATGAGCGTGGAGCACCTTCGCCAGCAGAGCACCACCATCACCAGACAGGTCCTGCTCATGCTCGGCGACGACGCGCGGTGCGTCGTCGGGGTCGGCGCGGCCGCGGGCGGGCTTTCCGAGGCGTGGCATTCCCGGCTACAGGCCGCGACGGCCGCCGAGGGCGCACGGGTCATCGGCTCCCCCGGCGGTGTGGCGTTCTGGGACGAGCTCGGCGCCTACACGGCGTTGCTACAGCTTCCCCCCGACCGGCTCGGCCCGTGGCTGCTGCCGAAATCGCTGCGCGACCTCGTCGCCGCCGACCAGCACGGCAGGCTGGTCGAGACGCTCACCGCCTATCTCGACAACGCGGGATCCAGCCCCGCGACCGCCGCGGCGCTGCACATCCACCGCACATCGCTGTACTACCGGCTGCATCAGATCGAGCAGCTCACCGGCCTGGATCTCGCTGACGGCGACACGAGGCTCACGATGCACATCGGGTTGCGGTTGCTGGCGCTCATCCCGTCGAACCCGGCTGGGAAAAGCGCTCCCGAACAGGGCTTTTCGGCAAATCGATAAAGGAATGCCGCGAACCTTCGACACGAGACGGTTGTGATGTGACCCACACTGGCCGATGCTCCCGGCACGTCCCCGGCCGGCGGTGAGGACGGCCGTCGACTCCGTCGCGGGACCGCGCACCTGGCCACAAGGGAGTAGCCATGACCACCGCCGCCACCACGTCGACGCAGGCCGTACCGAGGAGGCGCATCCTCGCGGCCAGCTTCATCGGCACCGCCATCGAGTTCTACGACTTCTACATCTATGGCACGGCGGCGGCGCTGGTGTTCGGGACGTTGTTCTTCCCGACGTTCTCGCCGCTGGCGGGCACACTGGCCGCGTTCGCCACGTTCGGGGTCGGCTTCGTCGCCAGGCCGGTGGGCGCGGTGGTCTTCGGTCACTTCGGCGACCGCATCGGCCGCAAGACGATGCTCATCGTCTCACTGCTCACCATGGGTGTCGGCACTGTCGCGATCGGACTGTTGCCGACCTACGACATGATCGGCATCGGCGCTCCGGTACTGCTGGTGATCTGCCGGTTCATGCAGGGCTTCGGCCTCGGCGGCGAATGGGGCGGCGCGGTGCTGCTCGCCACGGAATACGCGCCGAAGAACAGGAGAGGGCTCTGGTCGAGCTTCCCGCAACTGGGACCCGCGGTCGGGTTCATCATCGCGGGTGCCGCCTTTCTCGTGCTGGGCGCCACGATTCCCGAGGAGGCGTTCAACTCGTGGGGCTGGCGGATTCCTTTCCTCGCCAGCGCGGTGCTCATCGTCGTCGGCCTCTACGTGCGTACCAAGATCGCCGAGACTCCGGTGTTCGAGAAAGCCATGAAGGAGCAGGAGAAATCCAAGGCTCCCATCGTCGAGGTGGTGAAGCGGCAGCCCCGGACGCTACTGCTGGCGACCTGCTCGTTCATCCTCGCCCACACACTGTTCTACACGATCACGACGTTTTCCCTTTCCTACGGCACCGAAGTACTCGACCTGAACAAGAACATGCTGCTCATCTCCGCGATGGTGGCCGCGGCCGTGATGGGCATCGCGACCCCGATTCTCGCCGTCTATTCCGACCGGGTCGGCAGGCGGCGAGTGTGCATGGGGGCGGCGATCCTCGCGATGGTGTGGGCTTTCCCGCTGTTCGCGCTGATCAACACCGGCGAGCCTTTCCTTGTCGCGCTGGGAATGTCGGTGGGCATGATCGCCTTCGCCGCGTTGTTCGCCCCGATGGGTGCCTACCTTCCCGAACTGTTCGCGACACGGTACCGTTACACCGGTTCGTCCGTGGCCTACAACGCGAGCAGCATCGTCGGCGGTGGCCTCAGCCCCATTCTGGCCACCCAGCTTGTCGCCTCGACCGGTTCGTCACTTCCGGTGTCGGCCTACGTCGTGGTCATCGCCGCGCTCTGCGCGGTGTGCATCTGGTTCCTGCGTGAGGCACACACCGCCGACCTCACCGTCGACCCGGTCGACCACCCCACCTGAGGCAGACGGCTGGGTCAGACGCAAGTACGGAAAGGCACAACCGAACACGGGAGGCAACCCGGCGGTGGACAGATTTCCGGTCGACACAACCGATTCCGGCGGCCTGCGCACTGGCCGCGCCGCGTTCGCCACCCTCGCCGCGGTGCACACGACCTTGCTGATGGCCATGATGGTCATCGCGGTGGCGTTACCGGCCGTCCAGCGGGAGTTCGAACTCGGCAACACCGGCATCGCGCTGGTCAACAGCGCCTACCCCGTTTCCTTCTGCGGGCTGCTGTTGCTCGGCGGCAGACTCGGCGATCTCGTCGGCTGGCGCAAGGCGTTCATGGTCGGCACCGCCGTGTTCGCCGTCGGTTGCGCGGCAACGGCACTCGCCCCCGGCTTCATCGCCCTGCTGGTGGCACGGTTCTGTCAGGGCTGCGGTGCCGCCGTGGCCGCACCGGCCGCGCTGGCGTTGCTGCGCGGGGTCTTTCCCCGCCGTGATCAATACGTGCGGGCGATCGCGGTGTGGGGAGGGCTGCCCATGGTGGGCGGCGCGATCGGCCTGCTCACCGCGGGGCCCATCGTGAACGTGGTGTCCTGGCGCTGGCTGTTCCTCGTGCCAACGCTCATCGCGCTGGCAGCGGTGGCGATCGCGCCGAAACTGCTTCCCGACCTCTCCCCCTCGGAGCGGCAACGCCTGGACTGGCTGGGCGGCGCGCTCGTCACGACCGGGCTGGCACTGGTGTGTTACGGCCTCGTCGGCAGCGGGGAGCGGGGCTGGAGCGCTTCGGTCGTGGTCACCGTCGCCTGCGGCGCGGGCCTACTCGCCGCGTTCCTGTTCAGCCAGACGCGCCGCGCCGATCCGTTGCTGCCGCTGAGTTTCTTCGCCTCCCCTCGACGGCTCGCCGGACTGTGCGGGCTGGCAGCGGGCGCGACCGGAGTGTTCAGTCTCTCCTTCTTCCTTCCGCTCTACTTCCAACAGACCCACGACTATTCTCCCGCGCTGACCTCGGCGGCGTTCGTCCCCTACTCACTGGCCATGTTCGCCACATCGGCGTTCACCGGGCGGCTCGTCTCCTCGTTCGGGGCGAGGACGGTTACCGTCGCGGGGCTGCTGACCGGGGCGGCGGGGCTGCTGTTGCTGGCGACGATGGACGACCAGCAGTCCTACCTCGGCACCATGCTGGCCGGAATGATCGTCTTTCCGGCTGGGGCACTCGCGGTTTTCGCCGGAGCGACGGTCGCCGCGCTGGAGGACGTGCCGGAAACCCATGCCGGTGTCTCGGGCGGTTTGCTCAACACGGCGATGGAGTTCGGCCCCACCGTCGGTTTCGCCGCGCTCGTGGCCGTCGCCGGATCCTGGACGACGCGATTGCAGGGCTCGGGAACACCCGCTCATTCCGCGATTCCGCTCGGCTACGGTGCCGCGCTCACCGTCGCCGCCGGTGTCTTTTTGGTGATCGCACTGGCCTGCTGGCTGTTGCTGCGCCCTTCGGCGCGCCGTCGCTGAAACGCGGCCGTCCTGCCGAGGGCGCGGCACTTTCGGAAAGTGCCGCGCCCTTGGCGTCATCGTCGCGCTCTCGTCCACCCATGTCCAGACCACTATTCTGCAATATGCATACCGGAAGTTGCTCTATTCGGGTGTTGATTCGCGACGATCACCCAAGCATGATGAGAACCGAGGAAAAATTTGTGCTCTACAGCGTCCCATCCCTTTCCACCGGAGCGGGATCGATTGTGCGCGCTGTGGCCCATTTTCCGGCGAACGACAACCGTCGCAAACAAAAGAAACGCGCGGACCTCTGGGGGTAGCAGCGATGCGGGTGCTCGTGGTTGACGCCGAATTCGACTACGCTCAATTCCTGGTTGCGGGAATTCAGCGGTTCGGCCACGACGCACTGGGCGTGAGCACGGGCAGCGGCGCGGTGGAAAGCTATCCTCGCACCGACATCGTGCTCCTCGACCTGGAGCTTCCCGACATGGACTGGCTTGAGGTCTGCCGCATCATCAGAGCGGCGGACACCATCCCCATCATCGCGCTGGCCAACACCGAAACCGAGGCCGAACGAATACTCGCATTACGTTCCGGAATCGATGATTACCTCAAAAAGCCTTCTCAATACATCCGCGGCCTCATGGCTCGCATCGAGGCGGTAATGCGCAGGGCGAGACCACAGAACAATCGTCAGGAAATACTGGAGCGCGGCGCGCTCCGCATCAACGCGGCGACCAGGCAGGTCACCCTCGACGACACACCTATTTCGGTCACGAGGAAAGAATTCGAGCTACTCCATTACCTCGCGAAACAACCAGGAGTCGTCGCCTCCCGGCAACAGCTCATGGCCGACGTGTGGGGCACCGGGCGCACCGGCGTCATGGACACCCGGATCAGCCGCACCATCGACACCCACGTCAACACCATTCGCCGCAAACTCGGTTCGGCGAACTGGATCCACACGGTGCGCGGCGTCGGGTTCCGGTTCGACGCCGAACGGCAGTCACTGTCCCGATAGGATCGTCGATCGTCCACATCGGACGATTCTGTTCGGTGCGTCTAGTGCTGCGTCCCATGAGGCGGATCGCACTCGTGCACGAGCCACCGTGACCGCGTGTGATCCCAGGACACCCGCACCCACGTCGCCGGGTCCGGCCGCACGCGCACGCGTTCGAGCTGTTGCGCCATCGGCAGGGTCATCGTCGCCGGTATGCGCAGAACGACCCTGGCCTCTTCCGACACGAGCGTGAGCGTCCCGGTTTCCTTGATCTCCGCCTTCGCCTTGTCCCGTTCCCGCTTGGACAACACCCTCTTGAGCTTGGCGTAGACGTCCTCGCCGCTCTTGGTCGCGATCGCCTGCACCAACGGCAACAGGGTCGAGCCTGCCAGTGCCCCGAGCAGCACATCGGCAACACCGCGATCCGGATCACCATCGGTCATGGTGTTCATGATGCCGCGGCTCACGCGCCGACATGCACGAACGCGGCCCGAAGTTCCGCCGACTCGGGCCCGTGGATCCCGACGTGCTCCCCTCGTGTCACCGGACAGCCATCGCACCCAGCGCGCGATAGTATCGGCTCCGCGAACGATTCGGTAGGCGTTTTCGCCGTTCCGGTTTTCCGGAATGAAATCCGGATTCCTGATGCCCACGGAATCCGCGCCGGAAAACGTCCGCCCGTGCCTGTTCTGCCCGGTGGGCGACAAGAGGAAACGATCGCCCCGGTGTTCTCGGTCCTTGACAATCCTCATTGGACACTCAAGGCCGGGAGATCTTACCGGGGAACCAGTTTGAGCGTCGCGGATCGCGCCTCGCCGCTGATGACGGAACCGACGATGTCGCTGGGATAGCGGGCGTACTTGGCTTGGTACGCGGCGTCGAGGGTGTCCTGGATGCGCTCGGTGTCGCCGTCGACGTTCTCGAAGATCACGTCCTTTGCGACACCGCCCGCCTCGACATGTCCCTCGTGGCGTCTCGTCGCCGCGCGGAACCAAGCCGCTCCGGGACCGTTGACCGCCCGCACGTACAGCTCGTCACCGTCGCGGACGACCCACACCGGCACCGGTTTGCGCAGGGATCCGTCACCGAGGGTGGGTGCGATCTCCATTTCGTCCGATTCGTCGATCCGGCCGAGTTCGTCGCGTGTCCATGCCGCCATTGACGTTGCTCCTCTCCGGCTGAGGGCGCGCAGATGCCCGCACCGGGGATTGCCAGACCTCGGCGGGATAATCAGCCGCCACCGCGAGTGTCCTTACCCTCACTCTCCAGAGTGAACTCACGGTGCGCCGTGCCCGCTACGCGACAGCAGGGCGGGACGGTGCTGCCGGGACGCCGCGGCGCGGGCCAGTTCGTGCACCGTGTTCGCGTCCTCGGGGTAGGAGCGGAGGTAGCCGGCGAGGATGCCCGACAACAGGACCGGCACGTGTGGCTGGTCGTCGGCGGCGGCGAACCGCGCCAGCGCCACCAGGTTCGGGCGCTCGTGGTCCAGCCACCACAACGCCGTCTCCCTGTCCGGTAGCGCTGGAAGGGCGTAATCGTCCGAAGGAGGCTGCGGCCGGGGCACGACGGGATCGGGGTCGAGTACGTTCATCGCGGCCGTTGCCGCGCACAGGTAGTAGTCGATCAGTCTCGCGCGGGCGGCGCGGCGCTCCTCCGCCGAATGCCGGTCGTGAGCCAGTTCGGTGGTGTAGGCCCTGAGCAGGTCGTGCATCCGGTAGGACCCCGGAGCCGGGGCGCGGTCGACGAGATGCGCGGAGGCCAGCTCATCGAAGCAGCGCTCCACGACCGATTTCGGTGCGCCGGAGAGCGCGGCGAGCGTCAGGACGCACACGAGCCTGCCGGGGTGGAGACCGCACATCCGGAAGATCAGCGCCGCGTCGGCGGGCAGCCTGCGGTAGGACCACGAGAACACCGCGCGCACCGATGCCTGCTCGTCGTCGCCGACGGCCAGCGCGTCGAGCACGCCGCAGGCGGCCTGGTCCGTCGCGAGTTCCGCGACCAGGTCGGCCACCGTCGCACTGTGCCGTTCGCGCATCAGTTCCGCCGCGATCCGCAGGGCAAGCGGCAACCGGGCGCACCGCTCGATCAACGCGGCGGTGACGCGCGGAGCCAGGTGGCCGCGGGGCGAGTCGCCGGTCAGCACCCGTAGCAGCTCGCCTGCCTCCGCCGTGGACAGCCGGTCGAGACCGAGCCGGTGCGCGCCGTCTCTGACCCCGAGGCCGGTGAGTGCGTCCCTGCTGGTGATCAATACGAACACCGACGACGTTCCCGGCAGCAGTGGCCGCACCTGGTCGGCGGTGTGCGCGTTGTCCAGCAACAACAGCATCCGCCTTCCTTCGACCAGGGTGCGGAATCTGGCGGCGAGTTCGGGCAGGCGCCGAGGCAGCCGATCGCGCTCTTCCCCCAGCGCCAGCAGGAAGCCGGTCAGCACATCCTCCGGCGGAACCGGTTTAGCCGGCCCGTAACCGCAGAGGTCGACGTAGAGCTGACCGTCGGCGAACCGGCCGCGTTCGCGCCGTCCCCATCGCACGGCGAGCGCCGTCTTGCCGACCCCCGCCGTACCGACGATGGCCACGATCGACGCGGCCTCGGCCTGCTCGGCCGAGCTCGCCGTCACGTCGGCCAGCCGGTCGAGAGCCGCGATTTCCTTGTCCCTGCCGGTGAATCCGCGCGCGTTCGGCGGCAGTTGCGCTGGTGCCTCTCGTCTGGCGGGGCCGGGCACGTGCGACGGCCCGCTTTCTCCGGCGAGGATCCGCGCGTGCAGGGAACACAGTTCGGGGCCCGGTTCGATGCCCACCTCGTCGATCAGCCTGCGGCGAGCGTCGCGGAAGACCCGCAGCGCCTCGGCCTGCCTTCCCCCTCTGCTCAGCGCCGTCATGAGCAGCGCGGGAAACCGCTCGCGCAAGGGATGTCTCGACACCGCGTCGGCAAGTTCCGCCGTCACCGTCGCGCTGCGCCCGCAAGCCAGTTCGGCCTCGAACCTGTCCTCCATGGCGGCGAGCCGGAGGTCGGACAACCTCGCCGACTCCTCGGCGACCAGGTCCGTGTCGATGCCCTCGTAGGGCAGCCCGCGCCACAGCCGCAACGCGGCCCGCAGGGCCCCGGCTCTGCGCTCGGGATCGGCGAGGGCCTCGGCCTCCGCGACGAGAGTGGTGAACCGGTCGGCGTCCAGTTCACCCTCGTGGATCCGCAACAGGTAACCAGCCGGCCCGTACACCAGGCGGCTCGCGTCGTCGAGCAGCAGCCGCAGCCGGTGGACCTGCACGTGCAGCCTGCCGACCGCTTTGTCGTCGTGCGCGCGGCCCCAGAGGGCTTCGGCAAGCGCGCCGACCGACACTTGCTCGTTGGCGCGGGCGAGCAGCACGCCCAACAGTGTTTGCCGCAGCCGTCCCGGCGGTGCCACGGCGTCGCCGTGTCGCGCGATCCGGATGGGCCCGAGGACTTGGAACAACACCGTCAGCACCTCCCCCAAACAGGAGGAGGGTAACACCGCGCGCCGGTCCGGCGTGGCCGGAACGGCAACCCGGCCGACATTCCCGGACGTCGCTCCCGAATCCACAGTGGACATATCGAATCCGACGATGGAGCAATTCCACTGTGGACGTCGGTTCTGGCATGCGCCGGAGGTCAGAGCATCCGGCTCAGTCCCTCGGCCTGACGTCGCAGCACGGGCAGGAACTTGCCGCGCATCTCGTCGATCGAGGCTCGCGCGGTGAAGGTACTCGCCGTCATGGCCGCGCGGACGGCACCGGAGGAGTCGGTCACCGGGACGGCCATCGACCGCACACCCAGTTCCAGTTCCTCGTTGGTGAACGCGACGCCCTCGACGCGGGCCAGTTCGATCCGGCTGCGGATCTCCGGGATCGTCATCAGCGTGTTCGGGGTGGTGCGCACCGGCGTGCAGGATTCGAGGTATGACTCCAGTTCCGCCTCGGAGAGGCCGGTGAGCAGCACTCGCCCCGAGGCCGACGCGTAGGCGGGCATCTGCGCGCCGAGCCGGACGCCGGTGTTGACGATGCGCTGCACCTCCGCCCTCGCCACGATCAACGCCGAACCGTCCTCGTACACGGCCACGGAGACCGACTCGGTGAGCTCGTCGCGGGCCGCGAGCACGAACGGCTGGGCCAGCGAGGGCAGCCCCGCCGCCTCCAGGTACGCGGCGCCGAGCCGCATCATGCGCGGGGTCGGCCGGAAGTACCCGCCGTCCTGCTGGAGGTAACCGAGTTCGCGCAGGGTCAGCAGGCAACGACGGGCGGCGGCCGGGGTGATCCCGGTGGCCTTGGCCGCGTCGGTCACCGTCAACTGGGAACGATGCGCCGTGAACGCTTCGACGATGGCGAGACCTTTCGCCAGTCCCGCCATCCCCTCCGGCTGCCTGCCACCCTTGGCTTCCTGATCCGTTCCGCCCGCTCGTGTTGTCGCCACGGTTTCGTTATACGAAAACTCGCCGGATTGTTCAAGCGCTCGCGAACTCACCCGCGCGCAGTTCGACGTCGTGGTCGTACAGCCACGCGCGCAACTCCCCCGACGACGCGATCTCGGCGTCACGCTGGCGAAGATCCTCGTACTGCGAGTCGTACCTGCGGCCGTTGGCGCGGGCGCCCTCCTGGACCTTCGCCGTGCGGGGCCTGCGGAATTCCTCGTAGGAGCGCAGCGCGCCCCGCACGTCCCGCCTGCTCTTGCCCGCGAGCAGCACCGCCAGCGCGACGCCGTCCTCGATGGCCTGGTTGGCGCCTTGCCCGAGGTGAGGCAGCATCGGATGCGCGGCGTCGCCGAGCAGTGTCAGCCTGCCGTTCGTCCACGCCGTGAGCGGTTCCCTGTCGTAGAGCCCCCACCAATAGGTGGTCTCGACGCGTGCGAGCAGGCGCTCGACGAGCGGGTCCCAGCCCGCGAACGCCGCGCGCAGCGCGTCCGGGTCGCCCTTGCCGGACCAGGTCTCCTCGGCGACCTCGGCGCTGGGCAGGAAGCCGACGTAGTTCAGCAGCTCGCCACCGCGTACCGGGTAGACCATGAAGTGCTGCTGCTGGCCCATCCACACCAGATGCGCGTCGCGGGGCCATTCCGGTACGAGCCGGGAGGCGATCAGGCCGCGGTAGGCGACGTGGCCCGAGTACACCGGCGCGGCGGGGTCGACGACGTGGCTCTGCAACACGGAGTGGATGCCGTCGGCGGCGACCACGACGTCGGCCTCCGCCGTCTCGCCGTCGCCGAAGCGCAGCAGCGCGCCGTCCTCGTTCTGCTCGAAGCCGGTGCAGCGGTGCCCCGTGCGGACCACGCCGGAGGGCAGCCCCTCGGCGAGCGCGCCGAGCAAGTCGGCGCGGTGCATGCCGTACACACCGTGGACACCGGCGGTGTCGCTGGTCCGGATCGGGCCGACGGTGGCACCGTCGGGCCTGCAATAGCGCGAGCCGTCACCGATCCGGCCGCCGAGCCGGGTCATGACGTCGCCAAGCCCCATCCTGTCGAGCTGCCGCACGCTGTTGGGGGTGATCAGCACGCCCGCCCCGACCTCGCCCAGTTCCGCGGCCTGCTCGTAGACGGTGACCTCGACGTCGCGCCTTGCCAGCGCGTTGGCGGCCGCGAGGCCACCGATTCCGCCGCCGACGATCGCCACCCGCACCCGGTCGTTCCCCATGACACCTCTCCATCGTTCGAATATCGAAACTCGTTCGATTTTGTCCAACGTAGAATGGGCTGATGCTCGCTGTCAACGTCGGCCCACGTCAGGGATCTGCAAAAGCGTGTTTGAGCTGGCTGTCGAGGATCGGCGTCTTGACAGAGCAGTGTCATCCTGCATGATGTTATTCGAATTTCGTTACAGCTTTCGCTATTCGAAATCTGGGTACGCGGGAGGACGACGGCCGACGCAGGCCGCGAGGAGGATGCAATGGCGCAGCTCATGACGACCCCGGCGAGGACACCGGGCGGTCTACCGGACCGGGAGTGCCTCGCGAACGCGGAGCGCTCCGCCATCGCGACCGGAAGGGCGGGCACGCGATGAGCACCACGGCACCGAAGCGGCGCGCGTCGAGGGGACTCAAGCTCGCCTCCTACGCCGCGCTCGTTCTCGGCGCGCTGATCCCCTTGGGCACGTCGGGGTTCACCGGGATGCCGCTGTCCGAACACCCCGCAGCCCTCGTCGGCAACATCGCGCTGTGGATCGCGGGACTCGTGCTGGCCTACCGCGCGTTCGTGGTCGACAAAGACTTCCCCGCCGAGCGCAAGACCTGGCAGCGGATCTGTTTCTTCATCACGACCGGCTCGGCGACCCTGCTCATGCTGGGGATGACGTTCGGGTTCACCTATCACCCGAGCATCGGGACCTCGTTCTTCGGCACCAACTTCACGACCGTCCTGATGATCACGCTCGTCGTGATGGGCGTGCAGATCACGCTCGCCGACTGGAAGGCCGTCGTCAAGGACGCCAAAGTGGTCTCGCTCGTCGTGCTCGTTCGCTGGCTGGTCATGCCGCTGACCGGCTACTGCGTGTCGTTTCTCGTGTTCCAGCTCTTCCTTTCCCCCGAGATCGCGGGCAGCCTCGCGATCGGGATGATGCTGCTGTGCACGTCGCCACCGGGCGCCGCGTCCAACAGCCTCACCCTCATCAGCAAGGGCGACCTCGCGCTTTCGGTCTCGGCGACCACCATCAACGTGCTCATCGCGCCGTTCCTGCAGCCACTGCTCATCAAGCTGTTCGTCGGCGGGACAGCCAACGTCGACACCGCCGGCATGTTCATCGACCTCGTCGGATTCGTGCTCGCCCCGGTCGTGCTGGCCAGCGTCTTCGGCGCGCTCTTCCCCCGGTTCGTCGTCAAGATCAAGCCCGTGCTCGGCCCGCTGGCCGTCGTCTCGCTCGCCTGTGTGCTCATGGGCACGATCTCCAAGGGCGCGGAGACCATTCTCGCCAACCTCAACGTGCTGCCCTACGTGCTCGTCGCCTGCGTCATCCAGGGCCTCGCGGGACTCACCCTCGGCTACTACCTGCCGAAGTACCTCGGCTTCACCCGCGAGCAGCGCATCGCGTCGAGTTTCGAAGTGGGCGTCGAGAACGCCGCCATCGCTCCCGCGCTCGCCGCGACGTACTTCAACCCGCTGGCCATCGTGCCCGCGATCGTCTACGGCAAAACGCAGAACATCCTGGCCGTCACCATCTTCGTCCGCAAGTTCCAGCGCGAGAACGAGGCCAAGGAGAAGGCGGAGAACATGGAGAAGACAGGCGAGGTCTCGGTGTCTGCCGAATCGTGAACCCGCGTGCGCATCGACCCTGACGCGATCGCCGCGTTAGGGTCGAGGCACGCAGGCAGGACGGAGAGCCGACCATGAACGACCCCACTCGCGACAACGAAGCCGCAGGTACGCGGCCGTGGCAGGACGGCATGCCAGAGGGTGCCGAGCCGGACTACACCGCCGACGGCATGCCGACGTTCGACTATGTGCGAGGCAAGATCGAACAGCGCTCCGCGACGGCCGAGGCGAGCGGAGAACTCGCCGGGCTCGGCACCGGAAGGAGCCTCGCCGACGAGGACAAGAAAATCGCCGACCGCAAGCAGGCGGCCAAGGACAAGCTGGCCGAGATCCGCGAGTCGATGCGCGACCGCTGACCACCGCACCGCCCGGCGCTCAGGCGTGCTGGGCTTTGTGCCGCTGGTAGTAGCGGGCCACCCTGGCCCTGTTGCCGCACAACGTCGGTGAGCACCAGCGCCGTCGTGGATGCGCGGGCAGGAACAGCAGCACGCAGAACGACGCGTCGCATTCCCTGATCTTCATGACGTCGGAGCTGGTGAGCAGCTCGGCGGCCGCCTCGGCGACGCGCGAGGCGATCGCGGCGGCCGCGCTCCCTTTCCTGTGCGTGAGCGCGCGGAGATTCCCTTCCCGCACAACGAGTTCGCTGACGGCCGGCGCCCCGCGCAGCGCGGTGTTGATTCCGGCCAGCGCGCGTGCCGAGGGCACCGCGCCGCCTCGTGCCGACTCGATCGCGGACGCGACGTATTCGCGCACCTTGTGCAGGGTGGCGATGTCGGCCGCCGACACCGCGCTGACGTCGATGGCGCCGAGGTCGGGGAACCGCCCGGCCTCGCAGTCGAGCCAGGTTCGCAGGTGGGCGCGCGTCGCGAGCAGGTCGACGGGCCCGTCCGGGGTGTTCGCGGCGGTGTTGACGAAGTCAAGAGCCAAGGGTTCGCCGGTCAGCGCCACAAGCTCAGCCATGAAGCCAGATTAGCCGAACGGGCTCGGGCGGCGGACCAGGCACCCGTCGTTTGCGGGGCAGTGACCTGACTGATACAACTAATGCCACGAGTTACCGGATATGCATGTGACATCGTCGAAGGTCCGCCGGTGCCGATGCCGTGGTCGTTCCGTCGCTTGTGGACACTCCCGGCGACGTCGTCAGCGTGTCCGGCTCGGGTCCCGGTCCGCCGAGCTGGGGGTTCGGCGGGCCGGGAAACCGGTACTCGCTGCCCCGGCGGCGATGCGTTGCCTGCTCGGGATCCACAGTGGACATCAACAAGTGGACACCGCGCCGATTCGAAGGGCACCGAACTCGCGAGCGATATCGCCGAGCTGTGGTCCGACGTACTCCACATGGGACTCGCCGCCGCGGTCGAACGCTTCCGACCCTCCGAGGAGGAACAGGGCGCGCGCCTGACGCGCCCGTCGCCTGCGGGTCGCCGGTCCGTGCCCAGCCCCTGTCGCCGTCGGGAACGACGACCCCGTGCGCGGCGGGTTGGAGCGCGGGGCCGGAGGGTGCAGGATCGGCTCGGCGAATCTTCTCGGCGCGAGGTGTCGATTCCGGTGACTCCCGTTCGACGCACCGACGAGAACACCCGAAACACGAAACACCTGAGGAGCTTCCTATGCGTACCCTGATCGCCACCGCGTTCGTCTCGCTCGACGGCGTCATGGAGGCACCGGGCGGAGAGCCCGGTTACCGCAATTCCGGCTGGACGTTCCAGGGCATCGAGTTCGACGAGAGCGCCTACGAGATCAAGGGCCGCGAGCAGGACGAAGCGAGCGCCATGCTCCTCGGCAGGATCAGCTACCAGGCGTTTTCCCCGGTGTGGCCGACGATGACCGAGGAGTTCCCCGGCTACAACGCGATGCCGAAGTACGTCGTGTCGACCACGCTCAAGGACGAAGACCTCGTGTCCGGCTGGGGTGAAATCACCATCCTGCGCTCGCTGGAGGACGTCGCCGCGCTCAGGGACACCGAGGGCGGCCCGATCAGCATCCACGGCAGCTCGACGCTGGTTCGCGGCCTCGCCGACGCCGGTCTCATCGACCGCTACCACCTGCTGGTCTTCCCTGTCCTGCTGGGCGCGGGCAAGCGGATGTTCAGCGACACCGACAAGGACAAGCAGGCCCTCGCCCTCGTGGAAAGCGAGTCCTATTCCAATGGGATCCAGAAACTGGTTTACGACGTGGTCCGCTGAGCCGGTCGCGGTGGTCCGGTCCAGAACGAGGCCGGGCCGGACCACCGCGATGCCTTACGGATACCTGACCTCGACTGGCGGGGTGAGCGAGAGCATGCTCCGGTAGCTTCCACCCGTCACCGCCGCGTGTGCCTTGGTGTAGTGGGTGGCGCCACCGCCGTAGGCCGTGCTGTTGGAACCGTGGAAGCTGCCGTTGCTGTTGTAGACGGAGAAATGCGGCGCGAAACCGTTGGTCGCGCGGCCCCAGTAGTAGGTCTTGCCTCCGCAGGTGCCCCTCCTCACCTGTACGACACCACCGCCGACCAGGCCGTTGCTCTTCTGGGCAACGGTGGTCGCGTTGGTGCAGTTCTTGCCGGGATCGGCCAGCCAGTTGTGTGCCGATGCCGTTCCCGCCGTGCCGACCATCGTGGCCGCGACGACCGCCGCGGCGCCGGTCAGCACACCGAACCGGCGAATGCTGCTCTTCACGTGCGTCCTCCTCGTGTTTCCCCAGGTCCGCCGACCCGCGGACCAGCCACGATCGCAGCGGGACTTTCGCGCCGCTTTCCCACTCGCGAAAGCGATCCACAATGGACGTACGGCGAGCGCCACCACGTCACCATCCGGCAACACGCCGTACGCCCCGGCGTCACCGGCCACCGCCGGTCGTGTTCATCGTCGTCCGGAAAAGTCGCCTTCGCCGGTCAGGGTGGCCGGCGTCTGTCCCCGACTCACCGGAGAACAGTGCATGTTGAGGTCCACAGAATCCGAACGCCCCTGGCGTGCGAACCGGGAAAAACACGGCAAGCGCGCGGCCATGGCCGCGGGCGGTGCCCTCGTCATCGCCGCCACCACCGTGCTCACCGCTCCCGTCGCGGGCAGCGCGCCCGGCACGCCGGAATCGAAGTCGTGGAACAACACCGCCTACCGAGGTCAGGTCGAGGTGGTCCGCACCGCCGAAGGACCCGCCGATCCCTCCGTGCTGACCGGAAGGGTGTTCGTCGACGACAACCGCGATAGCGTCAGCGACCGGCGGGAGCGCGGTCTCGCCGGAGTGACCGTCTCCAACGGACGTGATGTCGTGACCACCGGCCGCGATGGCAGCTACCGCCTTCCCGTCCACGACAACATGACCGTGTTCGTCACTCAGCCCTCGGGCTATCAGGTGCCGGTCGACGAGTCGAACGTCGCGCAATTCCATTACAACCACCTTCCCGAGGGGTCGCCGCAGCTGCGCTACGGCGGCATCGAGCCGACCGGCCCGCTGCCGGACGCGGTCAACTTCCCCGTCGTGAAGAGCAAGGACACCGCCGCGCGCAAACAGCACTGCGTGATGGCCGGTGACCTCCAGACCTACGACAAGACCGAGGTGGAGTACGCGCGCAAGGGCGCCATCGCCGACCTCGCCGGGCGCACCGATTACCGTGGCTGCGGCACTCTGTTCGTCGGTGACGTCGTGGGCGACGACCTGTCCCTCTACCCCGACGTGAAGGACCTGACGAGCCTCACCAACGGGCCCGCGCGGTTCCTGCCCGGCAACCACGATCTCGACTTCGACGCGACGACGGCTGAGCACTCCTTCGACACCTTCCGCGAGCAACTGGCGCCGGAGTACTACTCCTACGACATCGGCGACATGCACGTCGTCGCGCTGAACACGGTCCGCTACCCATGCACGCCCGACGTCGACAACGCCGACGGCGCACGCCCGGAATGCGACGACCCCGAAAACGATCCGCGCTACAACGGCCGGATCGGCGACGCGCAGCTCCAGTGGCTCAAGGACGACCTCGCGAAGGTCGGCAAGGACAAGCTCGTCGTGGTCGCGGGCCACATCGGGCTGCTGAACTTCGCCGACAACGCCAGCTCGATCCACCAGGTCGACCAGGTACGCGAGGTGTACGACCTGCTCAAGGGCCGCAAGGCGGTCGCCGTGTCAGGGCACAGCCACTCCATCGAGAACATGAAGCGCGGCGATCTCGTCGAGGGCTGGGCCGACCTGTTCGGCATCGAGGGCCTGCCGTTCCCGCACATCACCGCGGGCGCGATCTCCGGTGACTGGTATTCGGGCGAGGTCACCGAGGACGGCTACCCGGTCGCCGTCGGCCGTGACGGCGGACGTCCCGGCGTCGTCACCCTCGACGTCAACGGCACCAGGTTCGCCGAGCGCTACACGGTGACGGGCGAGAAGGACAGCGTGCAGACCCAGCTCGGCCTGAACAGCCCGGCCTACCGCCAGTGGTATGCCGACCGGCAGGAGTGGAACGAGACACCGGAGGGCGAGGCACCCGAGCTCGGGGATCCGTTTGTGCTCGACAGGGCCGACCTGACCGGGACGACCTGGCTCACCACCAACTTCTGGATGGGTGCCACGGGTTCGAAGGTCACCGTCCGGCTCGACGGCGGGCGCCCGCTTCCCGCGACACGCACGCAGCCGATGCGGGGCGAGGCGCAGCGCTCCGGCGCCGAATGGTCCGATCCGCACGCCGCGGCCCAGCAACTCGTCAACGGCGGCAGCCTCGCCGACCGCTCGATGCACCTGTGGCGATTCGAACTACCCGCCGATCTCGCGGAGGGCCGTCACCGCGCCCACGTCACGGCGACCGATTCGCACGGAAGGAGCTACACCGACACCGTGACGTTCCGGGTCGTCGAGGAAAAACAGGGCAACGCGTAGGAACGAAAGCGCCGGGCCCTCGGGCCCGGCGCTTCACTCTGGTGACCCGCCTCGCGCGTCGTTCCTGATCACCGCGGCGCCTCGCGGGTCGACAAGACCACCGTGCAGACGGTGATTGTGGTTGTGCGCGAGCTGGTGGGTGGCGAAAGCGGCCTCGACGGCCGCCCGCTGGCCCTGTAAGTCGAGTCCCTGGTTGATCGACCGTTTGGCGAGCCGGATCCCGAAGGCGGGCCTGCGGGCGATCCTGCTCGCGAGGTTCATGGTGGTGGTTTCGAGTTCGTCGACGGGAACGACGTGGTTGACCATGCCGATCTCGTGGGCCTGCTTGGCGGTGATCCGCTCCCCGGTGAACAGCATCTCCTTGGCCCTGCGGGCACCCAGTTCCCACAGGTGCGTGAAGTACTCCGCGCCGTTCATGTCGAAAGCCACCACCGGATCGACGAACGAGGCGTCGTCGGCCGCGACGATCAGGTCGCACGGCCACACCAGCATCAGCCCTCCGCCGATGACCCTGCCCCGCACCTCGGCGATCGTGGGAAGAGGCAGGTCCCGCCAGCGCAGGCACAGCCCGGTGAACAGTTCCTCTTCGGTGGCGAACCAGCCTTCGGCGCCGGGCGCGTCGAACCCGCCCGTCAGCGTCCGGCTCTCGACCCCTTCCATCGACCAGTCGGCGTCGAGATCGTGGCCAGCGGAGAAGTCGGGACCGTCGGCGGCGAGCACGATCACCCGCACTCGCTCGTCACGGACGGCGCGCCGGTAGGCGTCGTCGAGCGCCAGCAGCAGATCCCTGTTCTGCGCGTTGCGTTTCTCCGGCCGTGCCAGCACGATCCTGGCGATGGCGGGTTCGGTGAATTCGTACCGGATCAACTCGGCCGTCATGGGTCCCCTCACGAAAACGGTGTCAGGCGTGGATCGTCGCGCCGTTGTCGAGCACGTGCGCCTGACCGGTGATGAACGAAGCCTCGTCACTGACCAGGTGTGCCGCGACGGCGGCGATCTCGGCGGGTTCGCCCCACCGGCCCTGGCGGCCCGCGACGTAGTCGGCGACGTCGGCGCCGAGCGCCCCGGAAAGAAAGGGAGCACTCGCCGCGGCCGCCCTGGTCCTGATCATCGCGGGCACGATCGCGTTGACGCGGATGCCGTCTGGCCGCAGTTCCAGCGCGGCCGCCCTGGTCAGTGCCTCGACGGCGGCCTTGGACGCCGCGTAGGCCGAGATTCCCGGCCCCGCTCTCCGGCCGACCACCGACGAGGTGTTGAGAATCGCGCCGCCGCCCCGCTCGCGCATCGCGGGGACGGCGGCCCTGATGCCGTGCAGTACACCGCCGAGGTTGACCGCGAACACCCGGTCCCACTCACCGAGGTCGAGATCGGCGACGTTGCCGTTCGCGCCGACGGCGGCGTTGTTGAACAGGATGTCCAGGCCGCCGAATTCGGTGACGGCGCGGTCGACGGCCGCGCCGACCGCGACCGGATCGGCGACGTCACAGTGGACGGTCACCGCGCTGTCGCCGAGCTGCTCGGCGACAGCGCGCAACCCGCGCTCCGACACGTCGGCGAGGACGACCTTCGCCCCTTCGGCGGCGAACCGACGTGCGGTCGCCTCCCCGATGCCGTGTGCGGCACCGGTGACGATCGCGACCTTGTTCCGGAGCCGGGGATACATCGTCTTTCCTTCCCTGTGGTGTCCTTGTGCGTCAGCCGACGGCGGTGCCACTCAGCCTTCGGCGGGTTTCTCCGTGCGGAGTTGTTCGCGCACCTCGCGGCGCAGGATCTTGCCGATCGGCGAGCGAGGCAACGTGTCCACGACGTGGACCGCCGTCACCTTCTTGACCGAGCCGCACTTTTCCCTCGTCCACTCGATCAGGTCCTTTTCGGACGCTTGTTCGCCAGGGACGAGCACGACCGCCGCGTGCGGGGTCTCGCCCCACTTGGGATCGGGAACACCGACGACGGCGGCCTCGGCGACGGCCGGATGCGCGGTGAGCGCGTTCTCCAGTTCCGTCGGCCAGATGTTGTAGCCGCCGGAGATGATGGTGTCCTCCTTGCGGTCGCTCAGGTACAGGAAACCGTCCTCGGACAGGTAACCCATGTCCCTGGTGCGCAACCACCCTTCGGACGTGATCCGTTCCGCCGTGGCCTCTGGCGCGCCCCACAGCTCCCGCATACGGCCTGGGGTGAAACCCGCGATCTCACCGATCTCACCGGCAGGCAGCCGGTTTCCTTCGTCGTCGAGGATGGCGACGTCGGCGTTGGGCGTTGGCCGTCCCGCCGACCGCAGCCAGCGACGCTGTTCGTCGGTGCCGTCGACGACGTGGTGTTCCGGGGCGAGCACCGACAGCGGAAGGCCCTCGCTCTGGCCGTAGATCTGGTACATGATGTTGCCCCACACACCGATCGCCGCCGTCACGGTCGACTCCGGCGCGGGTGCCGTGCCGTACAGGACCGTTTTGAGACTGCTGAGATCGCGGGTCCGCGCGTCGGGATGGTCGGCGACCATCCGCATGATGGTCGGCACGCACAACGTGATGGTCGCCTTCTCGGTCTCGATCAGTTCGAGGAAGCGAGCCGTCTCGTAGGCCGGCATGATGACGCAGGCCGCCCCCGCCGACACCAGCGGCCAGACGAGCAGGCCCGCCGCATGCGACAGCGGGGCCGGAACGAGATACCGGTCGCGCTCGGTGAACCGGGGGACGACCAGTGCCATCTCGTCGCCCATGTCGATCCACCCGCGCACCGTGTGCAGGATGCCCTTCGGCTTGCCCGTCGTACCGGCCGAGAACCGGATCACGTGCGGATCGTCGTCGGCGAGCGGGACGGCGGGGTCCTCAGTGGACGCGGCGGCCAGCCGCTGCTCGTAGCCGTGCGCGATCTCGTGCGAGCCGGGATCGCCGACCACGAACACGACCCGCAACTCCGGCAGGTCCGCCAGCAGCGGCACGATCGCGCCGAAGTACTTCTCCGTGACGATCAGCGCCCGCGCGCCGACGAGATCGAGCAGGTAGTGGTGCCGGTCCGGGGTGTCGTGCCCGTAGAGCGCGCACCGGACATATCCGCCGACGGCGAGCCCCGCGACCTGTTCGAGGCTCTCGAAGGCGTTGTCGCCCAGCATCGCGACCCGGTCACCCGGCCGCACTCCCGCTTCCCGCAACGCGTTGGCGAGCCGGATCGCCCTTTCGAGCAGTTCCGAGTACGTCTGGCCGCGACCTTCGAAGACGACGGCGGTGTTGTCGCCGAACAGGCGGGCACTCTTGCGCAAGCGGCTTGCCGGATCCATTGTGGACCCCTTCCGTCAGGGCCTGCCGCCGTGCGGCACGGCGACCCGCGTCGTTTTGAGCACTGCCTTGTCAGTGTCGGTGCCCTGTGCCGCGGCGAAGAAGTCGGGCACCGAGCACATCAGCAGCGTCCTGCCGTCGTCACCGCCAAGGGCACACGCGTAGATGCCGAGCCCTTCCTCCTCCTTGATCTCCTCCACGATCTTGCCGTGCGGATCGATCCGCACGATGCGCTGGTGTCCCGCGTCGGCCACCCAGATGTTGTCCTCGGCGTCGATGGCGCAGCCGTCCGGCCAGATCTCGGAAGCGGCCATCATCTCCGGCAGCGACGTCAGTCCGGGATCCGCGCCGATCTGCGCGAAGGCCCGCTGATCGGTGAGCGCGCCGTCGTCGCCGATGGTGAACGCGGTGAGGCGCGAGGAGAAGGACTCCGCGACGATGAGCGTGCGGTCGTCGTTGGTGATCACCATGCCGTTGGGGCAGATGACGTTTTCGGCGGCCACGTGTCCGGTGCCGTCCGGGTCGACCCGGTAGATCGCGCCAGGACGAATCTCGTCACCCTGGGCGATGGCGAAGCCGATCGTGCCGACGTAGACCTGGCCCGCCGCGTTGATCACCATGTCGTTGAGCTCGTAGGCACACAGTTCCGAGAGGTCGGCGTAGACGCTGACCTCGCCGTCGGCGGTGCGCCTGAGCAGCGTGCGGTCGTGCATCGACACCACGAGCAGCGAACCGTCGGGCAGCCAGCCGAGCCCGGAGGGATTGCCCTCCACGTGCATGATCTCGGTGCGGTTGCCCTCGGTGTCGTAGGTGCAGACCTTCTTGGCATAGATGTCCGACACCCACCACGTGCCGTCGTGCCAACGGGCTCCCTCGAAGTAATGACCACCACTGGCGAGCAGGTGGACCGGGCTGGTTGTCGTCATGGCGAACGCCTCACTTTCGTGTATTGCCTTGCACAGCTGAAAAAAGAACCGACGGTGCCCCTTGGCACGATGCCGGTGCTGGAGGGTCACAATCCGAAGGTCTTGCCGATGATGTCACGCTGGACCTCGCTGGTTCCCGCGAAGACCGTGGCGATGACGTTCTGCCTGAGATGTCGTTCCATGTCGTATTCGGTGGTGTATCCGGCGGCGCCCATCATCTGCATGCCTTCGAGCGCGGCCTTCTTCGCGGTTTCGGTGGCCTTGAGTTTCGCCATGGACGCCTCGCGCGGCCACTGGCGGTCCTTGTCCTCGTCCGCGAGCCGCGCCACGTCGTACACGAGCAGCGACGCGCATTTGATGTCGACGGCGAGGTCGGCGAGCCGGTGTTTGAGTGCCTGGAACGAACCGACCGGCCTTCCGAACTGTTCCCGCTGGCGCACGTATTCGAGGGTGTCGTCGAAGGCCCTGCGGGCGTTTCCGAGGAACGTGGCAGCGCACACGAGCCGCTCGAAGTTGAGCCCTGCCATGAGCTGGCTCCACGCCTGGCCTTCGACGCCGACCAGATTGTCGTGCGGCACCGTGGCATCGGTGAAGAACACCTCGTTGATCTCGCGCCCGCCGAGGGTGTCGATGGGGCGGATGTCCACGCCGTCGGTACCGGCAGGCACGACGAGCATGCTGATGCCCTCGTGCCGGGAGCCGCCGTCTCCGGTCCGGCACACCAGCAGGATCCGCTCCGCGTACGGGGCGCACGAGATCCAGGTCTTCTGGCCGTTGATGACGTATCCGTCGGCGGTCCTGCGCGCCGCGCACCGGAGCGCGGCGACGTCCGAGCCGGCCCCTGGTTCGCTCATCGCGATCGCGGAGACCTCGCCTCTTGCGAGGCTGCCGATGACTTCCGCTCGCTGCGACTCGGTTCCGAAGCGCTGGATCGTGCTGCCGACGATCATGGAGATGCCGAGCCCGAAGACCGGAGCCTGTCCGTAGGCCAGTTCTTCCAGCAGCAGGCACGCCTCGGTGATGCCACCACCACTGCCACCGTATTCCTCGGGGAAGGCGACGGCGCTCCAGCCGAGTTCGCCGATCTTGCGGTTCAGTTTCTCGTTGTGCGCGCTTCTGCCGCCGTCGGTGAGTGCGATCCGTTGCTCACGCGTACCGCACTCCTTCGCGACGAAATCGCGAATGGCCTCGGCGAAAGCGGTTCTGTCCTCTGTCAGGCTCAGCGACATCCGGCACCCTTCGCTCGCATCGGTCGCCGTCGACCGTTGCGGAGGACGATACAAACATCCCGGGATGGATGTCAATCATTCGGAGCACGCCCTGATCGCCCATTCGGATGATCACCTCACGAGCGCCGGCCGGGCGCTCAACCCGCTTCGGCCTCCAGCAATGCCGCCACCGCCTGTTCAAGCACCGTGAGCTGGCGTTGTTCCCGCTCGGGACTCGGCAGCAACGCCGACTGGAACGCCATCCCCCGCATC
This sequence comes from Prauserella marina, assembly GCF_002240355.1. Lineage (GTDB taxonomy): Bacteria > Actinomycetota > Actinomycetes > Mycobacteriales > Pseudonocardiaceae > Prauserella_A > Prauserella_A marina. Next base: position 3,830,531 of record NZ_CP016353.1, read on the forward strand.
ACGTTGACGGCGTGGGCGCCGACCTCCCCGAGCCGCCGCGCGGACTGCCTGCCGTCGTCGAGCGCCGCGGTGGTGACGTCCCCGATCCGCCTTCCGATCTCGCGCTCGGCCTCGATCAGCTTCGGCCGCAATTCGCCCTCGCTGCGAGCGGCGACGTGCAGTTCGTCGGCCGCGGTGAACAGGTCGGTCTGGAACGAGCGCCACAGCGCGTCGAGCACGGGCCGGATTCCCTTTCCGGCCGCCTGATCCAGCTCGGCGACCGTCACCACCATCAGCTTGTCGTGCAGGTACAGCAACGCTTCCACGACCATCTCGGCCTTGGTCGACCAGTGGTGTTTCTGCGCTCCCCTTGTGAGCCCGGAGATCTCGGCGATGCGTTCCGACGTCGCACCGCGGTAGCCGTACCTGACGATCGCGGTGATCGTGGCGTCCAGTACCGCCGAGCGCGTCGCCGCGCTCCGTTCGGCGTTGCTGCGCCGCTTCTTTTCCGGCGCCCGCTCCGTACTCATCGCGAACATCCTCTCCCCGGAGCGCCCCCACCGGCCCTGCCGACCTCGCTGTCACTGTCCCCGTCGTCCGTGGTGTTCACGACCGCGATTATCACCGGCCCACGTTCGTGCTGTCAGCCCGGCCACGTCACCACCGTCGCACAGTGCTTCCCGGGAAGCGGAATTCGCGCGGTCCCCACGGACGCGACTGTCCACTCGCGAGGGTTCGAGCAAGCGGCGGCCCGGATATCGGACTCGATCTCCCGCCTCTTGACGGGCCGGACCAACCCTGTCTAGCCTTCTATCACTAAGCGATTTTCAGCTATCACACACCGATAGCTCTTAGGTCGAGGAGACAACGGCGATGACGCACCCGCCCAGCGCCGGTCCCGAGGGCACGCGAGAAACAGCTCTGCCCTCCTTCGCGCGAGCCAGCGTGGCCCTGCCAGGCGCCACCGGTGAGATCAGATCGTTTCCGCTGCACGAGCCGGGACCGGACGAGGGCTGGCTCGCCGTCACCGCTTCCGGAATCTGCGGCACCGACGTCGGCCTGTTCGCGCGCGGCGTCTCCGAACCGACGGTGCTGGGCCATCACGTCGTCGGCACGGTGGCCGCCCTCGGCCACGAGGCGGCTCGCCGACGTGGTCTCGCGATCGGCGACCGCGTTCTTCTGGAGGAATACCTCCCTTGTGGACGGTGCCCCACCTGCGCGACCGGTCCCTACCGGCTGTGCCCGGAAACCGATCTGTGGAGCGGAGGACTCAGGGTCGGCACGATTCCCGCGTCGGAACCTCCCGGCCTGACCGGAGGAAACGCGGAGTACACGTTCCTCGCGGCCAACACCGTCACCCACCGGCTTCCGGACGAGCTCACCGACGACCTCGCGGCGTGGGTACTCCCCTACGCCAACGCGATCGACTGGGTGACCTCGGCCGGGGCGCTGCGCGCGGGCGACACGGTCGTCGTTCTCGGCCCCGGTTATCACGGGCTCGCGGTAGCGGCCGCCGCGCGGTGGGCTGGGGCACGCCGGGTCGTGGTCACCGGCCTCGCCCGCGACCGCGAACGGCTGGCGATCGCCGAAGCACTCGGCGCGAAACCAGTCGTGACCGGTGACGACCCCGACGGCACGGCTGCCGCCGTCGGCGCGCTCACCGGGGGCTCCGCCGACGTCGTCGTGGACACGGTGGGACCCGACCCCGGCGTGCTCGGCCCGGCGACCGCGATGCTCGGCCACGGCGGGCGGCTCGTGCTCACCAACCCGAAACAGCCCTCGGCCGCCTCGTTCGACACGTCCTCGCTCATCCGCCGGGGACTGCGGGTGCTCGGAGTCCGCGGCCGCTCCCCCGAAGCCATCGCCGCCGCCATCGAATCACTGACCGATGCGAGCTCGGGCCTCGGCGCCGTGCCGACCGTCGAAACCGGACTCGACGACACCGCGCACATGCTGGCACTGCTGGCCGAAGGCAATGGGCCGGAGTCACCGCACGTCGTCGTCCGCCCCCGCTGATCGGGTTGTCCACCACAGACCACGATTCCACCAGTAGAAGGAGCACGTCTTGCTGACCCGGGAACAAAACGAACGACTGGTCCGCACCAACAAGGGCACCGAGATGGGCACGCTGCTCCGCCGCTACTGGATTCCCGCCTTGCTGGCCGAGGAGATCCCGGAGCCGGACTGCCCGCCGGTACGGGTGCAGCTGCTCGGCGAGAAGCTCATCGCGTTCCGCGACACCGAGGGCAGGATCGGGCTGATCGACGAATTTTGCAGCCACCGCACCGCGTCCCTGTTCTTCGGCCGCAACGAGGAATGCGGGCTCCGGTGCGCCTACCACGGCTGGAAATACGACGTGAACGGCAATTGCGTCGACATGCCGTCCGAGCCGCCGGAAAGCCGGTTCAGGGAGAAGATCAAGCAGACGGCCTACCCTTGCGTCGAACGCGGCGGAGTGATCTGGGCCTACCTGGGACCGCCCGAACTCAAGCCGGAGGCGCCCGAACTGGAATGGGCGACCCTGCCCTCCTCACGGGTGTTCGTCTCGAAACGCATTCAGGAGACGAACTTCATGCAGGCGATGGAAGGTGGCATCGATTCGAGCCACGTGTCCTTCGCGCACCGGTTCAACATGGACAACGACCCCATGCACGCCGGAACCGACGGGCTGAAATACCTCAAGGCCGACACCCGCCCCAAGTTCGAGGTCATCGAGTCCGACGGCGGCCTGCTGATCGGCGCGCGGCGCAACGCCGACGAGGAGGAGTATTACTGGCGCATCACCCAGTGGATCATGCCCTGGTACACGATCATCCCGCCGTTCGGCACGCACAACCCGCTCGGCGCGCACGCCTGGGTTCCCATCGACGACGAGACGTGCTGGGCATGGAGCATCAACTACCACCCCACCCGCGATCTGCGTGAGGACGAACTCGCGTCGATGCGCGCTGGCGAGGGCATTCACGTGAAGTACGTCCCCGGCACCTACCGCACACTGGCCAACAAGGACAACGACTATCTCATCGACCGCGAGGCCCAGCGCGACAAACTGACCTTCAGCGGGGTCGAGGGCATCTCGGCGCAGGACTTCTCCTTGCAGGAGAGCATGGGCCCGATCGTCGATCGCACCAAGGAACGCCTGGGCACGAGCGACGCGGCGATCATCCTCGCCCGCAGGAGGTTGCTCGCCGCGGCCGAGGACGCCGCGGACGGCGAGTCCCCGCTGCCCGGCGAACTCACCGAGCACCACGCCGTGCGCTCGGCCTCGGTGCTGCTACCGAAATCGGTGCCGTTCAACGAGGGCGCGCGGGACGCGCTCGTCGTCCACCCCGGCGAAGAGTTCGTCTCCATCTGAGGCGCCCGAAACGAAAGGAGGGCAGCCGATCATGGCCGAGATCTCCTGGACAAGGCGCTCCTACGAGGCCGGAGTCCTGCTGATCCCGCTGGAACGCGAAGCACGGTCGTGGACCGGCGCGCACGCCGACGCGCTCGCGGGCATCACCGTCGCCGGCGAAGCGCTGTTGCCCGCCCAGCGGCGGTTCGAACCGGAGCCGGTACCCGAGTCCGGGGAAGGGCGCGCGGTGAGCAGCCCGCTCGACCACGCCATGCACGGCGCCGACGTCGTCGTACTGTTCACCCTCGACCTCGGCGCGGTCGACCGCGAGGCGGTGACCCAGCTCGGTGACGCGGCCCGGCTGTCGGGCACCCTGCTCGGCACGATCGTCGTCAGTCCCGGCGCACGGTGGGAGCGACCGGACGCCCACGGCGCGATGACCAGTATCCGGGAGGCCGCCGACAACGTCGTGATCCTCAAGGACGACGGATTCGTGCTCGCGTTCCTGCACGTCCTGCGCGGCGGGCCACAGGAAAACGCCCGCGACGGGCTCGCCGGGGTGGCGCCATGACCGCGGCGCTGCCGATGACCGTGCGGGTCGTGCGAGCCTGCTGGGAATCCGAAGGCGTACTGTCGCTGCGCTTGCGCGCGACCGGAGGGCAACCGCTTCCGCCGTGGGAACCCGGCGCGCACATCGACGTCATACTGCCTTCGGGGCTCGTGCGCCAGTACTCGCTGTGCGGATCGCCGGACGACCCGGACTACACCGTGGCCGTGCTGCGCGAGCGGGACGGCCGGGGCGGCTCGGCCGAGATCCACGACACCGCGCTCCTCGGGCGCGAACTGCGCATTCTGGGGCCTCGCAACCATTTCCGGCTCGAACCGGCGGCTGCCTACGTTTTCGTCGCGGGCGGTATCGGCATCACGCCGCTGCTGCCGATGATCGCGGCGGCGTGCGCGCGAGGCGTTCCGTGGGAGCTGCACTACGGGGGACGGCGCGCGGACACGCTCGCGTTCACCGGCGAACTGTCCCGCCTCGCCGAACGTTCCGGCGCGACGCTGCGGCTGTTCGCCGACGACACCGACGGCCCACTACCCCTCGGTGAGATCGTCGGCGCCGCGCCGCGCGAGGCCATGCTCTACGCCTGCGGTCCCGGCGGGATGCTGAGCGCGCTGGCCGACGTCGTCGAACACCAGCGAGGCGATCTGCCACTGCGCTTCGAGCGGTTCGAGAAGGCGCGCTCGGAAGGGGAATCCGCTCCCGGGCCGGAATCGTCGGCGTTCGAGGTGGAACTGGCTTCGACGGGTGAGACCGTCACCGTCCACGAGGGACAGTCGATTCTCGATGCGGTCAGGGAGAAAAGGCCGGATGTCCTGTTCTCCTGCGAGGAGGGTTTCTGCGGCACGTGTGAGACCAAAGTACTCGCAGGCAGCCCCGTGCACAGGGACACGATTCTCAGTGAACGGGAACGGGCGCGGAACGCTTCGATGATGATCTGCGTGGGCGGCTGCGCCTCGGCCCGGCTGGTACTCGACCTCTGATCGTGTCTGACAAACCCGTGAGTCCGGAAAGGACACCATGACGAGCACCGCACCGCATCCGGAGGACACCGCGCGCTGGGATCCGCCATCGCGGCCTGTCGATCCCACATCGCTGCGCCCGCTCCCCGAGGTCGCCGCGACCCCGGCCGACGAACTCGACGACGCCGTCGCGCGCGCCGACGCGGCGCTGCCGCGATGGAGCCGGGACGGCGCCCACCGGGCGAGGGTGCTGCGCGCGTGGGCGGAAGCGCTGCGGGCCGAGACCGAGGGCCTGGTGGCGGATCTCGTGCGGGAGACCGGAAAACCGGTCGCCGAGGCACGTCGCGAGGTCGCCGGAGCGGCCGACGCGCTCGACTACAACGCCGGCCTTGCCAGGCTCACCGGCGGGGCCACCACGACCCAGCCGGACGGCACGATCAGCAGGCTGGTGCGCGAGCCGGCCGGGGTGAGCCTGCTGCTGGTTCCCTGGAACTGGCCGGTCATGCTGATGGCGCGTGATCTCGCTCCCGCGCTGGCCGCCGGGGTGACCGCGATCGTGAAACCGGCCCCGCAGACGGTGCACGTGACCCGCAAGGTCGTCGCCATGGGGCACAGGGCCGGAGTCCCCTCCGACGTGCTGCACGTCGTGTCGGGCGACATCGCGGTGGCTCAGCACCTCATCGGTCGTCCGCTGGTGAGGGCGGTCGCGTTCACCGGCTCCACCAGTGTCGGCGAGCGGGTTCTGGCCTCGGCGGCCGCGACGATGACCCGGCCACTGCTCGAACTCGGCGGCAAGAATCCGGCGATCGTGCTTCCCGACGCCGATCTCGACGTCGCGCTTCCGGCGCTGGCCCGCTCGGTGGTCATCACGGCGGGCCAGATGTGCATGGCCTGCTCACGAGTGCTGGTGCATCGCTCGATTCTCGACGAGGCGGTGACGGTCGTCGGTGATCTGCTCGCCGCGCTGCGGCTTGGCGATCCCGCCGATCCGGCCACCGAGCTCGGCCCGCTGATCTCGCCGGGCCACGCCGCCTCGGTGCTCGGCCACATCGATGCCGCCCGCGCGCACAGTGCGGTTCGCGGTGGCGAACTGACCCATCCTGGCATCGCCGGGCACGTCGTGACTCCGGCCGTCGTCCAGGCTCCCCCGCTGGATTCCGGGATCGTCTCCACCGACGTCTTCGGTCCCGTCGTGACGATCGAGCCGTTCGACGAGACGGCCGAGGCAGTGCGGATGGCCAACGCGACGCCCTACGGTCTCGTCGCGGGAATCTGGACCAGGGACAGCACCCTTGCTCAGCACCTCGCTGGCGAGATCCACGCCGGGACCGTGTGGGTCAACGGCTGGGGTGGTTCCTATCCGGACATACCCACCGGTGGCTACAAGTCGTCCGGTCTCGGCCGCACGCGCGGGATCGCGGGCGTGCACCAGTTCACCGAACTCAAGCACATCCACGTTTCCTGACCGGGAATCCTTTGTGGACAAGCACGAGCATGTTCAGTCGCGGTAGCCGGGACTGAGCGCGTGGGAGAGATCGGCCGCGGCCGTGCGGATGAGATCGACGACGAGATCCTTGCGCTCCTCGTCCATCCGGAAGATCGGGCAGGGCGCCGACAGGGTCGCCACCACCTTGCCTTCCTCGAACACCGCCGCCGAGGCCGCCCACACCCCCTGGTCGATCTCCTCGTTACTGATCGCCCAGCCCCTGGCGAGGTCCTTCTCGATCTGGCTGAGCAGCCCCTGTTTGCCCTCGACGGGAGGCAGCGCACCGGCGCTCAACGCCGCGTCGATGTAGTGGCTTCGTTCCTCTGGCGACAGCGCGCCGAGCAGCAGCCGGACGCTGGCTCCTCGCAGCAGCGGCAGCGGCTGGCCTGGTTCGAACGAGAGCCGGAACCGGCTGGGCGTCTCGATCCGGTGGAAACACACCGGATTTCCGCCGACCATGCGCATCAGCAGAACCGCCTCGCCGATGCTCTCGGCCAGCCGCCGCATGTAGGGCTCGGCGACATCCATGATCGGCGTCGCCTGCCTTGCCGCGCGGGACAGCGCGGTGACGCGCATCGTGAGGTGGTAGCGGCCACGGGAGCCCTCCTCGATCAATCCCATGTCCCGCAACATCGCCACGTAGCGATGGACGGAGGGAACGGGGATGTCCAGCGTCTCGGCCAGTTCACGCGCCGAGGCGCTCGGCTTCTGTTCCGTGAACGCGAACAGCATCTCCAGCGCTCTGCGCGCGCTGTCCGCTCCGGATCTCGTACCCGTCACCCTGTGTCCCTCACTTACCGTCCGCGAGCCGTCGATGCTATCGAAACCCGTTGCGCGAGCGCGGGATCTCGCACGTGGTGTTCATTGACGCCACCATTCGAGAATCGTAGACTCGGCTATCATTGAGCGATTTCACGCTATCATACAGCGATACAAGAAGTCCGGCGGGTCGCCCGCCCCGGCCGACCGGAGTGGCATCAGCGCGAGGAGAGCACCGTGACAGTGAGCACTGGCCGAACGTCACCCGTCGTCGTCGGCCGCAGCGACGACGTCGCCGAAGGCGGGCGCTACGTCGTCGCCGTCCGCGACGATCTGCACATCGGCGTGTTCCGGTTCAGGGGCGCCCTCTACGCCTACGAGAACACGTGTCCCCACCAAGGCGGCCCGGTGTGCCAGGGCAGGCTCGTCGACGGGGTCACCGAACGCCTCGACGAGCTGCGCAACAGTCTCGGACTCGCCTTCGACGACGACGATCCGCACCTCGTGTGCCCGTGGCACGGATTCGAGTTCCGGCTCACCACGGGAGAACATCCCGGTTCGAGCCGGTTCCGGCTGCGTGCCTTCGACGTGTCCGAACACGAAGGAGAAATCAGTGTCCACATCTGACACTCCCGTCCTGACCGGCTTGCCCGAGGTCGCCGCGCTACTGGAACGGCATGTCGAAGACATCGTCGGAAGCACGGGCGAACCGCACGGCACAGTCGGCCAGGACGTACTGCGCACGATCGTCACCGCCGCCGCGAAGCTGTACGCGCACCACAGCGAGCACTCCGGCGCGGCCAACCCGCTCACCGACGAGGTCAGCCCGACCGCTGCCGTCGATCTCGCGTGTGGCCTGCTGCGCGCACGAGACCTCAACCCCTTCGACCTCGCGCTCTGGTTTTCCCGCGACGCCTGACCGGTTCCTCAGCCCACCACGATCCGCAAAGGAGCCGACGTGTCCCCGACATCCGGTCCGCGACCGCTTCCCTCGCAGGAAATCACCACGAAGACCCACACGGCGGAAATTCTGGCCAACGCGCGAAGGGACACCGAACGCTACGGCCTCGACGAGATCTTCATCGTCGACGTCGATTCCCACCACGCCGAGCTCAACTCGTGGCGCGACATCATCGGCTACGTCGAGGATCCGGTGCTACGCGACACCGCCCGGCAGATGATGGTGCACCGGCCGCAGGCCGGCCAGCTCGCGCTCAGCAACTACAAGGCGGGACTGGCCTTTCAGGACGCGGGAGCCCGTATCCCCCACCAGTCGGCTCTTGCCGAACCGGTACCCGTCGACGGCAACAACAGGGACATCGAGCTGGTCCGGCGCGCCATGGACGTGATGAGTATCGACGTGCAGGTCGTGTTCCCGCAGCCGATGCTGGAAATCGGCCTGCATCCGGAGCCGGGTATCGCGGTGCAGTTGATGAAGGCCTACAACCAATGGTTCGTCGAGCAGATCCTGCCAGGCGACCCGCGCATCAAGACCATGCTCGGGCTTCCCTTCGAGGACCCCGCGGCATGCGTGGAGACCATCCGCGCCTACGGCGACCATCCCGACGTCATCGGTTTCCTCGTCACGAGCCAGCGGCACGCCGGCGTTCACCGCAACGAATACACCCGCATATACGCCGAGCTTGAGGAACGCGGGCTGCCACTGGGTTTCCACGCGGGACCGTCCTGGCAGGACAGCATGACGACGACGATGAACCGGTTCCTTTCCGTGCACGCGATGTCGTTCGTCACCTGCAACATGACGCACCTGACCAACTGGATCGTCAACGGCCTTCCCGAGCGGTTTCCCGGTCTGCGCACCATCTGGATCGAGAGCGGCCTCGCCTGGATCCCGTTCATGATGCAGCGGCTCGATCACGAATACCTGATGCGCCAGTCGGAGGCTCCGCTGCTGCGCAAGCTGCCCAGCGACTACATGCGCGACATGTACTTCACCTCGCAGCCGATGGAAATCACCGACCTGAAACTGCTCGAAGCCACCTTCCACGCGATGGACGCGCGGAACACGCTGCTCTACTCGTCGGACTGGCCACACTGGGACTTCGACGTGCCGGGCAGGGTCATGTCGATCCCGTTTCTCGACGACACGGCCAAACGCAACATCCTCGGCGGCAACGCCCGCACCGTGTTCGGCCTCTGAACAGGGAGGGTGATCCGTGCCCGGTCCACTCGGCGAGGAACTCGCCGCCCTGCTGCCCGGTGCCACCGTCGTGCTCGATCGCGACGTCCTCGGCGCGCACGCCACCGACCGGGCGACCTTCTGTCCACACGGGACACCGGCGGCACTCGTCAGGACAGCCTGCCGCGAGGACGTCGTCGCCGTCATGGAGTTCGCCGCCCTCAAGCGCGTCCCCGTCGTCCCGCAGGGCGCCCGTTCCGGAGTGGCTGGTGGCGCGAACGCCGTCGACGGCGCGATCCTGCTCGATCTGACCCCGATGAACCGGATACTCGACATCGACCCGGTGGAACTGACCGCGAAAGTCGAGCCGGGGGTACTGAACGCCGAACTGTCCCGCGCGGTGGCGAGGGAGGGACTGTACTACCCGCCCGATCCGTCCTCAACCGAGTTCAGCACCATCGGCGGCAACATCGCCACCAACGCTGGCGGCCTGTGCTGTGTGAAGTACGGGGTCACCGCCGACTACGTGCGCGGCCTCAGCGTCGTACTGGCCGATGGCCGCGTGCTCGACACGGGCACGGCCACCGCGAAAGGCGTCGCCGGTTACGACCTGACCCGGTTGTTCACCGGCTCGGAGGGAACGCTCGGCGTGATCACGCAGGCGACCCTGTCGCTGCGAACACAGCCCCCCCCCCCCCTGCGTCGACGGCCGTCGCGTTCTTCACCTCGCTCGGCTCAGCCTGCGCCGCCGTCGGGCGTCTCGTCACCGAGTCGAGCCCGCCGTCGATGCTGGAATTCCTCGACAGGGCATCGGTCGACATCGTCAGAAGCCACAGGGAACTCGGGTTTCCCGACGACGCCGAGGCGATGCTTCTCCTTCAATACGACGACCACTACGACTCGGACCGCGCCGACCCGATGACCAGAGCGGCCGGGATCGCCGGTGAACACGGGGCCGAGATCATCGTGGCCGACACTCCCGCCGAGGCGCACACCCTGCACGAGGCGAGGCGAAGTCTCGGCGTCGCCACCGAACGCCTCGGCGCGTCGCTGATCGAGGACGTCTGCGTTCCCCGGCGCGCACTGGGCGCGTTCGTCGAGGGAGTCGCCGCGATCGGGAATCGCCACCACGTGCGCACGGCCTGCGCGGGGCACGCCGGTGACGGCAACATGCACCCGAAAATCATCTTCGACGCGACCGATCCCGACGACGTTTCCCGTGCCCGCGAGGCGTTCGACGCCGTGATGCGGCTCGGACTCGACCTCGGTGGCACCATCACCGGTGAGCACGGTGTCGGACTGCTCAAACGCGACTGGCTGCGGACCGAACTCGGCCCGGTGTCCATGGAGCTGCACAGGGGAATCAAGCAGCTGTTCGATCCGCACGGCATCCTCAATCCGGGAAAGGTCCTGTGACGGCGCGTTCTCCAGCCCACAATGGAGTTTTCGGAAACTTCGCAAACTCCATTGTGGGCGGTTTCGGCCGCCAGAACGCTTCCGTGGCCACGAGGCGAACCCGTGCGGTACAAACGACTTTCCCGCGCGCGAGCGTATCGGCGAGCACGGAAACTGTTGACTCGCCTGCTTCTTCAGCCTACGCTACAAAAATCACTAAGCGATACACCACTATCGCAGAATGATAGAAAGCGGAGGGATTCGGAGCGACCGGTGACCGCGAGGCACCTCCGCGTGACGCCTCGGCAAGTTCGAAGGACGCCTCGCACACGTCGCGATTCCCGCTGTGATCACATTTCTGCATGGCCACAACGAGGTGACGCCGTCATGCCGACCTTCTCCCGCACCCGCCGACGCCGGTGGCGAACCACAGGCGCGATGGCAGCCGCCATCGCCGTCGGCGTGACCACCGCCTGCTCGCCGGGCGAACCCGACCCCGCCGACGCGGGGGCCTGCGGCGGACAGACCGTGCGGATCGGTTTTCTCAAGAGCAGCCCCAGTGACGCACCGTTCATCCTTGCCGACGAACTGGGCTACTTCGCGGAGGAAGGGATCAAACCGGACTTCTACACCTTCGACTCGGCGGCCAAGATGGTCGCGCCGCTGGGCGCGGGCCACCTCGACGTCGGCGGCGGCGCGCCGTCGGCCGGGTTGTACAACGCCGTCGCCAGAGGTGTCGCGATCAGGATCGTCGCCGACAAGGCGACGCTCGAACCCGGCTACGGCTACATGCCACTTCTCGTGCGCAAGGACCTCGTCGACAGCGGCGCGGTGAGCGGGCCGGCCGACCTCGCCGGGCGCACCGTCGCCGAACCGGCCCAGGGCACGGCGACCTCATCCACCCTCCAGGCGATCATGGACTCGGCCGGCAAACGCTACGACGACGTCAAGCACACCTACATGCGGATGTCCGAGCACGCGACCGCGCTCGGCAACGGTGCGATCGACGCGTCGATGACCACCGAGCCGACCGCCACCCTCGCCGAGGAGCGGGGCGTCGCGGTGCGCATGGTCGATCCCTCCGGGCAATACCCCGGGCAGCAACTGGCCACCGTGCTCTACAGCGAGGATTTCGCGCAGGACAACCCCGAACTCGGCGACTGCTTCATGCGCAGCTTCCTCAAGGCCGTCCGCACCTACATGGCCGCCGTCCCCGGCGGCGACTGGACAGGGCCCCGCGCCGAGGAACTGAGCGAGATCATCGGCGAGAACGTGGGCATGGCCCCTGCACTGCTGCGCCGCACGGTGCCGACCCACATGGACCCCAACGGCCAGGTCAACGCCGAGAGTCTCAATCGCGACTACCGGTTCTTCGCCGGACAGCGGTTCCTTGAGAACGAAGTCTCGATCGACGCGCTCATCGACAGGACGTTCGCGAGGAAGGCGGCGAGCGAACTCGGCGTGGTCGGCGACACCGGCTCATAACGGCGAGCACGCCGCCCCCATTCCCGGCCAAGGAGATTCCTTTCATGACAACACATGCCGCCCCGCGACAATCGCCGGCTCCGGTCAAGACCTCCCCCGCACCGCCCCGCAAGCGCGCGAACGGCGGCAAGAACACCGACCGCGCTCTCGCGGTACTGAGTCCCGTCCTGCTGCTCGTGCTGTGGGAGATCGGAACAAGGTCGGGCTTGCTCGACGAGCGCTTCTTTCCCGCTCCCACAAGCATCTTCGGCCAGATGATCACCATGATCCAGGACGGGCAACTGTGGGAACACACCGGAGCCAGCATCCAGCGACTGTTCCTCGGTTTCTGGCTCGGCGTGATCCCCGCGCTCGTCATCGGGATCGTCATGGGGCTCAGCCGCCGGTTCCGCGCGGCACTGAGCCCGCTGATCTCCGGCACCTACCCGATTCCGAAGAGCGCGCTGCTTCCCTTGATCCTGCTCGTTTTCGGGCTCGGTGAGATGTCCAAAGTGGCCATGGTGGCGATCGGAGTCTTCTATCCGGTCGTGCTCAACACCGTCTCCGGCGTCTTGCAGATCCAGCCCATCTACTACGACGTAGCCAGGAACTTCGGCGCGTCGCGGTGGCGCGTGTTCCGCACCGTCGCGCTTCCCGGCGCGCTGCCGAGCATCATGACCGGGGTCGAGCTCGGCGCCGGGCTGGGACTCATTCTCATCGCACTGGCCGAAATGGTCGGTGCCGAATCGGGGCTCGGGTTCATGATCTGGAACGCGTGGGAACTGTTCCAGGTGGAACAGATGTACGTGGGAATCATGGTGATCGCGGTGATCGGATTCGCCGTCGCACTGCTCGTCAAGGAAATCGCCAGGCTGCTCATGCCGTGGGCCCGTTCCTGAACGCCGTCATGACCGGCAACACCGTCAGCAAGGAGACGTGACCGTGACTACCGCGGACAGCAAGACCACGAACAGCACGCGAGCCCCGGTGGCTCCGGCCAAGATCGCGATCACCGGGCTGGGCCGGGTCTTCCCCGTGCGCAAACAGGATGTGGTCGCGCTCGACGACATCAACATCGACATCCCGGCAGGACAGTTCTTCGTCATCGTCGGTCCCAGCGGCTGCGGGAAGACGACCCTGCTGCGCATCATCGCCGGACTCGAAACACCCTCGTCGGGGCAGGTGACCGTCGAGGCCAGCGACGGGGACCGGCCGCTGAACTCCATGATCTTCCAGGGCGACTCGATCTTCCCGTGGATGACGGTGTGGGACAACGCGGCCTACGGCCTCAAGGCACGGGGAGCACCGGATTCGCAAGTGCGCGACACCGTGGGGCACTATCTCGACAAGACGGGCCTCACCCACTTCGCCGACGCGTATCCGCACCAGCTGTCAGGGGGCATGCGGCAGCGCGTCTCGATCGCCCGCGCCTTCGCCAACGATCCCGAGGTGCTGCTCATGGACGAGCCCTTCTCGGCACTCGACGAGCAGAACAAGACGCTGCTGCAAGAGGAACTGCTGCGCGTGTGGGAGGAGAACCGCAAGACCGTCGTCTACATCACGCACAGCGTCGACGAGGCGGTCACCCTCGGCGACCGGATCATGGTGATGACGGCGAGGCCGGGCAGGGCAAAGACGTTCGTCGACGTCCCGTTCGAGCGGCCCCGCGACGTTCTCGGCCTCCGCCATGTCCCCGAGTACGGGGACATGGTCTATGAGATCTGGGATCACCTGCGCGACGAGGTGAAGCAGACCCAGCGGGCGGCGGTGGCCAACGCGGGCAGCCGCAAGCGCCGCCTGCTCGGCAAGCGATGAATGTCCGCCCCGCCGGGCCCGGCGGGGCGTTTTTCACCGGAGACCATCGTGCGGCGATCGTCACAACCCCGCGCCCCACGGTGCGCACCGGCGTCGCCCCACTCGGGCGCGGACGCCTGACCAGGCACGATCCCGGCGGCATCCGCCTCGGCTCGCGTCGCGCGCCTTCGCCAGAGCGCCACGAGGGCTCGCCCGAGGATCCCGTACCGACGGGTAGCCGAAGCGGGGCTTCGCGCATGATCGGACTTTGTGTAGCCTTACCTAATGCAGGTGAGTGACCGCGGGCCCTTGACTCCCGTCGTGGAGGCGTGCGCCGGATTGACGTTCGCACCGTTGCCGGTGCTGCTCAGCGCGCCGCCGCAGGAACAAGAGGGCATCCGCTGGTGGCGGCTGGACCGGCTGGTCGAGGAAGGCATGATCGGCCCCGCGTTCGACGCCTTCCGCGAACTGCGCGGACCCCAGCAGATCAGCGCGGCGAGCGTGCACTTCCTCAAGAGCTTCGGCAGGGAGCTGATCTTCCTCGCCGCGGCTGGCACCTATCTTTCCGGCCGTTCCGCCGACCTGAGCCCCCGCCTGGTGTGGCTTCCCGCCGACGAGAACAACCTCTTCGGCGACGTGCACATCGTCAGCTCGCGCGTGGCCGTGCCCAGCGACATCGCCGACATCACCGACATCACCGGCCAGGCGCCGGACACCGTCGTCGTCGGCGACGAGAACGAGCTCGACGAGTGGACCAGCGCCCACATCATGGCGTTGTTCGGGCCGGTGATCGACGCGCTCAGCGCGCACACCAGGGTCGGCCGCCGCACGCTGTGGGGCTACGTGGTGGACATGCTCGGCTTCTACATGCTGAATCCGGCCCGCAAGCTCGGCAACGACCTCGACCTGGCGTGGCGCCGGAGTGAGCGGCTGATGAACTCGCTGCTCGCCGCCGGTGCGCCGATCCGCAAGGAACCCCGGCTGTTCTGGTTCCAGCCGGAGAAGCCCAGTGGCGCGTGGGGCGTGCGCGGCACGTGCTGCTTCGACTTCCGCGCCGACCCCGAGCACGGCTACTGCATCACGTGCCCGCTGGAGAACGACACGGTCCGGCAGACGAAGTTCGCCGAAGCCTTCGGCGACTGATCTCCCCTCATATCACTCCCCACTGGAGGACATCAGTGCACAAGCCAGCTTCCCTGCTGGGCAGACGGACCTTCCTCGTCGGTGTCGGCGCCGGTCTGGCGACGCTCGGCCTCAGCGCGTGCGGCCCCTCGGGGACCTCGTCGCCTGCGGAGTCCACAAAGGACACCAAAACCGTCACCCATCCCTATGGAAAGACCGACGTCCCGGTGAAGCCGTCCCGCGTCATCGCGCTGGACCCCGGCCAGGCGCAACAGATCGCGCTCGAACACGGGATCCCGCTGGTGGCCTCGGCGACGCTCGACGCGGAACCGCCCGTCCCCGGCTACCTGCCCAGCCAGCAGACGGCGTTCGAGCACCTCGGCTTCGGCCAGGTCGACGTCGAGGCACTCGCCGAATTCCAGGCCGACCTCATCATCGGCAACACCGCCTCGTTGCAGGACAACTTCGAGGCGGTCGCCGGGCTGACGAGCACCGTCGCCTACGCCAACACCCGTGACAAGGTCGAGTGGTACGACTCCGCGCTCACCGTCGCCGACATCTACGGCGTCAGGGACGCGCAGCAGAAGAAGCTGGACGAGTACCGGGCACGCGCCGAACGGTTCAAGTCGGGCAACGCCGATCTGTTGTCCACCAAGAAGATCGCGCTGCTGCGGTTCACGACCGACGAACTGCGCATCGTCACGGACTCGGTCATCTTCCCCTCCCGCATCCTCACCGACGCCGGTGTCCAGCGCACCGAGTCGAGCAAGCCGGAAGAAGCCGACGACACCTACACCAGCCTCTCCCCCGAGCAGGTGGGCAGGCTGGCCGACGCCGACGTCATCATCCACTTCAGCGGTGGCGGCGCCTTCGAGGGCGGCCAGGTGTCCAGCACGTTCAGCAGGTACACCGAGGGCGAGTTGTGGCAGCGGCTGCCCGCTGTCGAGGCGGGCAAGGTCTTCGAGGTACCGCGAATCTCGTGGTGGGACGGTGCGTCCACCTCCGCCGCGGGAACGATGCTCGACGACCTGGAACGCCTGCTCCCCCAGTTCGCGTAAGCGAAACCGGGGCGGGTGCTCGCGGAGCACCCGCCCCGGCTCAGCCGCCGAGCACGGTCCTGCGTCCCCATTTCCTGGCGAGCAGCACCGCGAGGTAGACGCCGCCGAGCACGCCGGTCGCGACCCCGACCGGCAACTCCCCCGTCGGAAACAGCTGCTGCGCCGCGACATCGGACCCGAGCAACAGCAAGGCACCCAGCAGTCCGGAGCCGATCACGCTCGGACCGGCCGACCCCAGCAGGCGGCGGGCGATGTGCGGGGCGGCAAGCGCGACGAACGCGACCGGGCCAGCGGCGGCGGTCGCCGCTCCGGCGAGACCGACCGCGACGACGAACAACGCCAGCCTGGTCCGGCCCACCGAGATCCCGAGCGCGATGCTGATCTCGTCGCCCATCTCCAGCATGGCCAGTCTGCGCGCCAGCAGGCAGGCCGCGGGCACCAGTACGGCGACCGCCACGGTGGCGATGGTGACGTGATCCCAGTTGCGGTCGAGCAGGCTTCCGGTGAGCCACACGGCGGCCCTGAACGCGTCGTCGACCTCGGCCGAGACGAGCAGGTACCGGTTCAGCGACGTGAGCAGCGCGCCGATGCCGATGCCCACGAGCACCAGCCGGTAGCCGGAGACTCCGCCGCGATAGGCCACGACGTACACGATCGCCGCAGTGACGAACGCCCCGGCGAGCGCGCTGGCCGCGACCGCGAGCGCGCTGCCGCCGATCAGCAGAATTTGCAGCAGTGCTCCCGTCGCGGCGCCGCCGGCGAAGCCAAGCACGTCCGGACTTCCCAGCGGATTGCGGGAAAGGCTCTGCACGATGGCTCCGCTCGCGCCGAGCGCGGCGCCGACCAGCAGCGCGGTGATCACGCGAGGCAGCCGGACGGTCCAGAAGATGTAGTCCACTCCGGCCGGTCCCGGGTTGCCGGTGATCATCCACAGCGCGTCGCCGAACGATACGGGCAGTTTGCCCACCGTCAGCGCGTAGCCGGTCAGCACCACGAGCAGCACCGCGAGCGCGCCGGTCATTCTCGCCCGCCTCGGCTCGTAGCGCGCCGAGATTCCCAGTACCCGCACTGTTTTCGTGCTCATGCCACGGCCCGCCTTCGCCGGACGAGGTAGACGAACAGCGGCGCGCCGACGATCGCGGTGAGGATCGAGACGCGCAGCTCACCCGAGGGCAGCACCACCCTGCCGAGCACGTCGGCGAGCAGGACGAGCACCGCGCCGAGCACACCGGCGAAGGGAAGGAGCCAGCGCTGGTCCGGCCCGGTCACCGCCCTCGCGAGGTGCGGGGCGGCGAGCCCGACGAATCCAATCGGGCCCGCCGCGGCCGTCGCCAGCCCGGCGAGCACCAGTACGGCCACGCCGACCAGCAACCGCGTCTGGACCAGCCCCGCGCCGAGTGCCTTGCCGAGCTGGTCGCCCAGCGCGATCGCGTTGAGCCGGGGGCCGAGCGAGAGGGCGACCAGTGTTCCGATCGCCAGGAACGGCAGCAACTGCACCACGACCGTCATCTCGGGTTTGGAGATGTCGCCGACGATCCAGAACCGGTACTCGTCGAAGGCTTTGGGGTCGAGGAAGACCATCGCCTCCGTCGCCGACACGAGCGCCGCGCCGATGGCGGTCCCCGCGAGGGCGAGCCGCACCGGCGCGCCGGAATCGTTGCCCCTGCTGCCGATCAGGTAGACGAGTGTCGTGCTGAGGGTGGCGCCGAGGAAGGCGAACCACACGTAGCCGGTGAAGCTGCCGATGCCGAATCCGACGATGGCGATCAGCACCCCGAACGCCGCTCCGGCGTTGATGCCGAGCACGCCGGGGTCGGCGATCGGGTTGCGGGTCAGTGACTGCATCAGCGCTCCGGCGAGGCCGAGCGCGATGCCCACGCAGATGCCGACGATCGTGCGCGGCATGCGCAGGTCGTGCACGATGACCGCGGCATCGCTGCGGTCGTCGGCGAACAACACCCGCAGTACCTCGCCGAGCGCGACCGGCTCCGAGCCGGTCAGCAGGCTCAGCACGACGCACAGCGCCAGCACCACCAGCGCCGCCAGCAGCGCGATCGCCGGACGTCCCTGCCATGGCCGTGTTCGCGGCGGTGGCGGGCGTGTCTCCGGGGTGCTCTCATCCGGGTCGGCAGCCCGAGGACCGCGCCCGTTCCCAACCGTCACCTGCAAAGGTTAGGTCACCCTGACAAGAGGGCTTTCGCGCGGGCCGGGGTGCGACAGCACCGGAACTCAGGTGCCGAAGACGGCCGGAACCTGGTGATTCGTGCCTAGCCGACCGCGGAGGGAGCTTGCTCGCGCTCCTCGGCCGGCCCGGGAAACGGGTCCTGGATCACGTCCGGCCTGCTGCCTCGGACCACGGAGCGGACGGCGGCAGGAACTGACGGACGACGGCGGCGATGGCGGCGGGCCGCGTCGTGACCATGCCGTGCGTGCCGTCGACCTTCGTGACCGTGAGGTTCGGATTCGCCGCCGCCGCGGCCAGCAGGTCGCGCTCCACGCCACGGCGACCGGCGGCCATCAGCTCGTCGAAGTCCCGTGCCTCCTGGATATTCCTTGTCGCCAACAGCACCAAGGTCGGGCATCGCGCCTTGGCGAAGGCGTCGATGGTGTCGTCCGCGAGGAAGGCGTCGAACACGGTGGCAAGGAACGGGGTCCGTGCTTGGGCCTCGAACACCGCCCGCAGCTCGGCCAGCTCCGCATCGACCCGGGCGGGCGCCAGGCCCGGATAGTTCGCCGGTGCGGTGAGTCCGCCGCGATGGCCGTCAATGCTGATCGCGGCGGGGCACTCCGGGTGCCGCGCCGCCCAGCGGCCTGCGATCATGCCGCCGAAGGACATGCCGAGCACGGCCGGGTTGTCCAGGCCGAGGGCTTCGATGTCAGCCAGCGCGATATCCCACGACCAGGGCAGTTCCGCGCGCAGGTCGACGGCGAGCACGTGGTGGGTGCCGGTGAGAAAGCCGGCGAACTCGCGCCAGCCCTCGGCGCTGCCGCCCAGGCCGTGCAGCAGAAGCAGTTGCGGTCCCGAACCGCCGAAGTCGAGCATTCGGGCTCCTCATCCGGTTGCCGACGGACCGCGCTACCGACTGCTCGACCACCGCATCGCACGAGACCGCGTCCTTGACTACAAGCGTCAAGTACTTGACACGCAATGTCAAGTACCGTCTGGCTCGAACGGTGGACCGGCACGAGACCGGCCCCGCGGAACTCTCGTGACAACGTCCCGCCATCCCGCCACCCGCGATCAATACACCGCTGTGGTTCAGCCCTCGCGGATGGTCATCGACCCGAGTTTGCCGTCCTCGACGCGGAACTCGAACCGGGAAAGGCCGTTGGCGTAGTTGCTGCGCCAGTCGCCGACGACCGTGACGGTGTCGCCGTCGCTGGTCACCTCTCGCGGGGTCAACGTGCCCTTCGCGCCGATGAACTCCTTGTCGCTCCAGCCTTTGATCGCGTCGCGGCCGGTGAACACCCGGCCCCAGTCGTCGACGAACCCGCCCGTGGTGAAAGCGTCGAGGAACCCGGCCTCGTCGTTGCGGTTGACGGCGTCGATGAACGTGGCCACCGGTTCCGGCACGGCCGGCTCACTCATGGCTGTCTCCTCACTGTCGCAGGGGATTCGTGACGATGATCGGTGGCCACGGCACGTCTCGCTACTCGGCGCTCACTCCGGTGGTGGCGGTGCCGGGCAGTCGATGTCGGCTTCCGGCAGGTCACCCGTGCGCAGATAGGCGGCCACGGCCGTGTCGACGCATCCGTTGCCGTCGAAGAGGAACTGACCGTGGTTGCCGCCGCCGGAGAGCACGAGGCGGGAGCCGGGCAGCGTGTCCCGCATACGGTGCGCGCCCTCGACCGGAGTGGCCGGATCGTGCTGGGCCTGCACGAGCAGTACGGGCGGTACGTCACCGTCACCGATGTCGACGGGCCCGCCGGGCTCGGCACCCCAGAACGCGCAGGGCGCCGAGTACCAGGTGTTCAGCCAGGCGAACAGCGGCGCCTCCCTCGCCGAATCGGCGGTGTCCTCGTGCCAGGTCCGCCAGTCGGCGGGCCACTCGTCGTCGACACAGTTGTAGGCGAGCTGGGCTCCGTTGACCGGGTCGATGCTCAACTGCTCCGTGGCCCTGACCAGCGCGCCGGGGTCGCCTTCGAGGTAGCGCGCGACGGCGTCGGCCAAGGTCGGCCACGAGACGTCGGTGTACATGGCCGAGGCCAGCATCTCGTCCAGCTCCGCGCTGCCGACCTTGCCCTCGGCGGGTTCCGCGGCGAGCTTGCCCCTGATGTCCTCCCACGTGCCGGACACCCCCTCGCCGGTGGTGCCGAGGTGGTAGCGCTCGTCGCGGTCGGCGGCCCAGTCGAAGAACTGCTCCGCACGCCGTTGCAGCGCCCCGTTCTGCTGAAAGCCCGACTCGTAGGTACTGACGGTGGGGTCGACGACGCCGTCGAGGACCATGCGACCGGTCGCGTCCGGGAACAGCGTCGCGTAGGTGGCTCCGAGTTTCGAGCCGTAGGAGTAGCCGAGGTAGTCGAGTTTCTCTTTGCCGAGCGCGGCGCGGATGCGGTCCAGGTCCCGCGCGGCGTTCTCCGTGGTGATGTGCCGAAGCCGGTCGCCGGAGTGTTCCGCGCACGCGTCGGCGATGTTCCTGGCGATGTCCGTGCGCCGCGTTTCCTGTTCCTCGTCGGCGGGCGTGTTGGGCGGCAACGGGCTCGGCAGCAGGCTCGCGGTGTCACCGCAGTCCACGGCGCCGCTAGCGCCGACGCCGCGCGGGTCGAAGCTCACGACGAGGTACTTGTCCTTGATCTCCTCCGGCATCGAGGACCACACCTGTTTGGGTGTGCCGATGCCGGATTCTCCGGGACCGCCGGGGTTGACCACCAGCACATCCGGGGCGTCGAGGGAGCCGGCCGCCGCCAGCGTGAGGGTGATCGATCGTCCTGAGGGATCGGCGTAGTCAAGCGGAACAGCCAGCCTCGCGCAGCCCGTTCCCCGTGGCGCGTTCAGCTCCGGCGCGCATTCTCCCCAGTCGACTCCGGGTGTGATCGCGGCGGCCGGAACCGCCGCGATCCCCGCTGCCGCCACCCCGGCCACGCAGGCCACGCAGGCCAGTACTGCCCCTCGAACGGCTGTCACACCACTTCTCCTCACGCGAGCGGACGGGTCCGCCCGACATTCTGATCACGAAGCCCGCCGCGCGGCGGGACCGACAGGCGGCCTGCCGGTCACCCACCCGCGCGGGGCTCTTCCGTGCCGGCCGAGGAGAGGGCGGGAATGTGCGGATGGTCGAGCAGGGCACCGACGACGGCGTCGACAGCGGCTCGCGGAGCCGTTCCCCGTCGCAGGACGATCGTGACGTTGCGGTGGACCGGAGTGGTCAGCTCCCTCGCCACGACCGCGTGGCCGGAGGACGCGGCGAGCGCGGGCAGCAACGCGACCGAACGACCTGCTTCGACGTGCTGTAGGGACAACAGGTAGTTGCCGAACCGGCAGGCCACCTTCGGCTCGAAACCGGACTCCTTGCACAGGCGCATGGTCAGCTCCGCCATGTAGGAGCCGGGCCGGTCGCAGGCCCACATCTCCTCCGCGCACGCGGCCAGGTCGACCACGGCGCGCCGGGCGAGCGGGTGATCGGGATGCAGGATCAGCATCACCGGATCCGTTCCCAGCGGCAGGATCTCCAGGTCCCCTCCCCAGGGGAACTCGACGTAGTCGGTGGTCGTGACGATCACGTCCACTTCGCCGGTGCGCAGGGCGGGGCCGCTCTCGTGCGGTTCGGACTCGATCAGTTCGACGTGCAGCAGCGGGTGCGACCCGGCGAGTCTGGCCACGGCGGGGACGGCGAGCGGGTGGATCGCGCTCTGAAACACCCCGAGCCGGACCGTGCCGATCGGCTCCTCGTTCAGCGCGCGCAGTTCCGCCTCGGCCTCGGCCATCCGGTCGAGGATCTCGCGGCCCCTCCGTGCGAGCACGAGCCCGGTCGTGGTCAGCCGCACCCTGCGGCCGGAGCGTTCCAGCAACCGCGTGCGGGTCTCGTTTTCCAGCACCGCGAGTTGCTGCGACACCGTCGAAGGACTCAGGTGCAGGGTTTCGGCCACCGCCCTGACCGTGCCGAGGCTGTCGAGGAGGCTGAGCAGGCGCAGGCGCCACGGGTTGAGCATGCCGACATTGTGCTGTTGTGCGGTCGTGCCGAACAGTGCCGTCGTCATCGTGTGCTGGACGCGCACGATCGGCGTTCGTAGCGTCGGGTGCATGCCGGACGACATCGCACGTCACTTGATCCGTTATTCGGGCCGCGGCGCCTTCAGCCCCGGCGTCATCGACCGCGCGAAAGGCTGTTCCGTGTTCACCGAGGACGGGCGCGAACTGCTCGACTTCACCTCGGGCCAGATGAGCGCGATCCTCGGTCACTCGCATCCCGAGATCGTGGCGACCGTGCGCGAACAGGCCGCGAACCTCGATCACCTCTACAGCGGCATGCTCAGCCGCCCTGTTCTGGAGCTCGCCCGCAGGCTCGCCGAGACACTGCCGGAGCCGCTGGAAAAGGCCATGTTCCTGAGCACGGGAGCCGAGGCGAACGAGGCCGCGCTGCGCATGGCCAAGCTCGTCACCGGTGGTCACGAGGTCGTCTCCTTCGCGCGCTCGTGGCACGGCATGACGCAGGCCGCCGCGAGCGCCACCTACAGCGCGGGCCGCTCCGGATACGGGCCCGCCGTGCCCGGCAACTTCGCGCTGCCGGTGCCCGACCGGTTCCGGCCCGGCATCGTCGACGCGGCCGGAAACCTCGACTGGCGCAGGCAGCTCGACCTCGGCTTCGACCTCATCGACGCCCAGTCCGTCGGCAGTCTCGCCGCCTGCATGGTGGAGCCGGTGCTGAGTTCGGGCGGGGTCATCGACCTGCCGCCCGGCTATCTCGCCGCGTTGCGGGACAAGTGCCACGAGCGGGGCATGCTACTCATCCTCGACGAGGCACAGACGGGGTTGTGCCGCACCGGGGACTGGTACGCGTTCCAGCGCGACGGTGTCGTGCCCGACATCCTGACGCTGTCCAAGACGCTCGGCGCTGGACTGCCGCTCGCGGCCGTGCTGACCAGTGCCGAGATCGAGCGGCAAGCCCACGATCGCGGGTTCCTGTTCTTCACCACGCACGTCAACGACCCGCTTCCCGCGGCCGTCGGCAACACCGTGCTGGACGTGCTCGCCCGCGACGGCCTCGATCGGCGGGCGAGAGAACTCGGTGAGCGGCTGCGTGGCGGGCTCGGCGAACTGGCTGCCCGGCACCCGGTGATCGGGGACGTGCGCGGACGCGGGTTGCTGGTCGGCCTTGAACTCGGCGGCGGGGACGCGAGGGACACGGACGTGCTCGGCGCGGCCGTGACCCGGCGCTGCGCCGAACTCGGCCTGCACATGAACATCGTGCAGTTGCCGGGGATGGGCGGAACGTTCCGCATCGCGCCGCCGCTGACCGCGGGTGAGGCCGAGATCGATCGCGGAGTGGCGATCATCGACGCCGCGCTGACCGATGTCACCGCCTGAGACCGGTTCGTGGCGTGCCGGGTTTGACGAAAGCCCGCCCGACGTGCTGGACTTAGCGCGGTTTCCAGGTTTTTGTGTTCGTTGTTTGACGCTCACAAGGATTATGTGAGCGTGTTCCGGTGTCTCCGACTCCTGCGCCGCTTGCAGACCAGGCCGTCTCGCCGAGGCGGTCCCATCATCAGCGACAAGGAGTTCGACTATGGCTCAAGGCACCGTGAAGTGGTTCAACCAGGACAAGGGCTTCGGCTTCATCAGCCCCGACGACGGCGGCAAGGACCTCTTCGTCCACTTCTCCGAGATCAAGGGCAGCGGTTTCCGCAACCTTGAGGAGAACGCTCGCGTCGAGTTCGAGGCCGAGCAGGGCCAGCGCGGACCGCAGGCCACCGGCGTCAGCGTCATCTGACCAACGGTTTCCTGACAAAGGGCGCCCGCCATCGGCGGGCGCCCTTTGTCGTGCGCGGGGGTCAGCTGGCGCGGAAGAACCGGTCGAGCACCCTGGTACCGAACTTCAGCGCCTCGACGGGGACCCGCTCGTCGACACCGTGGAAGAGCCCGGAGAAGTCCAGGTCGGCCGGCAGCTGCAACGGCGCGAACCCGAAGTTGCGGATGCCCAGCTTCTGGAAGGCTTTCGCGTCGGTGCCACCGGAAAGCATGTACGGCAGGGTGCGGGCGCCGGGGTCCTCGGCGACCACCGCGGCGGTCATGGCGTCAACCAGCGCGCCGTCGAAGGTCGTCTCGACCGGTGGAAGTTCCATCCACTCGCGTTCGATGTCGGGGCCGAGTAGCTCGTCGAGTTCCCTGTCGAAGGCTTCCAGCCTGCCGGGCAGGATGCGGCAGTCGACGGCGGCCTCGGCGGTCGAGGGAATCACGTTGGACTTGTAGCCCGCGGTGAGCATCGTCGGGTTCGCCGTGTCCCGCAGGGTGGCGCCGATCATCCTGGAGATGTTGCCGAGTTTGGCGACCGCGCCGTCGATGTCGTCTTCGGGGAAGTCCCAGCCGGTGATGTCGGTGACCCCGGCGAGGAACTCGCGCACCGAGTCCGTCAGCACCAGCGGGAACCGGTGGTTGCCGAGTTTGGCGACCGCTTCCGACAGCTTGGTGACCGCGTTGTCGCGGTGGATCATGGAGCCGTGGCCCGCCGTGCCGCGCACGCGCAGCTTCATCCAGCGGATGCCTTTCTCCGCCGTCTCGATCAGGTAGGCGCGGACGTTGTCCTTGAGCGTGATCGAGAAGCCGCCGACCTCGCTGATCGCCTCGGTGACGCCCTCGAACAGTTCGGGCCGGTTGTCGACGAGCCATTGGGCACCGAACTTGCCGCCCGCCTCCTCGTCGGCGACGAAGGCGAACACGAGGTCGCGGGGCGGGACGATGTTGTTGCGCTTGTAGTGGCGCGCGAGCGCCAGCGTCATGCCGACCATGTCCTTCATGTCCACCGCGCCGCGGCCCCAGACGTAGCCGTCCTGGATGGCGCCGGAGAAGGGGTGCACCGACCACTCCGAGGCGTCGGCCGGCACCACGTCGAGGTGGCCGTGGATCAGCAGCGCGCCCCGCCGTGAGTCGGCGCCGGGTAGCCGGGCGATCACGTTGTGCCGGTCCTTGCCGCCGGATTCGACGTAGGTGACCTCGTAGCCGACCTCGGTGAGTTTTTCGGCGACGTACTCGGCGGCCTCGCGTTCGCCCACCAGGGTGCTGGAGTCGCCGGTGTTGGTGGTGTCGATGCGGATCAGCTCGCTGGTGAGGGTTACGGCCTCATCGGCGGCTGTCTCGATCAGGTTCGGTTCGGTCACCCGGTATTCCTATCATTGATGCTGGTGAGACTGGTGAGGCGGCAGAAGGACCCCCCGGTGCGAAGCGTTGGAGGCGTCCGCTAATCTTTACCTCAGCAAGTCCGAGTGGCGGAATGGCAGACGCGCTAGCTTGAGGTGCTAGTGCCCTTAACGGGCGTGGGGGTTCAAGTCCCCCCTCGGACACACTTTCGTGGCATCACTGCTACATCTAACGTACAGGTGCTTCAACGCACTCCAACACCCAGAACCGGCGTCACGCCGGTCCCCGCATAACCGGCGGCGGGGGTGGTGGACATGACCGGAACCATGATCACCCCGGTTGCTCTCCCCACCACCCAAATCCCCCATGGACAGCCCTCAGCAGCCTCCCGGAGGCCGCTGCCGTTGCCCGTTGTGCCTGTCCCCCGACCCGGCACGGCGGTTTATGGGCTGGCGGCCGTGGACGGCCGCGGGCGGGTCGCTGACCGCGCGGTGTTCACCGCACTGAACTGGACACCCGGAACGTCCTTGGCGATCCGCTTCACCCACGGTGCGCTCGTCGTCACCACCGATCCGTGCGGTGTGTTCGGCATGACCAGCCAAGGACACCTCCGACTCTCCGCCCCCGTCCGCCGCTGCTGCGGGTTGGCCTCGGGCGACCGGGTACTGCTGACCGCCTACCCCGAACACGGTGCCCTGTTCGTGCACCCGCCCTCGATGCTCGACACTCTGCTCGCCGATTGCCACGCCACCCTGCTGGGCGGTGATCCCGCATGACCGCCCACCAACACGACAGCACAGCGGACCGGGCCGATCTTGACGCCGCGCGGCTCCTGCTGGCCCGGATGGGCGTCGCCGCCGAGGACCTTCTCACCGAACCGGTATCTCGGCCGCTGGTGCCGACCTTCGCCGACTACATCCCCATCGTTTCCGCCGCCGTATCCGAAGGCACCCGCCGCGTCTACAACTCCTACTGGAACCGCATCCTCGACCACTGGGGCCACCGCCGCCTGGACGAACCCACACCCTCACAGATCAAACAACTCGTCGAACACACCAGAACCCACGTCGTCGCCCGCCGCAACGCCCGTGGCGGCCGCAGCGCGGGCGAACACCTCATCGCCGCTTTCCGCTGCCTCTACCGCCACGCCGAAGACGACCGCCTCATCACCGCCGCCGACAACCCTGCCCGCAAAGTCGCCAAACCCGCGCGACTTCCCTCGACCCGCCGCGCGGTCGCAAGCAACCAGTTGGCCGAGATCAACCACACCGCCGCCACCACCGGCAACGATCCCACCCTCGACACCCTCCTATTGAGACTTCACACCGAAACCGCCTGCCGCCGCGGCGGAGCACTCAACCTCCGTCCGCAAGACCTCGACCCGGACCAGAGCCTGATCTTCCTCCGCGAAAAAGGCGAAACCGTGCGCTGGCAACCGGTCTCCCCCACGCTGATGACCCACCTGCAACACCACGCCAACGACCGACGCGCACCCCACGACGGGCAACTCCTTCGCTATCGCAACGGACAACCCATCACCAGCCGCCGTTACGACTATTTATGGAGACGGCTGGGCAAGCACCTGCCCTGGGTAGCAACCCAGCAAATCTCCACCCACTGGCTCCGGCACACCACCCTCACCTGGGTCGAACGCAACTTCGGATACGCCATCGCCCGCGCCTACGCAGGACACAACGACCACGGCAGCGAAGTCGGAACCACCACCACCTACGTACGCGCCACCCTCAACGAAATCGCCACCGCACTCGCAACACTCACCCAAGAACCACACCCCCTTTCATGACCTGAATCAAAACGGTGACCTCTTGGGCATGGCCGGTGATCACTCGGGACGATGTGCGGTCCCGTTCTTGTCGATGGTGAGGTCCAGGTTGCCGCGCGTCTATAGACGCAGAGACGTTGAGGAACCGGATCCGGGCCATGCGACGCGTGTTCCAATTGGACGCGGCGCCGACCGAACCGATCGAAGACTTCGCTGCCTGCCGTGACGCCCTAGAGCCGCCCGCCCACGGCGGCACTTCGCCGGATGCGAGTTCACCATGACGCGGCTTTAGCTGAGGTGCCGAGGGCCGTCCGCAACGCTCCTAAACGGGGGTTGCAGCCTCATAGCGGTTTTCACGAGCGACCGTCGGCTCCGTTCGAGCGGGAGTGCCGGAGTTGGTCCCCGATAGCCGCACGGTAGACAGCAGGCAGCACGTTGTCGCGCAATTCGGTGACGAAAGCCGGTTGTTGCGGTACGACGTGCTGCAAGGCAGTCTCGAAGACCGTTGCCCCGTCAGCATCAGCCAAAACCGCGATCACGGGCAACACGTCGATCCCCTGAGTGGCCCCCTCCTTGAACGACCGCACAACGCTAGCGGCAGTCCGGATAAGCGCAAGCACGGAATCCGCTACCAACGCGGTCTCGATTTCGGCCTCGAAATCGTCCCAACCGTCAAGCGACGGAGCCAGCGGGGCCGTGCCAGGGCGGGGACGCACGATGGCGAGCCCGTTGATACGTGCGCGTGCTCCGGTCTCCATGACGACCTTGGGCACCAGATCCTGCAATGCCTGAGTGGTGTCGCGAGCGGCGAGCGAGATTGCCTGCGCGTCGCGTAGTCCGTCCTCGACCACTCTTTGCTGTTCGTCGCCAATGTCAGCGATGCGGATGAGGACTCGGGCGATTGCGGTCAGGTCGTGCGGGCATGGTTCGTGGAGGACCTGGAGAGCGCAGCGGATAAGCCGGTGTCGCCACCGCGGCCAGGCACTTGCCATCCCATCGTCAATGAGATCCAAAGCAAGACGCGGGCCGACGGGCACGATGCTGCCGAGACGTCGGGCAGCATCGTGATCGACGGTTTCGACGAGTTCGACGATGGCCTGATGCCTATGGTCCTGCGGTTCGGAAAACCAGTGCCCCACCGCGAAGATAACCGTGTTGCGCCAGTGCGGGCTGGCTGCCGAGATGCGCAGGCGTGCGAGTATGGCATCGTCGGTGCCAGTGGTGAGGTAGCGGGCGGCCATGAGTTCTTGTAGCGACCGCACATCGAAGCCATAGCCTTCGTCGCCTCGGGGAACGATCAGCACTAGCCGATGGGTGGCAGTGGTGAGAATCTTGTCCAGCAGTTCGGAGTCCACACCGGATGGATTAAAGCCAGCGTCATCCAGGATTCGCCAGGTGATGTCGCGTAGTTCTTGGCGGGTGAGGGCGGCATAGGAGCGATCGGCGGCTTCGCTGCGCTTCTGTAGTTCGAAGCCAACTTGTTCGTGCAGCCGCTGGATGTGTAGACCATAGTTCTGCAGGATCGAGCGTATGCGCGTGGCCTTTTCGCGTTCCCGTCTGAACACGGTGTCGTAGTAGCCCCAGAACAACCTGTAGCGGTCAGGGGCAAGATGGCCAGCGTTCCCCAAGATGATGGTCATGATCAGAACTTGGAGCGGAGTGCGCAGCAGCAACTGGAATGAGTCGTCGTGAGCGGCGAGCTCCAACTGACGGACAATCCGGTCGACTCGGTCGAGGTCCGTCCGTAGGCGGGCGCGAGTCGCCATCTCGCCATAGCGGATGGCATCGTCGGTGGACAGGTAGTCCAGATCCACTCGTTCGAATTGCGTCGGTGCGATGTTCTCCACGTAGCCCATCGGTCGTGTAGTCATGACAACGAACACGTCGCAGTCCTCGGCCTCGGCATTGGTCACGAACTCAACGACGCGCTCAATGACCCACTTGCGCACCTTGGGTTCGGTAACTTCGTCCAGGCCGTCCAGAATCAGGAACGATGGCCAGCGTTTCAGCCACCACAACACCGAGGATTTGCGGATACTGCCCACATCCGACCGCTTAGAGACCTTCTCGGCGATGTAGCCGATCACTGTGAAGTCGTCACTGAAGCCGTGATCCTCCGCGTACTGTGCCAGGTCGATCCGCATAGCCCACCGAGAATGTCGAGGCAGTTCCCACTGGAAACGTCCCAACGCGCATTCCGTCCCGGCAATGATTTGTCGATGGTAGGTGCTTAGGTTGTCACCGTTGGCTAGCGAGGCGGCGCGATAGGCCTGTACGAGGAACTTGGAGATCGTGGTCTTCCCGTTACCTGGGGCACCGGCGATGATCAGGTGACGAGGGCCTTTGAATGTGGTGAGCGTGGGCTTGAGCATGCGCTCGCCGCGATCGAGAACGTACCGGATCACGCCGTTGGGTGCAGCGTCGTCCGGCAACGTGATCGGCAAGTCGATCACAACGTCATGCAACGGCATGCCGGTGCCGTCGCCGCTGCCGGCCTCGTCGAAGTAGACCGAGCTTTCGCCCGTGAGTGTGGTACGTGCGTGGGCTCGTAGCCCCGACTCTATCTGGTCTCTTGGCAGGTACCCGGTGAGTTCGGACATATGCCCGAACACGTCGGCCGCAGTGAAAAAGCCTGGGAAGGCAAGCCTGACGCCAGCATGGACGTTGAGTAGTGCTTGGATCTGGTTCGCGTCCCAGATTCGGAACTGACGAATGCGTAAGAGCCGCCGATACCTGGCCTGGCGGTCGTCGCCGCTGCCGACGTCGTACCTGTCATCGTTCAGGCCGCTGATGTAGCTCTTAACGTCCGCGATGGTTTGGTCGTGTCCCCCTGTGCCGGGTGTCGGAGTAAGCGGGACGTTGGTGATGAACAGCAAGTAATCCGGGACCTGATCGCGGCCGGAAGCCGATTCGGACCATTTCTTCAGTTCGCTGCGGATCTGCCCCTGTAGCCAGCGAGCATTGTCCTCAGGTCGCACCTCAAGGCTTTGCTTGTGCTTGACCTGGAAGACTGTGTATCCGTCCCACTCCTCGTTGAGTTGGCCGTCATTGCCCTTCCACACGAGCCTTCCCTGGTAATAGAGGTCTCGGCCTCCATCGCGGCCTGAACCCATCACTTGAATGCCTGGGCCGAAGGACGCGATACAGAGTGCGCCCGCGAGATCCTGAAAGCCGATAGGGCCGAGTTGCTCGAGGTCCGCTGCCACGCTGATTCCCCTTCAACGCTGATCCCGACCGGCGCCGGGGATCGCTAACCGCTGTCGGAAGGATAGTGGTATCGGGAGAAGAAACGGGGAGGGCATTGGACGAAGCAGCAGGCGGAGGCTGATGGCGACGGTGCGATTACTAAGAATTGTCGGCCCCTGTTCCTACGATGCGCGCATGACTAACCCCGAAGTGTTATGGGCGGAAGCACAACTACTCGCGCTCGACCTGGAATCCACCGACGTCGACCCGCGTCGCGATCGGATCGTCACCGCGTCCATCGTCACGATCACACCCAGCCCAACCGGCGGAAAACCGCAGATCGAGACTCGGAACTGGCTCGCTGACCCCGGCGTCGACATCCCCGACGACGCCACCGCCCTGCACGGCATCACGACGGATTACGCGCGCACTCACGGTCGGCCCGCCGGAGAGGTCGTCGAAGAGGTCAGCAGTCATCTCGCTCGGATCTGGAACGCGGCCGTTCCGCTCATCGCCTTCAACGCGCCATTCGACTTGACCATGCTCGACGCCGAACTACGCCGCCACCACGGACGCGGACTCGATTTGTCTGGCCCCGTCGTGGACCCCATCTGCATCGACCGCCACCTGCATCCGAAACGGGCAGAAAAACGCACCCTCGTTAACCTCTGCCAACACTACAAAGTTCGACTCGACCAGGCCCACACCGGCGCCGACGACGCCGTTGCCGCCGCGCGGCTCGCATGGCGGCTGGCCAAAGCCGAGCCGGAACGAATCGGTCGACTTACGCTCGGAACTCTGCACAACCAGCAGGCCAATTGGTTCCGCGAGCAGCAAGGAGCGCGCCAACGACCTCCAACACCGCCTCGGCCGGTTACCTCACAGCGACACCGCGCGGATCGACCGACTGCGACAGCAGATCTCAGACGCTCGAGCCGCCGCCAATGCCTGGCCGATACTGCCGGAAACCACCGCCACGCCCGCCCGACGAGTGCTGCCCCCCAAGCCTGGCGGACCAGCTCGATCGCACGCTTCCTGGACTCCTGAATTGGAAGCCGAACTGCGCGAACAATGGCTCGCGGCCGACCCCGACACTGCCCCGGGTACCTTGCATGACCGGCTCGCCGAACAGCACGGCCGCAGTGCGGGGGCTATCCGCTCCCGCTTGATCAAACTGCGGTGCGACATCGACGCGCCCGGCCAGAGCTGTACGCCAGAGCGCGCCGCCGAACTCAAGGCCAGATTGGAGGCCGAGTACGCGGCTGCCCGGGCCTGACCGTCTCCCGAGGTATCCATCCCGCGCGACTCTCCTCTGCCGCAGCACCCGACTTTGATCTGCGCTGGCATCGAGCCCAATCAATCCATCGGGTGAGTGCGAGGGACCTGGGCTGAACCAGCCTGCGAGCAGACAAGCGGCATGGCAGGCAGAAGATTGTCATGGGACTGCCGCCGCCCGGCCGCAGTCCACCCAGCGGCGCTCGATCAGTCCGGTCTTCTCGTTTCCGGTGGATGTGAACGCGACTTGCGCATCGTGAAGGCGGGTTCTGGGAATCACAGTTCGCGGTCGAGAAAGGTAAGTCTGAGCCCGGCTTCCTCGGCGATACGGAAGTTCGGCCCCTCCCCCGCACACCGCTGCCGGGCAGTTCCCACCGCCGGTGTGCGGGGATGGCGGTCGAGGGCGTGGATGAGTAGCACGCGGTTGGCGGAGTCGAGCACGAGGATGCTGGCAGCTGGTGCAGGCTGGCGCTCTGCGGCAGATCCTCGCGGTCGCCGCCTGCCAGGAGTTGCCGCGTCAAGCCACCACACTCGGCCCCAGCCTGGACGTGTGGTCATTCTTGCTTATAAATGAGGCCGATGAAATGCGCCGATCAATTTCCCGTTGACATGCGGCAAGCCCAGGCGACGCCCAGGTTCGCAGCATCGAGAGCCACATACCATCCCGTCATCGTTTGTCGGCGCAGCTCACGGCAACGGCCGGATGTGGTTCACCGGTCAGCGCGGCGAGTGCAGCGGCGACTTCTTGTAGGTCGGCGCGGACGTAGGTCGATGTCGTTCCGGCGTCGCTCTTGCCGTCGTGTCCGGCGTAGGCGCGGGCGACGGCGTAGCCGAAGTTGCGTTCGACCCAGGTGAGAGTGGTGTGGCGAAGCCAGTGGGTGCTGACTTGCTGGGTGGCAACCCATGGGAGTCTGCGCCCGATGCGTTGCCACAAGTGGTCGTAGCGTCTTGCGGTGATCGGTCGGCCGTTGCGGTAGCGCAGAAGTTGCGCTGACGGCTGGCCGTCTCCTCGCTGTTCGTGGTGGCTGATCAGATGGCGCATCAAGGTAGGTGAAACTGGTTGCCAGCGCACGGTCTCGCCCTTCTCCCGCAGCCGCACGAGGGACTGCTCCGGGTCGAGATCTTGCGGCCGGAGCGCGAGGGCACCGCCCCGGCGGCACGCGGTCTCGGTATGCAGACGCAGCAGAAGCAGATCGAGTTCGGGATCGCTGCCGGTACTTCCCGCGGTGTAGTTGATCTCGGCTAGTCGCGCATCGGGAATAGCCCGTCGGGTGCTGGCCAGCCTTCGCGGCTTGGCGACCCGCTTGGCGGGGTTGTCGCTCAGCAGTTCGTCGGCGATGGCGTGCTGGTACAGGCAACGCAGGGAAGCGATGAGGTGCTCGGCGGCGGTGCGGCCGCCTCGTGAGTTCTTGCGGACCACGACTTGGTGCCGGACGTCTTCGGCGAGTTGCTTGATCTCCAGCGGGGTGGGTTCGTCGATGCGTCTGTCTCCCCACGCTTCCACAACCCGTCGCCAGTATGTGCTGTAGACGCGGCGAGTTCCGGCGGGCACGGCGTCAGAGACGCGAGTGACGTAGTCGCGAATCAGAGGCATCGCCTCACGGGTGGCGGAGGGCGCGGCAACAAGTTCTTCGGGCTTCACTCCGAGCCGGGCAAGTAGCAGGCGGGCTGCGTTGATCTCCGCGTCATTCATCGCGCATCCCGATGACGCAGAGTCTCGTGGTAGGCCAGCAAGCTGGCTTCAACGGACGAACCTGGATAGACCGCCAGGAGGTCGCGCACTGGTGATGCCGCGACGAGCAGACGTGCGCCGGTGTCGAGGCGGCAAGCATGGCGGATGGGCGCGGGCAG
Source organism: Prauserella marina (assembly GCF_002240355.1). GTDB lineage: Bacteria > Actinomycetota > Actinomycetes > Mycobacteriales > Pseudonocardiaceae > Prauserella_A > Prauserella_A marina. The sequence continues at coordinate 3,863,970 of NZ_CP016353.1, forward strand.
CCGAAGGTGTCCCTGATGGGTAATGGCATTCGGTCCGGCTGACCGTGTAGCAGCGATGACGGCACGTCCCACGGCCGTGATGGTGATCGCGCTGCCTGGCGTCCAGCCGAGAGCACGTAGGGGCGAGCGGTCTGCCAGTCGCCCACGAGCATCCATCGTCGTCACGACGAAGTAGAGCGCGCTGCTCTGCACAGATTCGAGCAGCGCGGCTACGGGAAGACTCTTCGTTTGCTGGCGTGTCTGCGGAGCGCCTGGCCTCAGAGTGGACAGGATGTGGTCCTCGATGGACTGCGGTTGCTCATCCTTCGCGCGCATCATCAATCCCTCGTGGAAGTTTCGGAGACGCCTGGCATCGCAGTAGCCAGGCGACAGCTCGTCGCGGCAGGGGGGGGTGTCCTGTCGCTCCGCTTGGCCACAACTTGGTGGCCGCGGCTCGCGGTCTCCTGTGTGCCGGTCCACTCGGCACACAGGAGACCCCACGGAAAGCACGCCCCGGGGCGGGACGCCTACTCAGGTAACGTCCGGCCGGTTCCCGAGGACGCTCACGCTAATGCTGAGCCGTTCGAAGAATCAGGATGTCTTCGTGGGCGATGACCCAGGCGGGTATGCCGCGGTCGCGGAGTTTGCGTACGTAGTCGAGTTGGAAGAACGACGAGCGTGGGACGAGTGTGCCGTTGCGGAGTCCGGCGAGGAGTCCGACGCAGCGTTGGACGGGGTGGAGTCCGGCGTTGATTGCCGCGTCCAAGGTGAGTGCGGGGAAGTCGATGAGTTCGCCGTCGAGGCGGAAGGGTCGGGTGGTGATAGCGACGACTCCACCGGGGCGGAGTAGGGGGATGGCGCGGCGGAGGATGTCGGTGAACCCGCGCAGCAGCATGGGCAGGCTGCGGTGGGCGAGGTTTGCGCGGTCACGGCTGTAGCGGTGGTCGTGTTTGCGCACCGGGCGGTGCCCGGGCGCTTTCACCTGGCCGTGAACGTTGGATCCATACGGCGGGGAGGTCACCAGTAGCGCGGCCCGCCCGGCGTGGCGGTCGGCGAGGGTGGGCAGCACCTGGCGGGCGTCGCCGACACATACCTCGCCCCTGCCGGTTCCGCCGTTGTCGGCGGCGAGGGCGAGGTTGGCTTCGCTGACCTCAGCCCACCGGTTTTCGTACTCGATGCCGAGGGCGTCGCGTCCTTTGTGGACGGCTTCGACGAGGGTGGTGCCGACCCCGCACATGGGGTCGAGGACGAGGTCGCCGGGTGCGGTGAAGGTGTCGATGGCGTGGCGGGCGATGGCGGGCAGCATCTTCGCCGGATGGGCGGTCGACTCGGGCACGTACCGGGTGCCGCGCTGGGCGCGCGGGGCTTGTTGCGCGGTCGGCCACACGGTGACCGGTAGTTCGACCAACGCGTCGCTGCCGCGGGTCAGCGGGTGGTGCGAAGTCGGCTCGTAGGTGTTCATCAGGCGGCGCCTCCGAGGTCGGTGTGGAACACGAGCAGGTCGGTGTGGGCGTGGGTGTGCACCGTGTCGGCGGGCAGCGTGACTGGGGCTGGCGGAGTGGGAATGAGCAGCCGCTCGCCGTGGACGTGGGCGAGCACGGCGATGATGTGCTGCAGGTAGGACAGTCCGGCGTTGGTGGCTGCGGTGACCACGGCGCCGGTGTGGTCGGCGAACCGGCCCTGCCCGGCCGGGTTCCGCGTGGCCACGGCAAGCACTCCGCCGGGGGCCAGCCAGCGCGCCCAGGTGGTGTAGGGCTGGCCGTCAGTGGCGATGCGCGGGACAGGCAATTCAGCGACCAGCAACAGGTCCACCGAACCGGGTTCCGGCGTTCCTGCTCCCCCACCGGGCCGGCCGCGCACGCCATCGGCGGTGACGGTCTCGGGGTCGACGCACAGGACCCGTCGGTCGCCCACGGAGTCGGCGACGGCCGTCATCCGGGCGGCGTCCGGGCCGGTGACCGCGACCGTGTTCCCACGGGCGGTGAAGGCGGTCACGGCCTGGGTGACAAGGCCGCGGGTGAGGCCCTCGATCAGTGGTGGCAGGCCATGCTCGTCGGCCGGTTCGGGCGCGCATAACCAAATTCCCAACGGCACGGATGCACTTTTTCGTGACCGAGGTCCGGGGTTGTCGTCAATTTCTGTTGCGGATTCCGGCGAGATGGGAACAACGCTCATCGGGAGTGTCCTCGCAATTCGCGGTTGCGGGCTCTTACATAGTTCTAAAGGGGGGTTTTCGTGCCGGATTTTGCAGACGAGTTTCAGATTTCACCCCCGAGCCGCGAAGTCCCATGGCTCGGCGTGAGGTGGTGACCGGCGTTGTGGTCTGCCGACAGCAGCGACGTGTCGGCGGCGTGCGCGGTGGCGACACGTCAGCGTCCGTCGGCGTCGCGCACGCGGTTCGGCACGTTCGACGTCGACTGCGCCGCAGGTTCGTACATGCTGTCTGTCAGGCACTCAGCGCGAGGCCGTCGCCGGGGCGGCCGACGGTGTCGCGACATGGCCCGCAGGGTGCCCGGCGAGTCAGCCGCAACCGTCGTTAAACGCCACCTGGCGATTCAAAGTTTTTCGCGGCGCTGGACGCGTGTTCGGGCACCACGCGAGATGTTCCTTGCGGATTCCTTGCACCCCAGGCCGGACCGGCATCAGCATCCGATCGACTACGGGCGAGGCGCGATCAGGGAGTCCCTTGCGGTTTCATTGCACCTCCCGTTTCAAGATCAACAGGGAAGGTTGGTGCAAGCGGTCTCCGGCGGCATGGACGGCGTCACGTTCACGCCGCTCCCGCTCGCCGCATCGTGCGGGTTCGGCTCGCACCAGGGAGTCCGCGATGCCGATCACACCACCCCCCGACGCCCCTGCTCCAGGGCCATCTCGTGTCAATGGCCTTCGTCCTGGTCGGCACGACCACGACCACGAGTCCGTCGAGTCCACCTCGGCGATGGACGCCGCGGAGTCGGCGTTCCGTCTGTTGTGCACTGGTCCGGCTCCGCTGGCCCTCGACTGTGCCGCGATCGGGCACGGGCTTCCGCGGAGGCGGGTGACGTTGATCGAGTTGCGCAACCTCCTCCTGGCTAAGAGGACCGCGAAAGCCGCACGGGATGCGGTGTGGCGCCAACTGGTGATCGCCGCGCAAGCCCATGGCGCGGCGTGGGTGCTTGGTGCGGTCGGCGTTGGGCTGCCTGGGCTGAGGAGGGCCGCGGGGAAGCTGATGAAGGACTACACCGGCGACCCTGACGACATCGATTCCGAGGTGTTGGCAGGCTTTACCGCCAGACTCAAGACGATCGATCCGGACGCTGGGTCGCTGGCCATACGGCTGATGCGGGAAGCCCAGATTGCCGGTGCCAAGGTGCGCACGGCCGAGCTGGACTACGCCACTCGCACGAGGCCGCAGTGGGAATCGTTTGAACCACGCCAGGCCGATCGCGGACACGAAGACCTGGTGCTCGCCGAGGCGGTCCGCGACGGGATACTCACCGGCGAGGAAGCTTCGCTCATTCTGTCGACGCGCCTGGACGACATGCGTCTACACGAGGTCGCAGACCAATTGGGCGAGTCGTATTTCCGGGTCTTTCGTGCCCGACAGAGGGCCGAATCTGCGCTCATTTCCTGGCTCAACGCCAGACACACACGTAAAAAGGCGGAAATCTGCGAACAAAGTCAGACTCCGTCTGCAAAAAATCGACCTGAAAACCCCCTTTAGAACAGTGTGAGGGGAATCAGGTCGAGAACCGGGCAGACCCGCGCCACGGCAGCTGTTTGCCGTCGCCGATCGCAGCGCGCCGCGGGGTCGGTGGCTGGCTCCCTGGTTCCTTTCACCTCCGCTTCGCGCACCCGCCACCGGCGTCCTCGGGAGGGATTCTGGATGTCTCTGCGATCACCATGTCACCCTCGCGGTGCGCGCCGTTGCACGCTACGCACCGCTGCCCTTCTCGGCACCCTCGTTGCGGGACTAGTTGTGGCAGCGACACCTGTGTCGGCCGAGTCTTTCGTGCTCGCGCAGCCGGGGTCGCTGCATCAGGTCATCGCGAACCTGCGCGACGTGCTGATCGGTTTCCTGGTCGGTTTGGCGACGCTGTTCCTGACCATCGGTGGCGTCCGTTATCTCGCCGCAGACGGGGATCCGGGCGAGGTCGAACGAGCGAAGAAGAGTCTGCGTAATGCCGCGATCGGCTACGGGCTGGCGATGCTCGCGCCGCTGATCGTCACGCTGCTGCAGAACGTGGTGGGCTGACCATGACCAAGCCCACCACCTCAACCACCGGTGTCCCGAGTGTCCGGGCGCGGCGCAGGGCGGTCCCGTGGCTGCGGGGCGCGGTGTTGGCGGCGCTGGTGTGCGCGTTCGTCGCAGCACTCGTCGGCGCCACCGCCGGGCGGGCGGACGCGGAGCCGCCGGTGTTGCCGCTGCCGCCGGTGGATAGCGCCGACCCGGAGATCCCGCTCCCGCCCTCGACGCCGGACCCGACAGACAATCCGGTTCCGCTGCCATTGCCCCCGGTGTCGGACTGGCCGGACCAGCTTCCGCCACCGCCGAACCCGGATGGACCGTCTCCCTCGGTTCCTGCGCAGCCGCCGCCGATCGTGGTGGACCCCGATCATCCGGTGGCGCCGCCGCCTCCGGCCCAGCAGCAGGGGCCGCAGGCTCAGACCGAGTCGACGGACTGCGGGTGGCTCGATGTCGTGTGCAAGGCCGGGCAGGCGATCAACGAGTGGTTCACCGGCCTGGTCACCTCCGCGATGGACCCGGTGCTCGACCTTGTCGGCCGGACCTCGATGACCACGCCGAACCTTGCGGACAACCCGCAGATCGCGCAGTTATGGGACATCACTCGATGGGTTGCGAACTCGCTGTTCATCTTGTTCGTCATCATGGGCGGGATCGTCGTCGCCTCGCACGAGACGCTGCAGACCCGGGTCACGCTCAAAGAAACCCTGCCGCGGATTGTGGTCGGTTTCGTCGCGGTCAACGCGTCGCTGTCGCTGATCGGGCTCGCGGTCAACTTCGCCAACGGGATCGCCACCGGCATCCTTGCCGGCGACTCCTCAGGTGGCATCACCACCGGGGTGAAAGACGAGCTTCACCGCCAGCTCGACCAGGGCGGAATCTTCATGGTCCTGGTCGCCCTCGTAGTTCTCGTTCTGGCGGTGGTGCTGCTGGTGTTGTTCGTCCTGCGGATCACGATCACGATCGTCATCGTGGTCGCCGGGCCACTCGCCTTGGTGTGTCACGCCTCCCCCTACACCGAGGGCATCGCCAAGCTCTGGTGGCGGGCACTGTTCGGGGTGCTGGCGATCCAGATTCTGCAAGCGATCACGTTGATCGTGTTCGTGAAGGTGTTCTTCGTCCAGGGCACCTCCGGTCCCGGCTCCACTGAACTGCTCGGTGTCTCGGGCGGGCTGATGAACCTGGTCATCTCAGTCGTGCTGCTGCTCATCCTGATCAAAATCCCGTCCTGGGTGTTGCAACAGATCGGCCTCGGTGGGCGCTCCCAGGTCGCCTCGATCGTGAAGTACGCGCTGCTGGCAAAGGGGCTCGGGATGCTCGGCGTCGGCAAGAGTGCGGCTGCCACGACCGCCCGTCGCGGTTCCGGCGGTGCGTCGACACGGCCGCAGGGTCATGGTCCGGCTCGCGTGCTTGCTGGCGGTGCGTCGCCTCGGCAACGGGGAGGTGCGACGTCCGGCGCCGGTGCGCAGCGGATGGCCCATGGTGCGGCGCGGGCGGCGCGGGAACGGGCGGCTCGGGCGTGGGCCGCGCCCACGCGCATGGCCCGCGAGGCGCGGGCTGCCTCCCGTGACCGCAGGCAGCCGCTCAGCGACGGCGGGTTCACTCCGGCCTCCGGCGCCTACGTGCCCGTGTCGAGGGCGACCACGTCGTCGGCGGTGAGCGTGGCTGCGCCCATCGAGTCGACCCGCTGGGGTTCGCCGGACCCCCGACGCCACTCCCCCACCACAGGGACACGGTCGGCGGGATCGTCGCGCGCGGCGACCGCGAGCCAAGCCCGCGACCGCACCCCCGGCGCACCAGCCCGCAACACCGCTACGACCCCGGCAGCTCGCCGACGTGTCTCGCCGCGTGCGCACGCACCCACGTTCCAGGCACCCGGCGGCTCGCCGTCCACGCCGAGCCGCAGCGCACGCAAGAGCACTGGTGGTTCGGGGCATCAGCTGGGCGCGCCGCGCGCCGGGGCGGCGAAGCCAACACCACGTACTCCGAAGAAGGGAGGTCGCTGATGCGCGGCGACGAGGAGGTCCCGATGTCGGCGCGGGTGCCCGCCGATGTGGAGAAGCCGGACAAGATCGTATTCGGCTTAACCGCGCGGCAGGCCGCGATCCTGGGCGTGACCGTGCTGCTGCTGTGGGGCTTGTATCAGTCCACGCACACCGTCGTGTCGCCGGTCGTGTTCGGCGCGGTGGCGATCCCGGTCGCCGGGCTGGTGTTCGCGGTGGTGACCCTGCGCCGGGACGGACAGAACTTGGATGCGTGGCTGCTGGCCGCACTCAAGCAACGACGCGCCCCGAAGCGGTTGGTGCCCGCCGACAGCGTGCGCGGGGACATCGTGCCCGACGCACCGGCGTGGGTCGCGGTGAAGGCCGGACCACTGCCCGCGCCGCTGCGACTTCCGGCGGAGGCGATCTCGACCGAGGGTGCGATCGACCTTGGTTCGCAGCATGGCACCGCGCATGCCGCGGCGTGCTCCACGGTGAACTTCGGACTGCGCACCGCCGGGGAACAGAACGCGCTCATCGGTGGCTTTTCCCGTTGGCTGCACTCGCTGTCCGGGCCGGTGCAGATCGTGGTCCGCGCCCAGCGCCTCGATCTGGAGCCCTACCTCGATGTGCTCGCCGACGAGGCAGGCGGCCTGCCGCATCCCGCGCTGGAAGCCGCGTGTCTGGGGCACGTGGAGTTCCTGCGTGACCTGTCGCAGTCGCGGGATTTGTTGCGCCGCCACGTCACGGTCGTCCTCCGCCACCCCGCCACCGGACGACACGGCCGCGACACCAGCGGAGCGCAGGCCCTCGCGCGGCGCGCGCAGGACGCCGCCCGCGCGTTGCGGAGTTGCGAGGTCGTGGTCGCTCCGCTCGACGGTGCCCAGGCCCATGCGGTGCTCAGTGCTGCCGCCGACCCCAACGGCGGGCCGCAGGCCACCCGCGCGGGCACCGCCTCCGGCGTCGTCACCGCCCACCACGACCTACTCCACACCGCCAGCCCCGCCGCGGGCCGGGCCGAGGACCTGGAGGTCTAACCCATGAACCCACAGAGCCCCAGCGGACTTCTGCGTCGCGCCGCGCGCCGCGTACTCGGCCGCGCTGCCTCATCCGGGGCGGCCGGGACGAGTGCGGTGGCGGGGCCGGACGCGGTCGAGGTGGGACCGCGGTGGTTGCGCGTCGGGGACGGCTACGCCGCGACCCTCGCCGTCACCGGATACCCCGCCGAAGTGGGCGCGGGGTGGCTCGAACCTCTCCTGTCCTACCCGGGCCGGGTGGATGTCGCGGTGCACATCGATCCGCTGCATCCGGCGACCGCGGCGAAGCGGCTGCGCAAGCAGCAGGGTCGCCTGGAGTCCGCGCGCCGCTCCTCTGCGCGGGACGGCAAGGTGGACGACCCGGAGACCGAGGCCGCCGCAGCCGACGCCGCGGACATGGCCTTCGCCCTCGCCCGCGGCGAGTCGAAACTCTTCCGCGTGGGGCTGTATCTGACGGTGCACGCACCCACGCGCGAGGATCTCGACGCTGACGTCGCAGAAGTGCGATCGCTGGCATCGAGTCTCCTTCTGGACGCGCAACCGGCGGCGTGGCGATCGGTGCAGGGCTGGACCTCCACCCTTCCCCTCGGGGTGGACCTGTTGGGGATGCGCCGCACCCTCGACACCCCCGCCCTCGCGGCCAGCTTCCCCTTCACCTCCCCGGACTTGCCCGCCACCGACCCGTCGCCACACGCGCCGCTGACTGGTCGCCTGTATGGCGTCAACGCCTCCAGTAACGGGTTGGTGTTGTGGGACCGCTGGGGGCAGGACAACTACAACTCCGTCACCCTCGCCCGCTCCGGGGCGGGTAAGTCGTACTTCACCAAACTCGAAGCGCTCCGCTCGCTCTACCCAGATCCGCACCGGCCCACCCCGGAGGGTGAGGTGGGGGTGCAGGTGTTCGTCATCGACCCCGAAGACGAATACCAGCGCCTGACCGAGGCGGTCGGCGGCACCTACCTCCACCTCGGCTCACCCGAGGTACGGCTGAACCCGTTCGACCTTCCCCCCGGGGCGCAGCACATCCCCGACGCGTTGACCCGCCGGTCGCTGTTCATGCACACGCTGCTGTCCGTCATGTTCGGCGAACCGCTGTCACCGCAGGAACGGGCGGTGCTCGACCGGGCAGTCACCGACACCTACGCCCGGGTCGGCATCACCGGTGACCGTCGCACGTGGAGCAGACCCGCGCCGCTGCTAGCCGACCTCGCCGACATGCTCACCGCAGACAGCGACCACACCGGCGACCCGGCCGGTGCCGATGTGGCGGCGCGGCTGGCGCCGTATGTGTCGGGCTCGTTCTCCGGGTTGTTCGACGGTCCGACGACACGCGCGCCGGACGGGCATCTGGTGGCGATCTCGTTGCGGGACTTGCCCGACGAGGTGAAGTCGGTCGGCACGCTGACCGCGCTGGATGCGGTGTGGCGGCGCGTGCTCGACCCCCACCACCGGCGCCGCCGGTTGGTCGTGGTGGACGAGGCGTGGTTGCTGATGCACCAACCGGAGGCCGCGAAGTTCCTCTACCGGCTGGCCAAGAGCGCCCGCAAGTACTGGGCCGGACTGGCATTCGTCTCCCAGGACGCCGGAGACGTCCTCGCCACCGATCTGGGAAAGGCAATCGTGTCCAACGCCTCCACGCAAGTCCTGTTGCGACAGTCCACTCAGGCCATTGACACCATCGCCGAGGCGTTCCGCCTCTCCGATGGGGAACGCGCCTACCTCCTCGCCGCGGCACCAGGCGAAGCGCTGTTGCTCTCCGGCACGAACCGGGTTGCCTTCCACGCCGTGGCCTCCGACGCCGAGGACGAAGTGATCACGACCGATCCCCAAGCCCTGGCCGGGCTGGACGCTGACGAGGAGGACCTCGAACCATGAACACACCCTCCACCACCGCCCCGACGCCCGGGACCGGCGCACTCACCACCGCCGTGGAACGCACCTACGCGTGGATACAGCAGCATTCCGTGCTGCTGTACGTTCTCGCCGCTCTCGCCCTCGCCTGCCTCATCGTGCTGGCGAGCCTGCGGCGCGCGGCGCGGCGCCGCTGGTACGCGGGAGCGCGGGTAGTGACCGTGCTTCCCCCTGCCGGACTCAACCCCGCCGCGGCGGTGGCGGGAGCGCGCCGGTTGTGGTGGGACCTGCCCGGCCTCGCCCCACCACGCTGGAAACGACTCGTCACGGGGGTGCCGCACCTGGCCGTGGAGTACCACCTCACCGCAGGCGATGATCTCGCCGTCCGGTTGTGGCTGCCCGGGCCGGTACCGACGGCCCGGATCGAGGCCGCGCTCCGCGCCGCCTGGCCCGGCGCCCTCGTCCTCGACCACACACCCAGCAGCGAGCTGGCGGTCACACCTGGGGCGGGACTGGTGGTCACCGGAGGCACCGTGCGCCCGGAACGACCCGAGCATCTGCCGTTGCGTATCCCCGAGCCGCGCGACGAGTCGGCCGATCCGGTGCGCGCGTGGGAAGCGGTGACCGGGCAGCTCGCCGAGGGTGAGTCGGCGGTGGTGCAGATCCTGGCGCGGCCCGCGGTCGGACGCCGGGTGCGCCGCTACCGCCGCACCGTGGACCGGTTGCACTCCGGCCGCCCGGGGCGCCGCTCGGCGCTGGTGAGTTTCGTATCCGTGCTGGTGCGCGAGTTACTGGAGATCGTCACCGGCAGCACCTCCACCACCGCCCACGGAACCAGCACGGGTGCAGCACGGCGGCTGGATCCCCAGCAGACCGAGGAGCTGCGCGAGATCCGGGCGAAGAAACGACAACCGCAATGGGAGGTCGCGCTGCGCTACTACGCCGCCACCACCGCCCACGGCGCTGAGGCCGCCGACCGCGTCCGTGGGATCGCCGACTCGCTCTTCGGCGCGTTCGCGGTCCTGGCCGGCCACAACGCGCTCGCCCGACACCGGCTGCCCAAACCCCGAGTCGTCGTCACCGAGGCGCGGCGGCTACGCCGGGGAGCGCTGCTCTCCGCTGGGGAACTGGCGGCGCTGGCACACCTGCCCGCTCGTACCGAGGCACTCGCCCATGGCCACGCCCGCAGTGTGCCCGCGCCCCAGCACACCACCCGCCGCCTGTAGTTCTCCGCCATGGGAGGAGTTGTCGTTGCCCGCCACACCGAAGTCCGCATCGGACTCCGCCGCGACTGGGCCGCCGAGGCTCACGCTGCGTCCGGCCGGTGATCGCCGACGCCGGACTCCGAAACCACTCGGCATCACCGACGCCGGGCCAGCACGCAGGGTCGTGCTGCCCGTGGTCGACGCCCGCCACCACCTGCACATCGCGGGCACGACCGGTAAAGGCAAGTCGACCGAGCTGCTGCACCTCGCGCTCGCCGACATCGAGGCCGGGCGCGGGATCGCCGTGATCGAGCCCCGCGGAGACCTGATCCGGGATCTTCTCGACCGGATGCCCCACGACGCCGGTCAGCGCCTCGTCCTCATCGACCCCGACGAAGAGATCGCCCCTGCGGCGCTGAACGTGCTGGACCCGGCTGGGCTCGGCGGCGAGACCGTCGCCGAGCACCTCGTGTCCACACTGCACCGCCTCTACTCATCCTGGTGGGGACCACGCGTCGAAGACACGCTGCGCGCCGCCACCTACACCCTCACCGGGCGGCCCGGCTCCACACTGGCCGACATTCCCCTGCTGCTCACCAACTCCCGCTTCCGCACAGAAGCCACCCGCCGCATCCGGCGCGAGGACCCCACCGGGATCGGGGCGTTCTGGAACGCCTACGACAAGCTCACCCCCTCAGCCGCAGCCCAGCAGGCCGGTCCGGTGCTGTCCAAGCTGCGCGCGGTCACCGTCCGCCGGTTCGTCGCCGACCTCTACGGCACCGCCACCAGCTCGTTCGACCCGGCCGACGTGCTCGACGGCGGCATCCTGCTCGCCCGCCTCCCCAAAGGCGAACTCGGCGAAGACTCCGCCCGGCTGGTCGGATCGCTGCTGGTGGCCTCGCTGTGGCAGGCGGCGATCGGGCGCTCCCACCAACCCGAGCACACCCGCGCCGACGCCACCATCCTCATCGACGAGGCGCAGAACTTTCTCAACCTGCCCACCCCGCTCGGCGACGCGCTGGCCGAGTCCCGCGGCTACCACGTCGGCTGGGTCCTGGCCCACCAGCACCTCGACCAACTCACCCCCAGCCTCGCGCGAGCCCTGGATGCCAACGCCCGCAACAAGCTGTTCTTCGGTGTCTCCCCCGACGACGCGCGACATTTGGCCGCGCACATCGGCCCGCACCTCAACGCGGGCGACCTCACCCGGCTGGCCCGCTACCAAGCGGCGTGCCGGTTGTCGGTCGACAACCGCGACACCACCGGCTTCACCCTGCGCACCATCGCCCCACCACCGGTGATCAACGGCCGGGGCGACGAACTCCGCGCGGCGGCCCGTGCGCACGGCATCGACCGCGCCACCCGCGACCGCGCCCGCAGCCGCCGCACCTTCGCCACCCGCGCCCCACACCACAGCACCGACCTCGACCTCGACTGAGGCAACCAACTGGTCGTCACCGCGAAGACCGTCACTGGAGGATTTCTATGCCTGACACCGGAGAAACATCCGCACCGAGCGTTCCAACGCGTCGGCGAGTACGCCCTCGGACCAGGATCGCCGACCCGGTCGAGCTGGCCTCCCGGCTCACCGAACGAGACCGGACCCTGCTGCGACTGTTGGACGAGCACCGGGTCCTTACCAGCACCCAGATCGCCGACCTGCTGCCCTATCCCAGCCTCAACCGGGCACAGCGTCGGCTGCTGCAACTGTGGCATTGGCACGTGCTCGACCGCTTCCGCCACCCCTCCGCGAACGGCACGCTCACCGGCTGGCGCTACACCCTCGGCGTCGCCGGACACGGCGTCCTCGCCGCCACGCGCGGCCTCACCCCACCCCGGCCGAACAGCGTGCGCGAACAGGTACTGCGCCTGGCCACCAACCCCCGACTCGCGCACCTGCTCGGCATCAACGACGTCGTCGCCGCACTGTCGGCGCACGTTCGCACCAGCGACGACGCGGAACTGCGGTTGTGGCACGGCGAACGCTCCGCCACCGCCGACTGCGGCGGCCTGGCCCGTCCCGACGCCCTGCTCGTCTATCGCGAGCACGGCAACCAACTCGTGGCCTGCTACGAACACGACACCGGCACCGAACCGCTCACCCGCGTCATCGAGAAACTCGACAGCTACGCCGAACTCGCCCGCGCGGGCGGCCCACACCCCGCGCGGAAAACCCAGCAACACCACGGATTCTGGGTCCTGTTCGGACTCCACTCGCCCACCCGGGAAGCCAACCTGCGCGAACGCCTGACAGCCATTGACGCCAGCCTCGCACTGGCGGACGGCGATGTCGGATGGCGTATCGCCACCGCGAGCGGCGAGGCGCTGCGCACTCCCGGAGGACCGGTATGGCTACCGATGCAGGGCCACCACCGTAAGCGCCTTGCTGACCTCGCCCGCATGTGAGCCCGCCGACAGAGGAGGAGAACCCGGTGAAAACCAGCGCGAAACTCGCCATGGGCACGTTCTGCGTCGCGCTCGCACCGGTGCTACTCCTTCCCTCCACCCTCGGCGCGGTCCTGAGCACCGATGGGGCTAGTGGCGACGGAAGCGGGGTCATCGCCTGTTCCCCCACCGGCACCGTGGCCGGGTACGGCCCCGACCAAATGGCCCATGCCGCCACCATCGTCGCTGTCGGCAAACAGCTCCAAGTGCCCGAATATGGCTGGGTGATCGCGATCGCCACCGCCATCACCGAGTCCGGTCTCCGCAGCCTCACCTACGGAGACCGCGACTCCCTAGGACTCTTCCAGCAACGCCCATCGATGGGATGGGGAACGCCCAAGGAGATTCTCGACCCCGCCTACGCGGCCAGGAAGTTCTACCAGCACCTGCTGGCACTCCCCCACTGGCAGCAGATGGATCTCGCTCCCGCCGCTCAAGCAGTACAACGCTCAGGTTTCCCCGACCGGTACGCCGACTACGAGCAAGCGGCACGGCAGATCGTCACCGCACTGACCGAAGTGAGCTGCACCCCAGCTCGTAACGGTGGCTGGGTCCCACCCACCACCGGACGCTGCACCTCCGGATTCGGGCCCCGAGGCGCCGAATTCCACCGGGGACAAGACATCGCCGCACCCATCGGAACCCCGATCGTCGCCGCCAACAGCGGCCGGGTAATCGCCTCCGGCCCAGCCACCGGCTACGGCCTATGGGTCCGCATCGAACACGACGGCGGCACCATCACCACCTACGGGCACAACCACCGCAACCTCGTCGCCGTAGGCGACACCGTTCAGGCCGGACAACCCATCGCCGAAGTCGGCAACCGTGGCCAATCCACCGGACCACACCTACACTTTCAAATCGAACCTGGCGGCCAACCCACCGACCCGGTCACCTTCTACCACCAACACGCATCGACGCTATGCACCCCATAGTGACCGACCTCCAACACTAGGCACATGGCCGTGAACGATCCAATCAACTGTCCATATAGGACGTCTTTTTGCAAGGAGCGTTCGCGACGAGCGAATCGAGAACGCGGACCGAACCTACGACCACCACCTCCGCCATCGGCGCGGCAACGGAAGTGGCGATGGTTGTCCGGCGGTGCAACGTGACCACACCACGACCGGACCGTGCTCAACGACGACCCCGAGTCGGGATGGGGTCGCGCCGTAGTCACCGTTTCGGCGACTACGGCGCGAGAAGGGATTACTGCCCCGTGTAGTGCATCGTGCCGATGACCCCACACACGATCTTGTCGCTGTCGGACACGAGATCAATTGCAAGGATGAATCGGGCACGGTCGGGCCGACGCGCCTCCACTCGGTTGTAGTGGCTAGCCAGCTCGAACACGCTACGGATCGTGTCCCGAACGACCGTGCGGTACGCCTCGGCCGATTCCCACGATGTCCTCGTCATCCCTGACACAATGACACGCAAAACGCCGACCGGACCAGACTCATCGGCCCGGACATCGAACACGGCCCTGGGGGCTATTCCGTCGTCACCCTGAACATCGAGGAGGTCCCGCATCAGCAACGGGGCCACCTCAGCCAACGGCCGATTGGCCGTTGCGTGGTAGTTATCGCCGATCAGGTATTCGACCTCCGGAGCGCCGGTCGCGTGCAGGGTGTCGGTATACGACATGGTTACGGTTTCCTTTCATAGGTGGATGTGTGGCCGTTGTCGGCCGGTCACCCCGGGCGGCGGCCGTCTGCCGTGCCGGGACCTACATCGACGCTCGACTCGTATGGGAATGTCAAGGGCACCAACGGGAAATGGTCGATCCAACAAGAAGAGCGTCTTGTTTGGACATACAGTTGACTTCACCGGGCGATCGAGGGTTGATGGACGTCATAGCCCGCTTCATTCGGTTGCACCCCCGGAAGACTCCCCGGGCATGAACATCCAACCCAGATCCGATCGAAGGAGTGCATCGTCATGCCACGCACCACCAAGACCACGAAGAGCACCAAGAGCACGAAGACCGCGGCCTCAGCGAAGGGGACCACCAACGGCAGGAGCACCCCGTCGGCAGCCGACCGATTGCGCGCCGCGCTGCGCCTCAACCCCGGCAGAACATCCCGCGAACTAGCCGAGTTGGCAGGTATCGGGGTATCGACCGCAAACAAGCACCTCTCCGCTTGGTCTAGCGTGGGGCAAGCCGTGCAGCTACCCGGCAAGGGCACCCCCGCACACAACGACCCCGTCCGCTGGGGGCTGCCAGTACCGATCGAGGTCAGCCCGAAGGCCACCAAGCGCGCCACGACAGCGTCGCGGCGCAAGACCGATACAGGAGCCGCTTCCGCACCGAGCGGCAGGCTACCCAAGGGCGCCCTGCACGGGCTGGTCGAGGACTTCCTGTCTGAGCCGGACCGGCGCGGTACCGCCTACACGGCAGGCGACATTAGCCGCAAGCTGGTTCGATCCTCCGGTGCGGTACGCAACGCACTCGACAAGCTTGTCGAGAAGGGCACCGTCGTACTAATCCAGAAGAAGCCGCGCTGCTACCAGCTCGCCACCGACTGACCCACCCGGGCCGGGGTGCCGCCGATAGCCCGGCGGCACCCCGGCCTGGCATTCCAGTCAGCACCCGACGAAAGAAAAAAGGCCCCTTATGCAGCTCACACCGCTCTACCCGCTACCCCTGCTCCAGGCCGCATCGCGGTGTCGGCCACGGTTCCGAACTCACCGTCGTGGCCGCGACCCCCGACGCCCACCGTCCCCCATGACCCCGCGCAGAGTCACCGGGCCCGCGATCGGGACCGGGTCGCGGATCAGCGTGCACGCCCGCGAAACCGGACGGCTGGTCGAGGACATCCGTTCCGCCTGGGTTACCTGCGCCACGTAGCGGCGGACTGCCCTGACCGCTAGTACTCGGGACAGCGATTGCCACGGCGAAGAACCCGCTCTTGCCGATCCGCGGCGGATCCTGGGCGTGGGTGCGTCCTGGTGCCCGACGTAACGCTTGAACGGGCATCTCCGACTGTTGATCAGGAGTATCAACATTAGGAGTCGCCAATGACTGTCGCAGCATCCGCACGCCCTGTACCGCTTCACCACATCGTGACGTGGCCAGCGGCTGTGGTCACTTTGGCGGCAGTGCTCTTCTCATTGCAGGCAGACGCGTTCGACTACCCTGTGCTTCTTACGCTCGGGGGGATCGCGCTCGTGCTCTCGATCCTTGCAGTACTTACATCGGCGTCGCGGCGGTCGCTGCTTACGATGGGCTTCGCGGGCGGAGCGCTCGCCTTGTCGGCACTTGTCGTGGTCATTGGTATCGACGCGGCGCTTACGTACAGCTACGTCGCCGATGTTCCCGGATACTAGTTCGCGCTCCCCCGTCGAACGGCGAGTTCAGAAGCTCACGGCCGCCTGCACGGCAAATGGTCCGTTTTCCGGCCTGCACCGTATTGTGCGTTACCTTCTCATCATCGCCGCAGGGTCCACTTTGGACTGTTACGGTTCGTTTTGAACGGTTAGCAGGTCGATTCGCATGTCATCTATTCCATTCCCCGTTGGGCCACCCCTGCACGCCGCCAAGCAACTCGTCACCTTGATCACACCAGCACACTCTCACCGGCTGACACTCGACCACCGCAACCCGAGACTGGAGGAGCTTCCAGCCTCGGGTTGCAGCACGTCGGGCTCCTGACGGACGGTTCCTGATCGACTACCGGCACTTGTTCACATCAGCGATCCGCCGTTTGGTTTCGCCGCTTGGGTCGCATGTCGCACAGCGCCATGCCACGCCGACTCGCGCGAAGCCGGAATCCGCCAGAGGCTGGGGAATTCGGTAACAGCACTCGTGGCCACACTCCAGGCGTACGATTTGGCTAACAATCTCGCCCGTCGCGGTTTCAGGACGTTTGGTTGTTGCGGTAGTCATCGGCTTTGCCTCCTACCCATAGGTCCACTATGGACTCTGATGTAGGTTGTCCTCGTCAGCGTCACAGCCAGGGCATGAATCGGTCAGGTAGTAACCATGCCCGCAATCGGTCCGGCTGGCGATATCACGGCCCGGTCCCCAGATGAAGTAGGTGGGGTACCGCCGGACATCATCCCGGGTGATCGCGCGGGCGAGCACGTCCCCCGGAGGCGCGGGGGCCTTCTCTACCTCGCGAGCCATGTACTCGCGGAGCGCCTTCATACCGGCCTTGAACTCGTCGTTCATTGTTATCACACCTTCGTTCATCCACTGTGGACACTTGTTGTTAGTTCGGGTTCGGCGGCACGCAGAGCGGCATCGAGCACCTCAGCGGGTGCGCCGCTGATCAGGGTTGTCCAGCGGATGAGCCGCGCCCGGTCGCCGGTAAGGGCGGTCACGGTGAGCGAACCTTCTCGGTCAGCGATGGTGACCGAGACCTGACCGCCGGGGCTTCGGAAGGTCTCACCGTTGTTGTCGGGCTCGAATTCGTAGGCTTCGAGCACCCGGAAGTAGTCGAACATGATCTTCGTCATGGCTTCCTCCCGAAAGTCGGCTGCGGTTTTCCGTGTGGGGGGGGTGTTGTCCCGGCTCTATTGTCAGGGCACATTTCGGCCGGGATACCCGATTGTTGGGTTTTGCGGTTTCCGTTTCCGCTGATAGTTCCACGCTAGCTCGGCGCACTGACGGAACACAATAGCGTGGCGCGGATTTTCCGATGTTTTTCTAGCCGCGTCGCGCGCCTGACATGCGAAAATGCGCGCATACGCGCGCGTACGTGACACGGGAACACGACAACGAGGACTACGCGGTCCTGCTGTTTATCGATGCCATTGTTTGTGTCGATTAATTCGACACAAACAATGGCAGAATCCGCAGGAGAGCGAGTGGCATGTGAGGCGAGGAGCCTGTTCGGAGTGATTATCGTGATCAGTCTGGCTCGTCGTCCGCGCGCCGCAAGGCGGGTTGACCTGGGAAGACAGGGAGCCGGAAGGGGTCAGTGAGGGGTCGTCCTTCAAGCGACGTGCCGTCGACGTCCACAACGACGCCCCGGCTGTCCCCTCGTTGACGCCGTCCTGGGTTGCCGTCTTGTCGGCGAAGTAGACTTCCATGGGAACCTTTGATTGCCCGGTAGGCCCCCGTTCCGGTTGTTCTGGAGCGAGTTGCATTTCCGCGCGGCTTCCCCTGTTCGTCGGGACGCTGCCGCTTGTTCGCTTCGACGGTTTGTGTATTGCCCCATGCGGGAGTCCTGTTTGCTGGGTGTTGGGTTTGGTTGCGCCTGAAGCGGAACACACCTTTATGTGAAGCGGAAGCGGTGAATTTAGCGCCGTGGGATAGGTGCTTTTTCCAGTAGTGCGGTGGTGGCGGGGTCGGGTTCGAGGTCGATGTCGCGGAGGTTGGCTTGCAGGTGCCGGTAGGTGGTGTGTGCGGCGTCGTGGCGGCCGAGGTCGCGTTGCAGGGCGATGGTGCGGCGGTAGAGGGCTTCGGTGTAGGGGTCCCAGGTGATGGCGACGGCGAGCGCGTCGAGCGCCTCGTCGGGGTTGTCGGCGCGGACGTCGCAGGCGAGGGCGACGAGGGCGTCGACGGCCTGGCTGCGCCAGTGTTCGGCGATCGGTTCGGCCCACGAGTACGGTGCGCCCTCGAGTGGCGCACCGGTCCGGCATAGGCGCGAGAGATAGCGAAGGGCCTCCAAGCGAGTGCCGGGATGGCTGGCGGTGCGGGCGTGGGTGAGGGTGTCCTCCAAATCCCAGACGTCGGCGGTGATGATGGCGGGGTCGAGGCAGTAGCGTCCGGATTCGGCGATGACGAACATGGCCTCGCTGGCTCCGGTGGCTTTGCGTAGGGCGGAGCGGCCGTGGGAGATGGCTTCGTGCAGCCGCGCGGCGGGTTGGTCGGGCAGCACGGCTTCGCGGAGCGTGTCGGCGGTGGTGCCGTGGTGGTGAGCGGCGAGGTAGGCAAGGACTTCGCGGGTGCGGGATCGGAGCCCGCGAACCTGTTGTTCGTGGGCTTCCACGCGCATGCCGCCGAGCAGTCGCACCACAACAGCTGCGCCGTCCTGGGCTGAAGTTACTGCGACTCCTGTGTTGTGCCGCGCGCTGGCTTCCTCGGAATCCACACGCTGGTCATCGCTGGTGTCACGGTCGTTCTCGCCCACGTCGTGATGGGTGTGGCTGGGCATGGGGGTGCGGGCTTCGGCCAGCAGGTGCCAGATCTCGGCGGCGTCGGCTGTGGTGAGCGTGTCGACGCGTGCTCCCAGCAGCGTGTCGGTGCTGGGGCCGTGGGCGGCGGTGATGGTGCCGTCCTCATCGAGGGCCAGGTGGATCGAGTCGCCGGCATCGTGAAGTCCGTGGTCCCCGAGGAACATGGTGTGGATGCCGAGGGGGCGGCCGTGGTCACTGATCGTGGCCCATTCCCGGCGATGGTGCGGGGATGGTGTCGCGGCGACGAGGAGCAGCGGCTGGCCGGGGTCGTCGCCCGGCTCCTCGTGGAGTTCGTCGGCGGCGAGCTGGTCGTCGTGGATCCTGGTACGGCGGGCGAGTTCCGTGCGCAGGTGTGCCAACGCCACGCCCTCGTCCTCGATGACTTCGACTCCGGGAATCCGGTGCAGGGCAGGCTGGTCGCCGGTGTCGGCGAGCAGCGCGGCAGGTGCGGAAGCGGCCAGTAGTGCCTGGGCCGGGTGGCGCGCATCGACGGCGAGCACGGCGGCCAGCACGGCGCGGGCTGCGGGCGCGGCCCCGGGGCCGGTCAGCGCGAGCCCGGGAGCGGCGGACAGGTCCAGTTGCCGCACGCCGGTGTCGGTGTGGGCGGTGATCACGGGTGCGGGCGGCGGCCAGACAGGTCGCCGCCCTGCCGCGAGGGTGTCGGCCGGGCCATCGTCGTGCCCGTCGTCCTGAGGTTCGGCCTCGTCGCGCTGGCTGGAGTGCACGGCGTGGTCGAGGGCCGCGATGGCCGAACCGGGCCGTGCGGGATCTGGAGGCCCCGGGTGGTGTGGCGCGGTGAGGCTGCCGGTGGGGTTGCGGCGGGCGCGGCGCCGTCGCCGGACAAGGACGAGTAAGGCGACGATGCTCAGCGCTACGCCGAACCCGATCAGTCCGCCGCTGGGAAGCTGTACTGGTGTGCCGTGGTCCTGTCTGGGGTCGTGGGCGTCGTTCGGCGGCGTCGGCGGGGTGCTTGCCGGTGGGGGCGGCGGGGTTGGATGGGGCGGGGTGGGGTTTGAGGTGGCGGGGATGTGGATCTGCCAGCCGGGTAGAAGTTGGTCGGGATGGCGCAGGACGCGTCCGTCGGGTTGTGGAGTTCCGAGGGTGGCGTCGAACAAGGCGGGCCAGGCTTCCGGATTTCCCAGTTCGCGTTCGGCGATGGCAGAGAGGGTGTCGCCGGGTTCCACCGTCACGGTCCGTGCGCTCCCTTGGGCATCCGAGGTGTCCGGGGGAAGTTTCACGGCCTCCGGTGGCAGCAGGAGCACATCGTCTGGATGGAGCTCGTGGATGTTGGGGATGCGGTCGGCGTTGAGGCGTTCGATGTCGTGGAAGCGGCGGCCGTCCCCGAGGTGGTACTCGGCCAGTCCCCACGCCGTGTCTCCCTTGTGTACCAGGATTCGCGGACAGTCCGGCCGTAGGGCCGGGTCGACCCAGTTTCGGCTGGGCGTGCGGTGTTCCGGGGCGTTCGTTGGCTTCGGTATCGGCTCGACGGCGGTGGTGTGGGTCTGGTGTGGAGGCTGGGGCGGGGCGGTGGCCACGATGGGGCTGGCGGTCGTGGGCAGTGCGGAAGCGGTGCCGGAGGAGAGGAGTACGAGAGCGGCGGCGACGAGTCCGGCGATCCACCTGCTGCGCGGAACCCGGGCCAGGACGCCGCGGGCGGCACGGACTCCGTGCCGGGTTTGGCGGATCACTTCGGCGGTGACGGACAGGGTGAGTAGCAGCCAGCCCGCCCACGCCACGATGACCAGCAGCGTGACGAGGAGGTCGCCGGTCAGCCAGGCCCACCGCAGCGTGTTCCAGATCCGTTCGGGCCACTGGCTGATCGGAGCCGCTTGCGGCCAGTGGTCCGGGAGCAGCGAGGCTGGAGTGGCGCCGAGGGCAAAGAGTCCGCACGGTATCCCGGCGACGAACGCGAGCAGGGCCAGCGCGGCGAACACCCCGCGCAATCGGGCGGTCATGGCAGGCCGCCATCGTGGGTGCCGACGCCGAGTTGGGCGAGCGCGGTGCCGGTGGCGTGCACGGTGCTTCCGAGCAGGCCGATGGTGGTGGGCTCGGTGACGGTGACCGTGACGCGCACGGCGCGGGGGCCGGTGATGGTGACGTATCCGGGGTGTCCGGCGTGGGCGAGGTAGTCGGTGGCGGTGCGGGCGGCGGTCGCGGTGTCGACCGTGACGCTGGTGCTGCGGGTGTCGACGGCGGTGTTGGCCGCGCGGGCGGCTTCGGCTGCCAGGGCGTCGGCGCGGGCGATCGCCCGCAGTCGCGCGGAGCCGTCAACCACCAGCGCGAGGACCAGGAGCAGGGCGGGTATGAGGACTGCGATCATCACGCTGACCGATCCGTCATCGCCTCTCGTTCGGCTGGTCATGGCACGCCTCGATATGGGTCGACCGGGCTGGTGAAGGCGCTGCTGATCAAGCGGGTTCCGCCGGGGACGGGCAGGGCGAGATCAGCGAGCGGGACGCGGCAGGTCACGCTGGCCCGGACATGGGTGGCGCGTCCTACGGCAACCTGGCTGGCGTCGACGGACACGCTCGATTCCCGGCAGGTGATGCCTTCACGCGCCAGCCGTTCGCGGGCGACCTCTGTTCCCGCCTGGTGTGCCGCGACGGAGCCGCGGGCGATCGAGGCGGCCCTGGCCGCGGCGGTGGCGGCGTTGTCGACCGCCTGCTGGGCCGAGGACGTGCGTGCGCCCGCGACGATGAGCAGGCCGACGAAGAGCACGGTGGGCACGAGGACGGCGGCCTCGACGCTGACCGAACCCTCGTCGTTCCACTTCACGAGTCAACTCCGACAGCAAGTGGCACGGTGAATCGTTCCTTGCTGGCCTGCGCGCTGACGTCGATCCGGATATCCAGCCCCGGGATCGGAAGAAGCCGAGGCGCGCTACCTGCGACGGTGACCTGGACGGTCTCCGCGGTAACCGTGGCGTCGACATCGACGGCGGTGAGCGCGCCGTTTCCGGCTCGTACGGTGACCGAGCGAGCGGCGTCGACCGCAGCCGAGTGGGTGGCGCCGACCGGACGTCCGGCGTCGACGCCGACCTGTGCTGCTTGAGCTGCGATAGCGCGTGCGTGCCACCACAAGCCGCCCTGCACGGCGGACAGGATCAGCAGCAGGATGACGGGGAACAACACGGCGAGCCCGACCGATTCCGATCCGGTGTCCTCGCCCAGAAGCCGGTGCATCACCGTGCTTCCGCAGGGACTGGTTCGCTCCCCATGGTTGTCGCGCCGTTGGCTGCAGGGTCAGGTACGCGTCGGGCGTTCGTCGGGGGCACCGCTGGTTTGTCTCGTGTGGACGGTTTCCGGCTCGCGGTGCGCGACGGGCGTTTCTGTCGCTTTGGGCGGGGTGCTTGGTGGTTGGTGAGCCATCGGGTGAGGTCTGCGGCGGGGACGTCGGTGAACTGGGCGAGCTCCTCGACGCCGATGATCGAGCCTGCCTCGGCCAGTGCCTCACCGAGTTCACGTTCGATCTCGGCGAGTTGCACGGCGACCGCGTCCCGGCGTTGCGCGAGTTCGCCGACGCGCGTCGCTACGGCAGCCCGTTTCGCGCTCCGGGCGGCGTCGGCTTCCTCAATGCGGCGTTCGATTTCCTCCGTAGTAGCCATCCTTGGTTCCTTCCATCGTTGACATGCTGAGAAAGTGGATGTCGGCGCTGTTCATTCGAGTTGGCCTTGGTATTTCTGCACCACCGCGCGGATGGCGGCGCCCAGCCCGATCACCACCGCGAGACCAATCGCCACGAGCACGGCTTTTTCCACCGATTCCGAGCCGCGATCACCGGCTGCACGCACCCGCGCCCACCGGGTCTCTACCTGGGCAGCCAGCGCCATCGCGACACTGGCAAGAACCAGGAGCTTGCTGTGGCACCACTGCACTCTGGTGTCCACCCGGACTGTCTTCGGCATCGGTATTGCCCTCCTTCGACATCATGTCTGGACCTGTTGCGCCGCACGAGATTTCTCAACTCGACTATGTCCCTCCTATGAGCAGGCGAATCATGGCCGGGTACATCACCAGGAGCAGGAAGGCGATCAGGAGCAGGGCGACCGGCAGCGCGAGCCGTTGGGAGCGGGCGTTGGCCTCGGCTTTGTCGGCGGCCAGCGCGGCAGAACGCAAGGCGCTGGCCTTGGTGATCAGGCTGGTGTACACCGCTGCGCCGTCCGCGGCTGTCGCGGCGATGGCGGCCAGGTCCGCCAGCTCGGTCACCCCCATCCGTTTTCCTAGGTGTGACAAGGCTTCCCAGGGCGGCTGGCCCGCGCGCATCGCCCGGCCAAGGGTGCGACCGATCCGCGCGAACACCCAGGAATCACTGATCTCGGCGGCTTCGCTCAAGGCTTGCGCGGGCGCGCGTCCGGTGGCGCGTTCCTGTGCCACGAGATCGAGATAGCTTGCGGTGGCGCGGCGGAACTCGTCTCGCGCTCGAGCAGCGTCCTCACGAACAGCCAGGACCGGCACGACCGAGCCCAGCACGGCCGCGATCAGGACGGCCAGCACCACGACAAGACCAGAGGGGGCGATGCCACCGAACCACGCCACGCCCGCCACCGCGATCGTGCTCGCGGCAGCACCGGCGGCCCAGGTGACGCGGCGAGCGACATAGCGCTCCGGCGTCAGGTCGAGGATATCGAGATCGGCCGGCGGGATGCCCCACCATCGGTTGCTCGACCGCGCCGCGTAACCGGCCAACCCTCGTAGTCGCCGTGGCCACCAACCGACTTCGTGCTCCGTGTCATCCACACCTCTCGCGTGACGGTCATCCAGCATCGCCACGGCTGCGGCAACGTTGACGGGTGCGGGGCGGAGCAGCGCCACGATCACGCACACGACCGCTCCGCCCGCGACGGCACCGATCAACACGGCGGCAACACCGATACTCATCGCAGCACCTCGTGGTGCGGGTGTTGCGGTTTCGCTGTGCCGACGGGAGTGCGGGCGCTCGCTCCGAGCAGTCGGGCAGGCCGCCGGGTTCGGATCAGGATGTGCATCCACCATCCCGCCGCGCACAACACGCCCCCGATCCCGGCCAGGACGAGTTGTCCGAGCAGACCGTTGTAGGGGGTCAGGAACTCGCCCGCGAAGAACATCAAGCCGAGCAGCATGACGGCGGTGATGGCGAGGATGGTGCGCACGTCGGTGCGGGGTTTCGCGCGGTCGGCCTCGATGTCGCGGCGCGCGACCACGTCGCGTTCCAGTGCCGTGGCCTTACTGTCCAAAATGGCGGCCAGTCCGCGCCCTCCGGCGCGGGAGCGCATGATCAGCGCCAGCACGACTTCGTCGGCGGCCACATCAGCCACGTCGTCTGCGAACGCGCGGAGTGCGGGTTCCAGGCCACGGGTTCGGACTCGCACGGCCAGCGTGTCGATCTCCGTGGCCAGCGCCTCGGGAGCGTTCCGCGCCGAGACGACGATGGCTTGCTCCAGCCCACCAGCGCCCGAGGCGAGAACATCTCCCAGCCGTCGCACCCAACTCGCCAGGGCATCCAACCGGGCGATGAGCTGCTGCGCCTCTTTGCCGCGGGCGAAGGTCGGTACGGTCATTCCGGCGAGGACGACGAGAATCGCCGCGACGGGCCAACCCGTCGCCCACCATGCCAGAACCCCCAGGGCACACGCGACCAACCCCCGCCGTACCGGCAGCAGGGTGGCGAGGGTGCGCCGAACCCGCCCAGGTTCGCGACCAGGTTCCGCTGTGGAGGGCGGGACGAATGCCAGGACAAGGCACGTGATCGCCAGTGCGGCCACCACGCCCAGCAGGCTCGACCACATGCTGATCACCGCAGGCTCCTGTCCGACAAGCCGGTGGGCCACTGGGGAAACCCGTGAGGCTGGAGCCGTTGGAAGAGATCGTTGCTGGGTGGGTAGGCGGGCACGGCGCGACCATCGCCCTGGCGTGGGGCGAAGAGTCGTGTCGTGTCCGGTCGGCCGGAATCACCGACCGGCCCGACTTCGAGGACTTCGCTGACGAACCGGGAACGGCGACGTCGGCCGTCGAGCTGGTGGTCGGACCGGGCGATGTGGACGACGAGATCGATGGCTGAGGCGGCCCACTGGTGGGCCGCCTCGATCGGCAACGGCGGGGTGGCGAGTTGTCCGAGTGCACCGATCCGGTCGAACACCGCCGAGGCGGTGGTGGCGTGCACGGTGCACATGCCGCCCGCCGCGCCATTGCCGAGGGCACGCAGCATCGCCGTGACTTCCCCGCCTCGGACTTCGCCCACGATGACCCGGCTCGGTGAGTGCCGCAGCGTCTGCTTCAGGAGGTCGTCCATCGAGATCTCCCCGATGCCTTCCGAGTTGGCGGGCCGGGCCTCCAACGGCGTCACCAGCAGACGAGGGCCGATATGCAGCCCGAGTTCGTACTCCTCCTCGACGGTCACGACGTGTTCGGACGCGGGGATCTCACCGCACAAGGCGCGAAGGAGAGTGGTTTTCCCGGCGGCGGGGCCGCCGCACACGATGATGTTGCACCCCGCTCGCACGGCCGAGCGGAGGAACGCCGCTAGCAGGGGGTCGAGGGTGTCGTTGGCGACCAGATCATCGAGTCCCACATTGACCAGGCGGTGGCGGCGGATCGCGAGGCGGGGCCGGTCGCTGATCTCCATCACGGCCGCGACCCGGGCACCGAGTGGGCCGCCAGCGGCGATGCGCAGGTTTCCCAGCGGGCGACCGGCGTTGAACTCTCGTGAGGTCTGGCCGTGGCGGGCGAACATCGCCGCGATCATGTCGATCAGTTCCTGGTCGGTGTCGGCGATCGCGTGGGGCCAGCGCTCGAGCGTGCCGTTCGCCAGTTCCAGCAGCACGGTGTCACAGCCGTGCACGTGGATGTTCTCCACATCGTCGCGTCGCAACAGCTCTTCGAGCGCGCCCAAGCCGGACAACGCGGCGGCGACCGCGCGCACCAGCCGCTGCTCGTCCTCCACCGGCAGCGGCTCGTGGCCGCTCACCGCCCGATGGTGAACCCATGCTGCGACCTCGTCGGCCACGTAGGCGCGCATGCGCGCTTGTTGTTCCGCCATCGTGAACGGTATGCCCCCGGCGGAATCGTCCGCGGCGGCTCGTTCCAGGCGCGCGGCGACGGTTTCCCGGATCTCGCGGACATCGCGTGACCCGAACCGGCCCTCCGCGATACTCCGCAGCGGTGGCAGCGCGGAGGGGTGTCCGTTGTGCTGCAACGTCATCATGCCTCCCTCAACAGGGCGCCCGCCGACACGGCGGCCGTCGTGGAAGCCGGTTCGACGGTGGTGGTGTAGCGGTGATGAGTCGCATGTAGATGGAGGGCGGCATGGTGGGCACGACGCAACAGCGCCGATCGCCGTGAGCACACGCCGCCGTCGAGGCCGTCCGCGAAGACCGCGGCGGCACGCGGATCGGCTGGAAGCGTCACCGCAGCGGGTTTCTCCACGGCGGCACAGACTTCCCGCGTGCCCGCAGGGGTGGTGGCGCACACGGCCAGCGCCACCCGGTGAGGCGCGATCCGCTCGGCGAGCTCGGCCAGCACGGGACGGGCAGCCAGCACATGTCGCTGCGTGGGCCGCACCGCTATCAGCACCAGATCCGCGGCCAGCAGCAACGGCCACGGCGTCTGCTCGCTGTAGCGGCCGACATCAACCAACGCATCGGCCGGATACCCCGCTGCGGTTCGGACGGCCGCGAGCGCTGTCGTCAGTCGCCTCCACCCTGCCTCGCCTATCGCTGCGTGCTGGCTTGGCGAACTCAAACCTGCCAGCCGACGTGGGGTGCCGGAGGTGCCACGTGAAGGTGTTCGCCGAGAACTGCGGGATCGCCTGCGGGGGCGTGCCGGGTGGCGGTGGCATAGGACAGCAATCCGCGGTCGCGGCGGATCGTGCCGGTGACCAGCCACTGCCCCAGCCAGCCCGGTACCAGGTCACCGCCCGCCGGATCACAGTCGGCCAGGACCACCGGCGTGGGCCACGTCGAGGCCAGCGCCGCGATCGTGGTCGTCGCGCCGGGCGACCCTTTACCCGAGACGATCGTGACCATCGCCACCACTCTCACCGCCTTCCAGCGAACTAGTAGCTCTAGGCACCCGGGCCGAGCTGGACGACAACGACCGGGGCGCCTGCCAGGTCGGTCGCGGTCCGCGCGGCGTCTTCTCCGACGACGACATCGACCGTGACCGCGCCCGTGGAATCCGGCGGGCCGACCCCCACCACGCGAGCGCGCAGCGGCTTCGCCATGTCCGCCGAGCCTTGGGTCGCATCGTTGTTTCCGGCACTGTCCTTCGCCGGGCTCACCTGAACCAGGTCGCCGGGAGCGACACCGCGTGCGGGCAGATTCCCCGGTTTCACCGGGAGCCCGAGCAGCCGCTCCCCCGGCCCGGGAAGTAACTCGGTGCCCAGTTGCGCGGGCGTGAGGACAGTCCCGGCCGGCAAAGTTCCGCGCGCGACTTGGCCGACGGTGTCGGCGCGCTGGCTGGCGGAGATGAACGACAGTCGCTGGTCGGGAAACACCTTCGCCACCCCGAGATCGCTCTCGGCGACAGGCTGGCCCCACCTCACCTCACGGGTCAGCACCAGCACGTCGACCCGGTCGTCTTGACTCGTGATCAGCGCGTAGTTGCCGTAGGTTGCGATCGCGGCCAGCACCACCGCCAGAGTCACCAGCCACCAGCGCCGCCGTCGCGGGAGCCGGGTACCGCGGCCGTCCCACGCTCGCCCCGGCCCGGTCGAGTCGTCATCGCTCGATGCCGACTGCCGGGAAAAAGACACAGCACTACCCACTGGGGTCTCCCTCCCCATTCTTTGGAAAACTCTCTATTCCGGCAGAAAGACGAGGTGCGATCCCGCAAAACTGCCGTTGTATGGCTCAGTTCGCGCGCAACGCCTGCACTTCGGCGACAACGAACGACGCGGTCGCCCGCGAACTCATCTCCGGAAAATCGCCACCCAGATCGGTGCTCCCGTCCGACCCGACCCACGTCACCACCCACCGGATCGCCCACTCGGCAGTAACGTGGTCGTTCGGTTGCCCCAGCGACGAACGCGTGTACACGAAGCCGCAATCCGGGCTGGGAGTATGCAATCCGTACGAGCGGTCATACGGCGTTCCGGGACCGGAACAGGATGTCGAGCCACCGGTTCCCGAATCGATCGTCATACCGACCGGAACCGCGGTCACCTCAGCCCACACCGCTCCTACCTGGACCCGTTCGACAACGGGCTGCCACACATCGGGGTCGGTCCAAATCCAGGTGTGTTCCCCAACGACAACAGCGTCCCTCCCATCCGGCAGCCGCACATCCGGCGAATGCTCAGGAACCGGCAACGGCAACCGCATCTGCTCAAACGCCCGTGCCGCCAACTCAGCCGGACTCGGAGCCGCTGCCGCACCCGCCGCGTCAGGCGACGCCTCGTCGTCCGGCACAGGGTCGAGGCAACGGATTCCGTACGCGTTACCGCTCGGCGCACCAGTGCCGGACACACCGCCCACTCCGAACGCGCCGACCGCACACCCGGGAGGAATCGCACTCGGTTCCCCCGCAGCCGCGTACGTGCCAGCAACGTCGTCCTGTTGTGGCACCGAACCCGCGACAGGTGCTCGGCCAGGCCGAATCGGCGCGTGCCCGCGTTTCTCCAGAGCTTCCATGTCAACCGACGGCGGGGCGAAACGGCCTGATATGTCTCCGGGAACCACCATGACCTGACCGTCGTCTCCGGGCGGAGGTTCGGCAGCAAACCCCACGTGAGCCGAGCCGAGCATCGCCGCGGCGGCTACTGGCAGGACGCCCATCGAGTGTTTCAGGGCTCTGCTCCGGGGCACCATCAGCACGTCCCGCCTGGGAAGGAGACCTGCGCGACCTTCCACTGCCCGTCAACCCGCTTCAACTCGGCATTGACGGGGTTGCGTTCAACACCAACGGTCTTCCGGTCTCCGGTCTCAGCGTCCGCTTGCCCGGTACGCGAGGCGTCCTGGCAATCGACCACCGTGGCAGCGTCTCCGGCGACCTCGACAGACACGATGCGAGCGGTCACGTCTCCATAGACGGTGATCCCGGCCTGAGCCTGGGATCGAACCGCGTCGAGCGTAATACTGAGCTGCGGCTCCACCATCACCGCGCCCAGCTCATCGCGCCAGGTTTCCTCCGGCTTGTCATCAATAGTTAACGAAACGACCCAAAAGTCAGAGTAGGCCGCTTCAATGTCCTTCCCACTGTCCTTATCGGAGGGTGTCGCAGCGTTCTGAGAAGGAGCGGACAGGTTCGGCGACGAGGCCGTTGCCGCGGGCTCGCTTCCGGCGCTGCACCCCGCACCCAGCAGAGGTACGAGCACCGCACTTACAACGGCGAGCCGCCTCACTCTGCGACGGGTTCCAACCTTTGCCACGTAGCCCTCCCCAGTTCTTCGGAAAGCCGGTCAGTCCCACCCCCGCAGCCCCACTGACCGTCTTCCCATCGAGTACTCACAACAACACGATGCTCGCCAACGCCCCGATGATCAACGACGGCCCTGCCGGAAACCGCGACCCCATGTTCCTGGAGAACACGGCCACGACGAGCCCCACCAACGCTGTCAACCCGCTCGCCGCCAACAGTCCTGTCAGCAGCCCGTCCCACCCGAACCAACCCAGGTACAACGCAAGCGCACCGTAGAGCGCCGTATCCCCACCACCCGTGTGGCCGGGAAAGCACCACTGCACCACAAAGGCCAGCGCGAACACCGCCACGGCAGCCAAACAGGCGAACCCGAACCGCGCCCACGCGGCTTCGGCAGCCGCAGCGCCGAACAACGCCATCGCCACCCCACCAGCGAACGCGGCCACCAGAGGAAAAGGCAGACGGCGCAAGCGAAGATCGGTGACCACCAGGCTCGTCCCCAACCCGCAAGCCCAACACCACGCCAGCAATTCCGGAGTCGCACCGAAACGAACCCACCCAGCAACCCACAGCGCCACAACGACGACCGACGCCGACATCGCCACACCAGCTCGACGTCGACCGCTCACACCCCTGGCCACGTCAGCAGGGCACGGCACGACCGTCCTGCTGTCGGAGATTTGCAGATCCGCCATGGCCGCGACCTCCTCCCAACGCTGTGACCTGGGTAATGGGTCCTACACATCTACGCGGTCGCCGGTGCAACTTCCAGTCGAGTGTCGTCCACCGCCCCATCGGTCAACGACAAGATCCACCCGTCCGGAGTAGCACGATCACAGAACGGGAGGGGCCACAACAACGATTGGTCTAACCCACGCGGGGTATCGTCAAGACGAACGCCGATCCGCTCCACCGCGCCGAGCTGAACGTCGCCCCGCACGGCGATGCTGAACAGTCCCGTCAGCGTTGTCGAAGACCTCGTCATGTCGACGCACCCACGCCTGCATCTGCTCCACGACGGGAAGCAAATCAGCCCCAGCCTTCGTCAAGGTGTACTCGACAGAGCGATTCCACCCATCCGACAAAGCCGTGCGGTCGACCAACCCTTCGGCCGTGAGAACCCGCAGCGCCTCGGTGATCCGACTTGGACTCAACGTCACCTTGGCACCGGTCTGACGATCAAGAAAAGTCCAGTCAGCCACCATACGAGCAAGATCGCGAGGCCGATGTGGTCCATCTCGAAGAAGGACGAGCACGGCGAGATCCCAGCTTCCCTGGAAAAGCTTGCTGATGTTGTAGGTATCAGCCGCCAACTCCCACGTGGCCCCACGCATTCGTCCTCCCCCGACAGCCCGACGACCTTTAACCCTGAGCTGCCAACGAATATCGCGCCCTACGCCTGCTGCGGTTCGCACGCTCAGCATCTTGATCACGTGGCAGCGAATCCTACCGACAAAGCAGACATTATGATCAAATGTCAACATCGGTGCGTCGCACCACGCCTCGATCCTGCGAGATACCGCGCGAAACCTCGTTCACTCGTTCGGGTGTTCGTCGGCCAAGTCTCGCTAACGTTGGCGCGCCCTGAGCGCCGGAATCGCAGCAATCTTGTCCGCCGTCAGATCGGCCCAGACGAGTCCATCTGGCCGCCGACGGTTACCACATTCGATCGCTTCATCCGGCGTCAGAATGACATCGACGGAGAAGTCGTGCCGAGTCTCCGGTATCTCGTCGCCAATGACTTGCAGGCGGTGCACTGGTGCGACTATCACTGTCTCGTCGGTGACAAGACCTGCTTCGATCAGCAGCGCGACTTCCAGATCAGAGTATCCGGCGCCCTTCCCGAGTCGCGCACCCGAACGGTTCACCGCGACGCTGCCGCACACCACGATGTCGATCGGACGCATCGCGTCGACGCCGACCCGTTGCGCTGTCTGGGCCGTACTCTTCTTGTCCGCCACCTCGGTCGCTGAGACCGAGAGCGCGGTTGGATCCAGAAGGAAGAACGGTTCCAAGGTGGCCATCTTGGGTACGGCCATGTACAGCAGCTTGCCGTCCTCCAACGCCCGTACGCGCACCGAGAGCTGAGCATTGTCAGGGTTCGCTTTGACTGTGGAAGCTGTTCGCCAGGCCGCCAATTCAGCCAGCCGTTCAGTTGCCGCGTCGGCTCCGTCGAAGGAAGGGATCTTGCCGTACGAATCCGGAGGGACGACTCGCGCGTCCACCAGCCTCCGCCACACAGTCTCACGCAGGGCCATCTTGGCCTGGTCGATATCGGGCACAGACTACTTTTACCTCAAGCGGCCATCAGTGCGAAGAGTCGATCGTTGATGTCCTGCACGTTGGACTCGGTTCGCCACTGCTGGAGTTCCTGCCCGGCGGTGAAGACGAGGTTCAAGCCACCACCGCCTCGGGTCAGTTCCACCGCGTCGATTGCCCTGTGCATGGTAGTCGCGGCTTCGTCCAGCTTCCGTTGACGGATGAGCGACAGCGTCAGATTGCCGAAGGCTATGGCCTGGCTCTTCTTCTTACTGCTGAGCATGCTCGCAGTCTGCTTCAAGAGCGGCTCCGCGCGCTCGGGTAGACCGAGATAGAGATAGCAGGAACCCGCTAGCCGGTTGAACTCCTTCATGGAGTACAAACCTTCCGAAGGGTCGAATCCGTCAACCCGGTCGGCCCGAGTTTCGGCCTTCTTCAAGGCTGTTTCGCAGGCGCTCCGGTCTCCCAGGATGGCATAGCCCTCAGCGACATGGAGCAGGCTCAGTCCTGTCAACGACGGACTCCATGACGCTGCGGTCTCGGCCGCTTCCTGAGCGAGCAGCAACCCCTTCTTGGGGTTCTGCTCGCCGTACAATGCCACGAAGCTCTTCCGCAACACGGCGTACGCCTGAGCACCAGGATTGCGTACTTGACGGCTGGCATGAACAGCCTGGTCCAAGTATGCACAGGGTCCTGTGTGGTCCTTACGCTGACTAACGTCCCAGACCAACTGGCCCATGAGGGTCGCTGATTCGGCCTCCACCTCGAAGAGCGCCTTCTTCACCCGCCCTGAAGCGTGCTCGTGCAGATGCTTCACTTGCCCAAGGACCTGTCCGGCCGCGCCAACCAGCTCCGTCGACGGCAGCTCGTCGTATGCCGCATCGAGCTGTGAAATCCGGTCTTGTATTTGCGCCACCGCGACAAGATCAACCGAAGCCGGGTTCCCCAACACGTATTCGACGCGGTCGGGCGGCAGGGAACATGGCTGACGAAAGCTCTTTTGCTCCGCATACGCACGTTCCCACAACGCGGTCAACGAGCCTCGCGCATCGAGTGCGTTGTCAATCGCCCGAACGACTGCTTCGGACGGCAGGTTCCTCCCGACCCGCTCCGCCATCGACATGTACTGGCGGGTGTAACCGATCCGCTGAGAGAGCACGTTATGGCTGAACCCGAGTTCCTTTCGGCGACGTCGAATCTCGCGCGCGAGCTGGGCAGCGTAGGACCCCTCATCGCCGCGTGACGGGGTTCCGCTCTCGGCCACGATCCTCCCCGGGTCTGCGTATGGACAGGTCAGAGTGCGTTAGCCCGCTGTCCTACGACACCGTGGCGTCACACTAGCTGGGATACTGTCCCTCGCCTCCGCGAAAAGCGCCACCAACGACCACCTCGGCGCTACCCGGAACACCCCGTAGCGGGTGCGGCCACGATTACGTTCCTGGGTCGGGCACCCCGAAGGCGGCGGAGATCTCCGCGCGAAGGTCGGTGATGTCGATCCCGGCTTGTTCAGCTTCGATCATCCCGAGTTCCAAGAGGTGGAAGCCGCGACGCCTCAGGTAGTCTCTGGCCTCGTTGAGGTTCGTGTTCATGAGCGCGTAGATCATGTGTGCTTCGGCGTCGACCGCTCTATTGATCCGCCGGAGCTGGACTTCGACGTTGTGAGACGGAGGGGCCGGGTCCGGTTCACGCGGGAAGCAAGCCAGGCGCTCCCCGATGGCGGAGACCTCGGTTCCTATCTGGTTGATGTCATATGGGTCGCGGTCCGCGTCTTCGAGGTAGGCGGACAGGTAGCCAACGGCCTCGTAGGCTTCACGACGCAGGCGTTGCTCGGCTTCATTCGGCGGCTGTCCTGACGAAGAAGATGACCAAAGCCGTCCTAAAGCTACTTCCAGGATGCCTCGTCCCCGGCGTTGGAGGTACTCCAAGGTACCGCGACTCACCATGTCCACCTCATCCAGCACATCGATCAGGTCCTCCCACTGGCGACGCGTGAACGAACGACACCGTCGCATTCGGCGAAAGATCATCGGTTCAGTCCCTGTGCGGCAAGAGCAAGGATCGCTTTACCGTGCTGCACAAGGTGCGAGCCCAGCCGCCCGAGAGCGGCGCGCGCCGCTCTGTCGTCGCGATGCAGAAGCAGCGCCGCTTCCGCTCGGACCCCAAGGTCCAAACGCGACCGCGCCGCATCCAGATCGATGTCGGCGAGACAACGCAGCGCGCGAATCTCGTCGACCCAGTGTCGTTCCTCGACCGAGTAAGCGTCTGCGGAGAACTCGGCGATCGGGCGCCATCCAGCCCAGAACAACACCTCGGCCTTTTGCCAGTCCTCGTCCAGCATCGCCTCCGCGATGAGGGCGCACTGTTGATCAGCGAGCGGGACCGTGAATTCCTCAGTGTCCAAGTTGGCGTCCGGACGCACCGGCCAACTGGTTGGCGCGCGTCGTGCCATGAGCTGACTTGCCGAACCGTGCACTGTCCTGCTGACCATGACCGTCACCCTTCCCCTGCAGGCGAAGACAGGGGCTCCGTCTGATCCGATGCGTTCACGGAACCGATCTCCGCAGGACGATGCAACCGTGCGATGAGCCTGCGCACGCGGCCTGGCGCCCGATGTCGTGCCGAGCGTGCCAGCTGCGGACGATGCGCACAGTGGTAACGCTGATCCCGATGAGCGACGCACGCTGGGCAGGATGGTAGCGGCTCACACACCATCGGCGCGGGCATGATCGACCGGCGGCAGAGCGTGCGCATCCCGACAGCATCGTGGGCGGTAATGGCTCGTGCCATGTCCTCGTCCGTCACCAGGTGGTCGAAATCGTCGTCCTCGGATGTCACCCAGATTGTGTGCGGAAATTTCCTCACCATTACCTCCGATACCCTGCCCGTAAAGTCAGTCGAAGTATTCCGATAGCCAATCCTGGCGCACACCTTGCACCGCTTTTCTTGTCCGCCAACTGCGCCTATCCGAACATTCGACGCTGCTGAATCGCAGCAACCAGATCACAACAGCAAGCCATGATTCGGAAGGGGGCAAATACCTTCACGGCAATATTTGCCCCGTCAGCGTTCAGCGCTGGACGACCGCATCCGAATCGGAGCCCGGAAGATAACTGTGTTGCAAAAGCTAGTCGCAATGATTCGACGGAACGACCTTTACGCTCGCTACCACGGGATTCAGCCGTGAAAGGCTACTTATGCGTCCTTCAATGACTGGGGATTCTTGGTACACATGACATGGGCACCAGGCTTCGGGAAAAGGAGGGGACACGATGTCGGTCGGCGATCTGCCGAACAGCATCGGCAGTGCCGTTGACCGGATCCGCCTCGCCCGTGCTGCCATCAACGACGCCAGCTCAGCTACCACCGAGGCAGCCGTACACCTTGCCGAGGTCACAGCAAGTTCTCACGATCCGGATGTCCACGCCGCAACCGGAGCACTTCACCAGGCGACCAGCGAACTCGGCGAGCGTGCGAACCTGCTGGACATCATCGAATCGAACCTCACGACGTACTGCGAGCGGTTACGCGGCAGTGGTGGCGATACCGGCTTCCCTGGACCGGCCCCACACGCGCAGGGCCACGCGAAGTCGGAGGCTTCGAGACCGCAACCGGCACCGAGCCGGGTGGAACGCGTGCGCGGGGAACTTCCCACCCGGGTGGCCTCGGGTCGTGGGCAGAAGACGCATGGACGATGGTGGTCAACTGATGTTGAGGCAGTTCCCATCACGAGTGGTGTGGATGCCCGTTCGAAGCGGGTGAATGACATCCTGCTACAGCAGGGGTGCCGGTATGTTCCGGTGACGACCAGCGCCGATGTCGAGCTGAAGGTGGCGGCGCAGATGCGCGACGAGGGGATCATGCACGCCAGCCTGGTGATCAACAACCGACCCTGCCGCGGCCCGCTGGGCTGTGATTCCCTGCTACCAATGGTGCTACCCCGGGGTGCGGTGCTCACCGTGTACGGCGAGGACGGATTCGAACGTCGCTACGAAGGAGGTGCGGGATGACCCGCGTAGAAGCGTGGTACGACCCAGATCAAGAGGAAGCCGTCCCGCTCACCGGGCAACCCGACGTCGACGCCTTGCTCGACCGGATGCTGGCCGAGGCCACGCAAGAAAACGTGCGCGTACAAGCGGACCTGCACTACCGCAGCGACGACGGCGAAGCGATCCTGCAAGTAGGCATGGGCAGCGACACGGGATTCGTCGGATACATCAACGACACCGACCGAGTGATCAGCTCCAACGGAACAACCGACCCCGGCGACGTGTCATTCGACTACATGACCCACGAACGAGTCGTCCCCGCGACCTCACTCGTCAGCATCACAGCAGTCCGGCAAGTCGTGCACACCTTCACCCAAAGCCCCCTGACGCGCCCACAAGGCCCCATCACCTGGGTAGCGGTTTAAGGCTGACGGGCGGGAACCCTAGGCCCTTCGTCCATGAACGGCCCGCTCTTCACGGGCTCAGAAGGCAATAGAAAGAAAGTCCGACATGGCGACGGGCATGCAGATTGATACGCTCTTTCCTGCAACCGATCGGTATGCTTCTTCCACTCGGTCTCACTTACGGGTGTCATAGCGCTGATTGCGTTAACGAGGTGCTGATCGGCGATTCCGCTGCGGTGAATGACGGAGTTCCGCATTTCCCTGCAGCACATGAAAGCGGGCCAACCACTCGACGTCAAAGAAGCCTTTCGCTCGCCCAGCAAGATTTCCGTGCATCTCGTACGCTCTCGCAGACCGACCACCAGGAAGTTGGAGGCATTCCAGGATGAAGCCCTCGTGGATAGCCAGCGCTTGGGGCACCGCCATTGCGCCCAGGTGCTGCTCGGCACCCCGCAGGTAGGTTGGCGTCATCGGGCCCGAGATCAAATCTCTTGATGTGGGCAATCGTCGGGAAGATCTCCGACAAGAGATTAGGTGAACAGCGACTAAGCTCCAAAACTGAGCGGAGATCTGCGTGCCCGCTAAGAGGGCCTGGCCATCATGGCGAGCTCCCGATGAGGCCGAGCGCCGAGACTACACGCAGAACGGAGCTTCGCTTCAGGCAAGCTTCTCTTCACGGCCGGGGCTGGATGCCCAGCTCACCGCTGAAAGCTCCCGAGAAGGCTGGAACCTTCTCCGAGAAACGCGCCGGGGAACAGAACGACTGAGCCTGAACTTCAGCGACGTCGCCCGCGCCCTTCACGAGCTAGCCACAACCCTTTCTAAGCCGCCCAATTTAGCTGGTCCTGGACGAGTGGAGCAGTGCGCCCCGGGACATCCAGCCCTACCTCGCCGAGTTCTTGAAACGCTGCGTTCTGCCATTGGCAACGTTCACTGTCAAAGATTACGGCTATCGAGCAACAGAGTGCGCTCAGAACTATGCCCCACCCCGATACCTTCATCGGCTTCGAGCTAGGCGCCGACATCGGGGCCAATCTCGCACACGACGATTTCATGGTCTATGAGAAGAACGAGGAGAGGGCCTGGCACCTTCGTGCTCGTTGGAACTATCCGTGGCTGCCCCTTAGCGCGCAGGCCGCCTTTGCAGAGTCGGCAGCCTCAGCACCCGGTGGATTTCAGCCCAGTGCTACACGGGTCTGTACACATTCCCCCTGACGCGATCACGAATCACAATTCCCAGAGGGGTCAGTTTCGCGGGTCGGATCAGGACCAGTTTCCAAGCCGCGCGACAGGGCCACATGCTTGAAGTGAGTCCATGTTCCACCGCCCCTCGACGAGTTCATCGAGAATGGTGCATCGGGTCGGATCTGCGATCTCCTTCTACTCATGGGCGTACCGGCGATGGCTGGCCGCATTTCGCCGGAGACGCGCCAGCCGGTTCGTTCGTCCCATAACAGCATGAGGTCGCGTCCGGGATGCTCGGGGAATGTTCAAGGAGTGCAATGTAGACAGTTTCGTCCTCCGCGACCTCGCGGCAGATCGCCTCCGCGGGATGCCGAGACATTCATCGACTCTGTGCACATAGGATCACGGCCGCCGTTCCCTCGGTGCCGGTCTTTCGGGTTTGGAGTCAGGATCGTCTACCGGGAAGGATTTCCTGGAGCTTCGTCTTGGCTCCCTGCATGACGAGATGAAAGGCGTTCGGGTCGCCGCGCAGAACGGATTCGGTGGTGGATTTGACCTGGTCGAGTGTTGCGTGCGGAGGAATCGGCGGCACCTCGGGATCGCAGTACACGTCCAGCACGGCCGGTCCTTCCGCGGACAACGCGAGATCCCATGCGGGTCCGATGTCCGCCGGCTGCTCGACCGTGACGGCGGTCAGTCCGAGGCTACGGGCGAATGCGGCGTAGTCGACGTCGGGTAACGATTGGGATTGCTCGAACTTCGGCGCTCCCCCCATGGCACGCAGTTCCCAGGTGACCTGGTTGAGGTCGTTGTTGTGGAAGACGCAGACAACACACCTCGGGTCTTCCCACCTTTCCCGGTACCTGGCGAGAGTGATCAGTTCGGCCATGCCGTTCATCTGCATGGCCCCGTCGCCGACGAGCGCGATGACCGGCCGGTCGGGGTGGGCGAACTTCGCGCCGATGGCGTAGGGAACCCCCGGACCCATGGTGGCGAGTGTTCCAGAGAGGGAACCTCGCATGTCTTCCCGGAATCGCAGGTTCCTCGCATACCAGTTGGCCGCCGAACCCGAGTCGGCGGTGACGATCGCGTTGCCGGGAACGCGTTCGGACAACTCGTGCACGACCCGCATCGGGTTGACCGGGTCGGCTTCCAGCATGGCCTGCCGGTGCATCGTGTCCAGCCAGCCGGCGACGTTGTCCTCGACGGTCTGTCTCCACGTCCTGTCTTCGTTGCGCCGCAACAAGGGGATGAGCGCACGCAAGGTGGCCGCCGCGTCACCGACGAGGTTCACCTCGGTGGGGTAACGCATTCCGATCAGACTGCCGTCGATGTCGATCTGCACAGCGCGAGCCTGCCCGAACCCGGGCAGGAACTGGGAATAGGGGAAATTCGAGCCCACGATGAGCAGCGTGTCGCAGTCGCGCATCAGTTCGTAGCTCGGCCTCGTGCCCAGAAGTCCAATGGCCCCGGTGACATACGGCAGGTCGTCGGAGACTACGTCGATGCCGAGCAGCGCTTTCGCTACCCCGGCCCCCGTCAGTTCCGCGACCTCGGCGACTTCGGCGGCGGCGGTTCGCGCTCCCTGGCCGACCAGTACCGCCACCTTGCGGCCGGCGTTGAGCACCTCGGCCGCGGCGCTCAGGTCCTGGTCACGGGGAACCATCGCAGCCCTCGGCCGGTCCGGCGGGCCCGACGGCACATGTTTGAACGCGTGCTGTGGAGGCGTGTACTCCTCTTCCTGCACATCGGCGGGAATGATGAGGCCGGTGGGGGCGCGCCGTGTCGCCGCGGTCCGCATGGCCCTGTCGAGCGCGTTCGGCAATTGCTCGGCGACGTTGACTTCGACGAGGTATTCGCAGGCGACGTCCTTGAAAAGCGCCTGGAGGTCGACCTCTTGCTGGTAGTAGCCGCCCATGGCGCTGCGGGCGGTCTGCCCGACGATCGCGACCACCGGTACGTGATCGAGCTTCGCGTCGTACAGCCCGTTGAGCAGATGAATGGCTCCCGGACCCGACGTCGCCATGCACACCCCGACATTCCCGCTGAACTTCGCATAGCCCACGGCTTCGAACGCCGCCATCTCCTCGTGCCGCGCTTGGATGAACGCGGGCCGGTCGGCCGCCTTGCCGAACGACGCGACGATTCCGTTGATCCCGTCGCCGGGATAGGCGAACACCTGCCCGACACCCCACTCGCGGAGCCGGGTCAGCAGGTAGTCACCAACGGTCTCGGCCATGTTTCTCTCCTCAACTGCGGGGCTACTCCACTGTCCGAGTACCCCCCGGACGGAAGGCGACACATGAGCCGCGTACGGCTGTTACCCGTGGTGGCGAATTGGGAGGACATCTCGTCGCGACGCATTGCCCTTCAGCCCTGGTTTGACCGAAACGGTAGCGCGTGAGGTGGGATACGACGACGCCGGTGAGCGCCGTCCTCGCGGACTCGCGCACTGGGCCAGGCGCGACCCGGCTTGTGGTTGACGGGCGGGCCTGAGGAGTCAGTGGGTCCGCCTCGCCATCACCGGTACCGGCACGCGAGGGATTGTAGCGCCGGCGAAACCTTCCGGAAAACTCTGCGTTCCGACGCGGTGTCCCGTTCCCGGTGAGATAGTGAACCCGCCGTCGCGCACGCGCCTACGGACGCAGCCGAGTTGACGGAACTTTGCCGTGAGCCGCGCGTTTCCTCCTCCGGTACACGTCGTTCCTTCTTCCAGTACCCCAGTTTTCGCGTTCTCACGACGGGTAGCCCATTCGGGCGAGCCGAAGGAGGATTCGTCATGTCCGACCACGTACCGTCGCCCTCGTCGGCCACTCCACGCGCACTAGCGTTGGTCTGCAGTCTCAAGCCTTCGCCATCGCCATCCAGCAGCGAAGTCATGGCGCGGCAGGTGCTGGAGGAAATCGCCAAGCACGGCTACGAGACCGAGTCGGTGCGGGTTGCGGACTACGACGTGCGCCCGGGCGTCGAAGCCGACATGGGCGGTGGCGACCAATGGCCGCTGCTGCGGCGAAAACTCTACGACGCCGATGTACTCGTGTTCGCGACGCCGACCTGGGTCGGGCACATGTCCAGCATCGCGCAGCGAGTCCTGGAGCGCCTTGATGCCGAACTGTCGGAGACCGACGAACGAGGTAGGCCCGCGCTGTACGGCAAGGTGGCGGTCGTCGCTGTCGTCGGCAACGAGGACGGCGCGCACAAGATCATCGCGGACGCGTTCCAGGGGCTCAACGACATGGGTTACACGGTGGCGGCCCAAGGTGGCACGTACTGGAACGCCGAGGCCATGAACCCACGGGAGTACCGCGAACTGGACAGCACACCCGAGGCGGTCGCCTCCACGACGAGATCCTTGGCCGCCAATGCCGCGCATATGGAGGGCCTTCTGCGTCAGCGGAACTACCCGGCTACGTGAGCCCGCGACGCGGTGCCAGGTACGTGCGAGTTCCGCCCCACGACGGCGAGATCCGCGCCCAGGACGCGCCGCGCGGCCGTGGATCATGCCACAGGTCAGGCTCCACGGGCAGGACGTCGATGTCCATCGGTCAGGGCCGCTTTCCTACGCCGGTACTGATCTCGTGCAGCCGCGAGTCGTCCGGCGCGAGCGGCGGGGTCGCGCCTCCCGCACCTCCGCGCAAGCCAATGAAGAAGTCGTTGAGTGCTTCCGCGGCCGTGCGCCGAGGCTGCCAGTCCAGTTCCGACTTCGCGCGGACCGTGCTCATCACCGGCAGGTGCAGTACGGCGTCGAAGAGGCCGGCCGTCGCGGGTATGAGCCGGAGCCGCCATGCCGTGGCTAGCGCGTACCGAGCGAGAAAGGCGGGCACCGGGACCAGTTTCGCGCCGAACAGGTCCGCGAGGAAACGGGTGTCCACCACCGGATCGGCCGCGAGGTTGAACGCGCCGGACACATGGCGCCGAACACAGCGGTGCAGGGCATCGGCGACGTCGTCGCTGTGTACAACCTGCATTCGCAGGCCCGGGACATCAGGGAGCATGGGGATCACGCCAGGCCGCGCGAGGCTGCCCGGCAGAAACGGCCCCGCGAACAGTCGTCGCTGTTCGGAGGCAGCCTCCTGACGGAACACGAAACCCGGCCGGACCCGGGCCACCCGCGTCCGAGGATGAGCGGGTTCAAAACCGTCGAGATACCTTTCCAGATAGGCCTTTTCCCGGGTGTAGGCGGCGTTGGGCCAGCCGTGTGTCGGCCAGTTCTCGTCGACCGGCCGGTCGTCTTCTCGTGGGGAGTAGGCGCCCACCGACGAGGAGTAGACGATCTTCGAGACGCCGGCTTCGGCCGCGGCTTCGAAGACCCGTATCGAGCCGAGTACGTTGGCGTTCCAGGTCACCTCGGGGCGGCGGGTCGGCTGGAAGAGCCACGCCAGGTGGACCACGACGTCCGCGTCACGAAAGACGCGGGTCAGGCCCCAGGCGCTCACGTCAGCTTCGACGAAGTCGATCTTCGGGAGTGCCCACCGCGGCCTGCGGCGGGCGAGGGCGGTCACCGCGCCCACCCTCGGGTCGGCGCTGAGAACACGGAGCAGCCCGATGCCCAGGTTGCCGGTGGCGCCCGTGACGACGATCCGTTGAGCTGCCATGCCGGGCGGATACCCTGGCTTACCCCCACCTAACCAGCCGAAGGGCAGACCTCAGTGGACAGACGGAGGTTTGCGCTGCGATACACGGCGGGAACCCGCATGACATGGACCGCGACCACGAAGAGCACCATTCCATGGACTCGGCGGACCAGGTGCCGGGACTTGAACCGGGCGGCGGTGTGCCGCCCGGGGAGACGCCACCGGAAGCGGGGCAGACGTCAGGCCTGTCGGCGCCGCAACCGTATCCACCGAAGGGCATTCCGACCACGACGATCGTGGTCAGCGCGGTCCTTGTGCTGGCAGTGGCCGTGTTGGTTCTGTTGGTGGGGCTGGGAATGGTGGGCTGATACCGCGTTCCGGCTCAGACACTATTCGGGGCGATCGGAGGCGCCCTCTCGTACCTCCGGTATCCAGGCTTCCGGTATCCAGGACTGCGCCGACACCTCAGCTCGACATCAGCGCTCGTCGTCACCGGAAACATGGTGTGTCCGAAGCTTTCCGCGAATGCGCCGAGGCGACTATGACGATGGTGCTCCCGAATCCCGAGGGCGACACGTGGGCATCTTGTCCTCCGTGTGAATATCGTTGCCAGGCACCGCGAGC
This sequence comes from Prauserella marina, assembly GCF_002240355.1. GTDB lineage: Bacteria > Actinomycetota > Actinomycetes > Mycobacteriales > Pseudonocardiaceae > Prauserella_A > Prauserella_A marina. The sequence continues at coordinate 3,906,186 of NZ_CP016353.1, forward strand.
AAGCGTCGCGCGCGTCATCGGGGTGTGCTCCGCACTGTCGATCACCCTGCACGCTCCGTGATAGCCGCATCTCGTACCCGGGCGCGGGCCCTCGTCGCGCGCCGCGTGGTCCGGCTGTGGCCACATTGCATAACCTTGCGACATCGAGCAGGAGCCTCAGCTGTCCTGCCTCACATGGCTTCCGTCTTGGCGCTATGAACGCAACTTGCCAGGTATGCGTCGAAAAGACCGCCTCGGGAGGAACGATGCTGAAGAAGAACGTTGCCGATGGCATCTGGCCCGCGTTGCACCGAGCACTCGACGACGCGGACGGCGTGCTCGGTGACGTTTCGCTGACGCGACATCCTCGGCGCCACGGCCGTGACCGTCCGCTGTGGTGGTACCTGCCGACGCAGGGAACACGAACGCCGCAAATTGTCTCTCGGGAGCGGCGACCGTCGATCCGCAACGGGGGCTCCGAGCTCGTTGACGCCGATCGCGGAAACCCGGTGCGCGCACCGTACTCGTCGGACACGGCGAGGGTGGACGCACGGTGCCGAGCGTCTGGTCGATCTGGCCCGGCAACACGGGCGGTCGTGACGCCACCTCGATTGTCGTGGCACGGGCCGTCTCGTGGCGTCCCAAGATCCTGTTTCCGGTGGGCATGGGCAGTTTCGGTGCGCGTTGCGCTGGGTATGGCCTGTGCGTGTGGCTGCTGAGATTGCCCGGTGTGTACCGCCCGCAAGCCGACACGTGGTTGCTGGCCAAGGCCTTGCGGGAAGCCGGTATTCGCCCTGGCGCCAAAGTGCTGGATCTGGGCGCCGGGTGCGGCGCTCTCGCCGTGGAAGCGGCGGCTGCGGGGGCTGGCGACGTGACGGCTGTGGACCGCAGCAGGCGAGCCGTGTTGTGTGCGGCCGTCAACGCCGGGATCCGGGGGCTGCCCGTGCGGACCCTGCGCGGTGACTTGCTGGAACAGCGGGAGCAGGGCCCTTTCGATGTGGTGCTGGCCAATCCTCCGTATGTGCCGTGCGCGGCGGACATGGACGTCGAGACGACCGCGCAACGCGCCTGGAACGCGGGCATCGACGGCAGGAAATTCCTGGATCCCTTGTGTGCCAATGCGGCATCGTTGCTTACTCGTGGCGGCTCCTTACTGATGGTGCATTCGGCATTGTGTGGTACCGCTCGGACACTGAGCGCTCTGCGCCGCTCGGGATTGAAGGCCGCCGTGGTCGCGAGGGCGATGGAGCCATTCGGGCCGGTATTACGCGAGCGGGCGGGTTATCTGGCCGAGCGAGGGCTTATCTCGCCGGGGGAGAACTTCGAGGAGTTGGTGGTGATCCGTGCCGACCGAGTCGAACGGCCGTGGTGAGCCGAAGCGAATGAGGATGGTCGCCGGCGGTCCGTTGCTCGTCGAAGGGCCCGTGGACCTGGAGATGCCGGACGGCAGCGTCGTCAGCGCGGACCGCTTCGTGGTGGCAGTGTGTCTGTGCCGCCGGAGCAAGCGGTATCCGTTGTGTGACACCAGCCATCGCCGACGAATCCGCACCAACCCGGAGTCCTCTTAGGATGTAATAGGCGCGGAGCGGAACGCGGTGCGCTCGTTGGTCCATGAACGCAGCACCCGGTCGGCGAATCGTGCTTCGAGGTGCTCGGTGGCCTGGATACCGAAGACCACATCGGCGGCCAGTTCCGGTTCCGTCGCCAGCAGGTCGCCGATCACGTCGTGACGCATGATTTGTTCGTGTACCGCGTCGGCCTCGATGTGTTCGGTGTAGAAAACGCGGTCCTGTTCGGAGAGACCGAGTCGTCGCAACCCGATGTCGAGACGTTGGGCGGTCGGCGCGGTGGTGATCTCGGCGGCGGCGAAGTGTCCGACCAGCGCGCCACGGAGGCTCCGGTGAAGCCCGCACAAGGACATCAGGTTGACCACGGCCAGCATCTCGGCCGGGGCTTGGTCAAGATAGTGCAGGTATCCGGTTTGCAGGCCGGTCACGGCGAGCAGGTCGGTATACAACCGGGAGTGCATCCGTTCGGCCCTGCCGCCGCCGAACTCGTCGAATTCGACCGATACCAGCGCCGCTTTGGCCTTCCCTCGCAGCCTGGGGATGACCCACGCGTGCGGATCCGCCTCCTTGTGGTGGTAGATCGAGCGAAGCGCGAGGTACTCCCGCATGTGCCACCACTGGCCGTGGTCGCGAAGGTAATGGCTGACCCCGTGAGCGTCGATCGGTTCGACAAGCAGGCTCGCCACGGCGCGGTCGGCGTCGGTTCCGCCGTCGACATCCGAGCGCAGCGCCCCGAGAAAGACTGCCTCCAGCACGCCGCGCAACCGCAGGAGCCCAGGATCCCATTCCCAGTCGCCGCGCGCACCGGCGAAACCGCGATAGTGCAATTCGTAGCAGCAGTGCAACGCGAGCTGGAGATCGTCCCCGTAGGGGTCGCTTCGCCTCGCTTCCGCCAACGGGAACGCCGGCTCCGCGGCGCTGTCCCGCAGAGCGCCCAGCACCGCTGCTGACACCGGCCCGCGGGCTTCCGGCAGGACAGCACCGCGTTCCTCCGCGCCAACGGCAACAGCTGTCATGCACACGCCTCCGTCCGAACTGCTTGGTGGCTACCCGCTCCACCCGTTCCTATTCGCATGAACCGGCCTCTATCCGGGACTCACGACCGGGGGTTGCCGATGTGCCCTCCTCAACGACCGTTGTCCTTGAGCTTGTTCTTCGCCTGCTTTGCCTTCCCCTTAAGGGTCCCTGAAGCGTCCTGCGCCGGAGCGTAGGTCCCGAACAGGTTCGGGTCCGGTTTCGGTGCGGTCGCCGGTCCGCCGAGTGGTTTCGGAGCTTCCAGGTACTCGATGTCTCCGTCGGCACTCCACCCGCCTTTGGCGCCGTCAGGGCCGTCCGAGAGGTGCCAGACGGTGTTGTTGTGATCGCTGTTCTCGACGTCGAAAAGGGCCGACGGCGCGATCGGGCCTTCGATGCCATCGGCTTCCAGCTCCTCGATCGCCGCGAGCCACTGCTTCTGGTGAACGGTGTCGCGGGCGAGATTGAACTGGAGCATTTCCTTCACGCCCGGATCGTCGGTCATGTTGTACAGTCGCGCGGTCTGGAGCCGCCCCTGCGCTTCAGCGGCGGCATTGGCGCGAAAATCAGCCAGTAGGTTTCCGCTCGCCACGATGTAACCGCCGTTCCAAGGCACACCCTGGCTGTTGTTCGGCAATGCGCCGCCGCCCGCGACGATCGCCTGCTGCGGATCCATGCCACCCAGAACCGCTGCCATCACCGGATCCTTGTCCGCCGCTTCGGCCGTTTCGGTGGCCGGTGCGCCGTCAAGCAACCGGGCCACCATCGTCGCCAGCATCTCGACGTGCCCGATCTCCTCGGTCGCCGTGTCCATGATGAGATCCTTGTACTTTCCTTCGATGCGGCAGTTCCAGCCCTGGAACAGATACTGCATCGTCACCGTCATCTCACCGTAGGCGCCGCCGATCAGCTCCTGCAGTTTGCGCGCGTATGCCGCGTCCGGCCGTTGCGGTTTGGCCTCGAACTGCAGCAGTTTGGTGTGCCGGAACACGATGTCTCCTTCTCCTTCGGGTGTCGCCTCAATCGGTCGACAGAGCTTCTAGCAGGTCACCGACCTTCGGTTCACGAAGAGCGCGGGCGACATCGGCCTGGGCGACGATCCCGACAAGATCGTGGCCGTCGATGACCGGCAGCCTGCGGACCTTGTGCTCGCTCATCGTGCGCAAAATCTCTTCCGCCTCGTCGTCGGCGCCGATGGTCACGGCTTCGCCCTGTGCGAGGTCCCCGGCCTGAACCGCGCGTGGGTCCTTCCCGGCGGCAAGTACCTGAACGACGATGTCGCGGTCGGTGAGCATGCCCTTGAGCTGATCGTCCTGAGCGCAGATGGGCAGTGCGCCCACGGAAGCGTCGGCCATTTTTCGGGCCGCGTCCAGCACCGCGTCGCTGGTGCGCACGCACTGGGGATTACTGGTCATGATGTTGCGTGCCTTGGTCATCTCGCTCCTTTGTCGGAAGTGACACTCTTCGCGTACCCGATACTTCGGCGTCCAACCCCGTCGGTACCGGCGGCCTGGTGAACATGCTCGGCCGCGATAGGGATAGCCACGAATTGTCTCATGTGGACAGTGAGGGGTCTTCGCTGTGCCACCGTTGCGCGCGACGCTCATCCCGATGTGCAGGTGTTGGTGGCTCGGGGTAGCCGGTGAAAGTGGGGTTCATACGCAGGTTGGCCGAACTCTCCTACCAGCCGGTCGGCTGGTTGCGGGCGGCCATCACCGATTCCGGTCGAGAGCGCGAAGGCGTCATCCAGGCGGCGAAAATGGCGGGAGCCGCGGTGGTGTCGTGGCTCATCGCGAGGGAGATCGGCCCTTCTCAGTCGTTCATCGCCCCCTATGCCGCGGTGTTCCTTATGAGCGAAACCGTCTTGCGCTCGTTACTCGGAGTGGCGCAGCAGCTCAGTGCGCTGGTCCTGGGTGTGTTGCTGGCTTTCGTCAGCATCAAGGTGACCGGCGAACCTGTTCTGGCGATGGGACTAGCGGTCTTCCTCGGCATGTTGATAGGGCAGTGGCACCAGTTCGGAGGCAGCGGTGTCTGGATCGGTATCACAGCGTTGCTCATGCTCGGGTACGGAACCGCCGATCAACAAGGCTTCCTGCTGCTCAGAGTGGGTGAGTCGGCTATCGGTGCGGGCATCGGGGCCGCGGTGAACATCTTCGTGCTTCCGCCGGTGCACTTGCGCGACACCCAGTACGCGGCCAGGGAGCTCAGCCGTGAGGTCGGTTCGCTGGTTCGGGGTTTCGCCGAGAGTATCCGGGCCGATCTGTCGAGGTACGATCCGCGATCCTGGCTACGACGCGCGCGGGCAATGCAGTTCTCGGTGCGCAAAGCCGACGACGCGGCCAGACGCGCGCGAGAGGGCGCGCGGTTCAACCCGCGTTGGCATCTGCCCCGCCGCCATGTCCGGTCGACGTCTCCCGCGCGTTACCTCGCGGCTATCGGCGCGCTGCAGGTGATCGTGGATCAGGTACAACGAATGGCCGAGGCGCTGGCGTGGCTGCAACGGATGCAAGACACGGACGCGCCGCTGGAATCGCCCTTCAAGGAGCGGTTCGCCGGGGCCCTGGATGACTTGGCCGCGGCAATCGACGGTTACGAGCGCCTGCCCGTACTCGACAGCGGCTCGCTCGACAGGCGACTGGCTGCGCTACTGGGCTGGATTCGCGACGAGCGAGTGGCCCTCGGCGAGCGCAGTCAGCGAGACTCCGGGGACGGGATCATCGGTGTTCGCGGCGTCGAAACGACATTGTTGCTGGCGCTGGAACAGGCCGGGCACGCGATCAGCGACGATTACGCCAGGAGGGATAACCAGAGCGTGGAGAGGTGAGTCCTCGCCCGTATCGGCGCGCGATCTCAGGGCGACGTGGCGTGGCGCCGGTCGAACGTTCCGACAAGCGCGTCAGACCTGCTGCCGCACAAAGGTACCTGGTCGACCACCCCGCATACCTTGATGGCGTGGCGAACAGCATGGGTGCGCGCGACCACTTTCAACCGGCGGCGATGAGCCCGGGACTGCTCAGCGATCGCACACAATGCCCGTACTCCTCCAATGGCGAGGTAGTGGACGGATGACAGGTCCAGCACGAGGATGCTGGGGTGTACTGCATCGATTTCTCTCACCGCACGCATGAAGATCGGTGTGGTGCGGGTGTCGAGGTCACCCGCCGCGGATACCACCCAGACCCCCTCGTACTGAGGGAAACGCTCGATCGTCAACAAGCCATTCACGATGTCTTGGCGCGGCAGTATGTTTGCTGTCGTCATGACCACTCCAGTTCAGGCGGAAAAGCCCACAACGTGGCTTGCGCGACGTTGAACAGGCCTGAACGCACATGAGGTCGTTCTCATGAAGGTAGTGCCACGGGAGACAGGACGCAACGCAAAGCTTATCGAGCTTTCGAAAGCCTAGATCCATCCACAATGGACTCGGCGGCCCTCGTGAACGGAGAAGCGGCTGTCACGAAGGCGCGGCGCGCGAGAGCCGCCCCTGGCGCGGGCGATCGGCGAGCACGTCCATCCAGGTGAGAGGCAAGTGTGGGCGGCCACGGGCCGGGTAGTCGGATGTCACGTGTCAGTGACGACGGAAGGATTCCACATGGCGCAGACCCGCGCACCGGTCACCCGAAGCTCCGGCCAGGTCGCCGCGATGGTCGTCGCGGCGTTGTTCCTCGTGGTGGGCATTCTCGGTTTTGTTCCCGGTGTCACGACCAATTACGACAGCCTGACCTTCGCCGGTCATCATTCCGGTGCTCTGTTGCTGGGCGTTTTCGCCGTGTCCGTGTTGCACAACATCGTGCACCTGCTCTTCGGTGTCGCCGGTTTCGTCCTGGCACGTACCGCGGGCGGAGCGCGTGGCTACCTCATCGGCGGTGGTGTGGTTTACGCGGTCCTGTGGCTCTACGGCCTGCTGATCGGTCAGGACTCCGCCGCCAACTTCGTTCCGCTGAACACGGCCGACAATTGGCTGCATCTCGGCTTGGCGGTACTCATGATCGGCCTCGGCGCCGTGCTGGGCACGCGGGGGACGACCACGAGTCGCCGAGGTGGCGCGGAGTGACGGTCACGGTTGGTGGCCGGAAGTCGTTTGACCGCTGAGTGTCGGGGGCATACCGGCTTCATGCGATTGCCCGATCCCCTGTCGTTGTGGCTGGACACGGCACCAGCACCCGGCCGCGCGAACCGGCCGCTTCCCTCGGAGGCCGACGTCGTCGTCGTGGGCGCCGGGATCGCGGGGCTGACGACCGCGTACCGGCTCGCAGCGGAAGGCCGTTCCGTCGTGGTACTGGAGGCGGGCCGGGTCGCCGGTGGGGTATCGGGGCACACGACGGCGAAGATCAGTGCCCAGCACGCGCTCAAGTACGCACAGCTCGCCGCCCACAAGGGCACCGAGGCGGCTCGCCGGTACGGGCGTACGCAGCTCGACGCGCTGGAGTGGATAGCCACCACGTCGGCGGAACTGGGGATCGAATGTGCTTTCGAACGTCGCGACAGCCTGGTTCACACGTCGGAGCGGCAGATGGTCGGGCAGCTCGAATCGGAGGCGGAAGCGGCGGCCGAAGCGGGCCTGCCCGCGGAGCGCGTGCCGGATATCGAGCTGCCGGTCGACGCCGCCGGTGCTGTCCGGTTCACCGGGCAGGCGCAGTTCCACCCCCGCCGCTGGCTGCTGGGCCTCGCAGATGCCGTCGAACACCGCGGAGGCGTCATTCTCGAAGGTAGCCCGGTGAGCAAGGTCGACGAGGGCACCGTTCCTGTCGTGCACACCGCACACGGGAGCGTCCGGGCGCGCGATGTCGTGATCGCCACCCACTACCCGATACTCGACAGAGGCTTGTACTTCGCGCGGTTGAACGTCGTGCGGGACCTGGTCGTAGCCGGCGAAGGCCGGATTCCGCCCGGAATGTATCTCGACGCCGTTACGCACAGGTCGGTTCGCTCCTACGACGGGCTCGTGCTTGTCGGGGGTGAGCATTACCGGACCGGTGCGCGGGTCGATGTCGAGGCGCGCTACGCGGCGCTCGCCGAAGCCGCGGCGGGCTTCGGGGTGACGTCGTTGACTCATCGGTGGTCAGCACACGATCTATCCACTGTGGACGGTGTCCCGTATGTGGGGCGGTATCATCCCGGGAGTAAGCGGTTGTGGGTGGCCACCGGCTTCGGCCAGTGGGGAATGACCGGAGGAACGGCGGCGGGTCTGCTGCTGGACCGACTGATCCGGGGCGACGACCCGCCCGAGGCAGGACTCTACGACCCGAACAGGTTCGATCCGCGCTCGACGCCCGCGCTGGCGCGCGACAACCTGACGGTCGCCAAGTACTTCGTCGGCGACCACGTCCGTGCCTTGGGCGGGGAAACCAGGGCGGACTCACTTCGTCCTGGTGAGGGTGCCGTGACGCGCGCGGGCGTCCGGTTCGCCGCCACCTACGTGGCGGAGGACGGCAGGCGGCACACGGTGAACGCACGCTGCACGCACCTCGGCTGCCTCGTCGCCTTCAACAACGCCGAGAAAACCTGGGACTGCCCATGTCACGGTTCCCGATTCGCTCCAGACGGCTCCGTGATCCAAGGCCCGGCCACTCGCCCGCTTCCGCCGATGGAGCCGTGACCTTCGGCGTCAAGGAAGAGTTCTTCCTGCTGGACGCCGAGGCCAGTACTCCCCTGCCGCTGGCGAAGGCGGTGCTGGCCGACAGCCCGCGCTAGGCCAGCGCGAGTGTGACACCCCACGAGGCACCCCCGCACCAGCCACCGCTCGAACCCAAGTGAACCCGCAAAGATTACATGTCGTCCATGAGGTGCTGGGTCGGGTTGGCCGACAAGTCGACCGGATCGGCCGACGAAGGGCTACTACGTCCGGAATTGCGCTGGTCGAACAGGACCACGCGGTAGCGGTCCGGATCGAACAAACTCCGCATCCTCGGGGAACTTCAGACCCATCTCGCGCTCGTCGAATACGTCGTCGACGCCCTCGAACAGCACCTCTCCTTCGAGGTTTCCGGCGCTGCCGACGACGGCGCCGTTCCAGATTGAACGCGAGTCGATCACGGGCAGCCCAGCTGATCGCCCCTCGCCGAGCCCGGCAACCCGGACATGCACCCACGACCGGAGACACGCGACGCATTCTGGTGCGGCGAGCTCCCGCTGGTGGCGACGTGGGCGTTTGCATGATGAAGAGCTGGCCGGTGGTCGTCACCCGCACAACACACCGTCCTCGACATGAGCGCGCGTTCGCCGGAGAAGACACGGACGGTGCCCAACTGACACGAAAAGTGGGCGCTACCTTTCGCCAAGATCACTGAACCCGCCGATATCCGTCCCGCCGAGCCTTGGCGTGAGCGGGCTTCATCGACACCGGTAACCCGCTGACCAGCAGGTTCAGGTTCGTATGCTGGCTTGTTGGGGGCCCCCGGCAAGCCAGTATACGAACCTGAACCTGCTGGTTAGCGGATTGCCTGTTGCCGTGAAACCGGCACACGCGAAGATTCGGCGTGATGGTTACCGACGGAGCTCCAGTGGCCGGTGACGGTCAGTAGCAGCAACCCATGTCGAAACGGGCTGGCTCGCCATTGCACCGGCTTTGCTGTTGGGTTCGGCTGGGGCCAGCCAAGGCAACCGTCGCCCGCGGCCGTAACCACGGCTAGCCACAAGGTGGCCTGGGATTCCATCCGGCTGGAGCCGGACAGCCCGGCACGCCGTGGGCGGTTGGGCTGAGCAGCACGACCGGCACGGCGACCTGGAAGTTGCAATCAACGAGGCCATTGATCTTTACGGATGGCCAGGACGCCGACGACGTGCTGACCCGCTCTCGGGCTTGGCAGGAATCGCGGCGAGCCGTGAGCGGGGCGAGCCTCGATGGTACTGGCCCGTCTGCCGCGTTTCCGGTCATAGCGCCGACGGCTGATGCGACGCGCCTTTTAGCTGTCGTCGTGTTGCTCGGGCAGGAGGGCTTCGCCCAGGGACTGGGCGAGGAGCAGTGCCGCGTGCAGTTCGAATCGGCGGTGGCTCACGTCGTGGCCGAGTAGATGGTCGCTCCGCACGCGCGGAGATCTGCGTCGGCGAGGCGTTCCAGCTGTGCTACCTCGTTTTCCGAGTCGGCCCAGGCGATGACCGCGAGGTGACAGCGATCGAGGTCGTAGCCCAGCACGGAGGATGCCTAGCGCGTGTCGATCTCGTCACCGGCGATGATCTGTCGGACGGTTTCCGCGCGGGCCGAGGCGGCGCTGGCGATCCACCGGTCGCGTTCAGCGAGGAACTCCGCGACCATAGAGTCGGAGAAAGTGTCGAGGTAGCCGAAGAGGTCCTCGGACACGGCCTTCATCTCGTCGGCGACGCGTTCCGGGGTGACGAGCGCCTCGCACGCGGCGAGGAAAGCGTGAGCCATGCCGGCGCACAAGGACCTGGTGCGCCGCGAGTTCACGGCAGAAGCACCGCATCGCCTGTGGTTGACCCGATATCTCCGAACACCCGACGAGCGAGGGCAAGGTCTACCTCTGCGCGGTCAAGGACGTGTGGTCGAACCGGATCGTGGGCTACTCCATCGCCGACCGCATGAGCTTCCAGCAGGCAGCGGACGCGCTCGAATCCGGCGGCCCGGCCGCTTGACGAGGCGGGAGCGTCGCCCGGGTGCAGGCTCCACAGCGATCGTGCAGGGCAATTCCGGAGCCGGAAACTGCAACAAGCGTTGTGGCGCCACCACATACGCGGCTCGATGGGCCACCCGCGACGAACTCCGGATCGCGATCGTGACCTGGATCGAACGCACTTACCACCGCCGACGCCGCCAGATCCGACTCGGCCGATTGACCCCCATCGAATACGAAACCATCATGAGCCAGATCGCCACCACCGCGGCCTAAACCCCACCGTCATAGAACCGTTCAGCAGCCCCAGGGACACCGGGCGCGGTCGGCGGCGCCCGTTTGGCTGTACGTCCGGTGTCACACCGAACCTCACCAATTGGGAAGTGGGTGCCGAGCCTGGGCAAGCCGACCGTTGAGCTGGCGATTGTGATCGTCCCGCCCGAGTGGTCGCATGGGGTGTAGTGTTGATGGTGTCGAGAGCATCTCGTACGCGAGTGGCCAAGCCCGCGTCGTCCTCGACGAAAGCCCAGGTCGGCCGTATTTGCGGCCAGGGACGGGAGCATCGACATGACGTCGAGCCCGCACACACTGATCGCCACCCCATCGACCTCGACGGTCATCGAGCCGCCTCGGCACACACTGCGCTTGCGCTTGAAGCCGAAGGCGCCCACCACGGGGTATGTCGACGGTGCGTGGTGGCCCCGATCCCGGGATCTGGCCGCCGAATTGCCGGCGCTGCTTGCGGTGCTGGCAATTCGGCCGGGCCGGATCGAGCGGGTCACCTACAACTTGACCATGTGGGAGCCAGCCGCGCGCCGTCTGACGATCGAGGGCCGCACGGTCCGGTTGGAGGGGTTCCGTTCGCAACACCCTGACACCGTGACAGTGACCGGGCAGGGCCGGCAACGCCTGACCCTGCTCGTGGTCGCGCCTGAAACCACGCCAGCGTCTGCGCATGACACCCTGATGACAGCATCGCAGCGAGACAACGTTGACAGTACCGACACGCTTCTTGCGCTAAGCCGTGTCACACCGGTCGCCACGCTCAAGAACACGGGGACGGAGCTTATGGAGGCAGCGACACAGCGCTGGGAAGTCGACGGTGGCCGCGTCCGATGAACACCTCGAGCAGCCTTCGGCGGCCTCGCATCGGGTCGGCCAGCACAATCGGAAACGACCTTGACATGACGGCAAGCGATTCGACCACGCCGCCGTCGCGTCCTCCATTGGTCACCGCGCGGTTGATGCTGCGGGGCTGGCAGGTCGACGACGCGCCCGCGGCACTGGCCGTCTACGGGCACGAGGCGGTGACACGCTGGCTCAGCCCGGCCATGGACCGAGTGCCCGATCTGGCGGCCATGCGCCTGTTGCTGCAGCAGTGGATCGCCGAAACCGCCCGGACGGCTTTACCAGCCGGGCGCTGGGCGATTCAGCGGCGCAGCGACGGTCACGTCATCGGCGGGGCGGCTCTGCTGTCCCTCCCGCCGGGCAATGAGGATCTCGAGATCGGTTGGCAGCTCTACCCCGACACCTGGGGCCACGGATACGCCAGCGAAGCCACCTACGTGCTAGCTGAGTGGGCCTTCCGGCACGACGTTGATGAAATCTTCGCTGTCGTCCTACCGGGGAACACCCGAGCCGCCGCCACCGTCCGCCGCAACGGCATGCACTGGGTCGGCGAAACCAGCAAGTACTTCGGGCTGACGCTGCAAGTCTTCCGGCTCCGCTCGGCCGACCTCGATCAGGCTGCCCCCAACGCCCAGCTCCCACCCACCTTCGGTGCGAACTGACCGGAAGGCACTTGTGGACAAGTTCACCATAGGAGGCCCGGCGCAGTTTAGGTAAAGAGAACGAATTCCGGACACCAATACGTCCGCCGTATTTCCCGCTGATCGACGCCGACCTTCGGGATGCTATGGTGCGCATTTTTGGCGTCCCTGACGCACGTTGCGGGGCTGGCTGCGTTGTGTCCAGGACAGCGAACTCACCCAGATCGCCCTCGACAGAAGGCTCACGCCGAATGCCTTCGGTGCGGACATGGATATCTTCCTTGGCCGTGCTACGTGGCTACCGCCCCACCACATCGTGAAGCTGAGCGATGCGGCCGGATCTGTCACCGCTGGCCGAACGAGCACCTGCGACCTGCTCGGCGTCCCCTCCCTCCCCAGCGCGAGCCGGGGAGGGAGGGGAGACTGGACATGATGCAAGAGCGCCGGATTCCTTTGCTCCGGCGAGCCGAAGACACCGTTGGGAGCGCGTATACTTGAGGTAGCTGGACAGATGACATCCCATAGATACCAGCAACACCGGCAAAAAAATTCGGGTCCATAATGTCTCGCCGTCGTCACTCCACCTGATCCGAGCGCGAGACGGCGTCCCCATCCGCCTCCTGCAGAGGCACCGCTCCGCTGGCAGAGCACGAACGTCACGGCCCGGCGTTCCTGATCGGCGCGGTCGACGCGACGCGTCTCACCCAGATGCTGGGCACCGCGCGGATCACACGGTTACGTCATATCAACCGACAGCGTCCTTTCTGACGCCACTGTGGTCCACATCGGACCTGAATTTCTGATGTGCTTGTTCCTCGGGCACACCACGGGACAAGGAAGAGCAATGACCTCGCATACCGTTTTCGTCTCCCTCTACGACAAACGCGTCAAGCTCGTACAGGACGTCTTGAACGAGCATACGAACCATTCGGACGAAGAATGCCGTGTGCTCGCGGTACGGGTGTTGCACACTCTGGACACGATCCCTGAGAGAATACGCTGAGCCTAACTCGCCATCGAGATTCGCGGCGGACCGTCCCGTCATCCTGACCAAACTCGGGGAACCTGCTGTATCGCTACATCACTCAAGGACGAGTCGAATCCGACCGGCCAGCGATCTCGCCCAAGCGGCTTGCCCGCTACCTGCTCACCCACCCCGACGAGCTGCGCGACCATCAGAGGGAGCGAATCGACGCCGCCACGAGCGCCTGCCCCGAGAAGACCGGGCTTGCCGCGCTCGTCGGTGACTTCGCCGTCCTGCTCACCCCGACCACCGGCAACGATGACCGTCTCAGCGCCCCCTGGATCGAGCAGGCCCGGGCCGAGGACCTGCCCACCTCCACGCGTTCACCCGTGGACTCGAACTCGACTGCGCCGCCGTGAGCGCTGCTCTCACCCAGCCGTTCCACAATGGACAGAGAGAAGGAGTGAACACCAAAACGAAGCTGATCAAGCGAGATGACGGCCGCGCAGGCTTCGCCATCCTCCGTCACCGCATACTCCTCGGATGAACTACCGAGCGTCACCACCGAAAGAGCCAGAGCCGTTCGACTGACACACCCTGGCGCTGGCGATGATGCGACCTTCGAAGGTGGTCGCGAACGCGTTCACAGGTGCCTTCCATCGTTGAGTCCACTTTGCTCGGCCTTTCTTGTGGGGTCGAGCGTGCGGGTCACCGAATTGAGGCATTTCAGCGCGGCCTGTTGGTTTGACGCCGGGGGCCGGATTACGTCGTTGGCCTCGACGGACCCACATCGCCGACGTGCGGGACGACGCCCGGTTCGGGAGCGGTCAGCCCATTATGCCTGTTCTTGCCGTCGTGGACCATTGGACGAATCCTCACCGGCAAGGCTTCCGACGAAACTGGTTGGCTCCCGCACGCACCGAACCGGGTCGTTCGACCCCGTTGAGGCCGGACACCGGTCGTCGACATCTGCGGACTTGGGCGGCGCTGACGGCTGGCAAGTGGGTGACAGAATTCGCCAGTCGGGGAAACGAGCCGATGTGGAGTAGGTTGGTTGTTGGCAGACCGTTTCGGTGGTTGCTGGATAGGAGGTCCGTCCAGTGATCTCGTCCTACGGAATTGGGAAGCCCGCCGGGTTCATCGGACTTGCCGTTGGTGATGTCCTTGGCCCGTGCGCCGCCGCTGGTTTTCACGTTGAGATCCTGTCCCGCACCACCAGGATCAGCCTGGACCTGCGCCACCAACCCGAACGGATTCGTTTGGTGGTCACCGACGGCCTCATCGAACAGGCATGGTGGGGCTGACCGAAGACTTTCCGCACCGAGCGTCGGGCGAATTCGGGCTCGGTCGCCGGTTGGGTGAGTAGGATGACGTGGCGCCTGGTGACGAGTTCGGTCGACTTTG